>CAZTAJ010000018.1:0-50199 GCA_964611575.1 uncultured Verrucomicrobiota bacterium
CGACTGGAAGGGCCGCCAGGTCTTCCTCCATTTCGCGGGCGTCGATTCCTGCTTCACTGTGTGGATCAACGGCCATGAGGCCGGGTTCAGCAAAGTGCCGCACATGCCTGCCGAGTTCAACATCACGGCCTTCCTGAAACCGGGCGAGAACCGGCTGGCGGTCCGGGTGCTCCAATGGTCGGACGGCACATACCTGGAGGATCAGGACATGTGGCGGCTGAGCGGGATCTTCCGCGATGTCTACCTCTATGCGACCTCCGATGTCCGGCTTCGCGACATCCGCGTGCGCACGCTGCTGGACCGCAACTACCGTAACGCCACCCTCGATGTGCGCGCCCTGGTGCATAACCACGCCGCCCACGCCCGCCGCACCCTCACCCTTAACGCGGCCCTCGTCGATGCCGATGGCCGCACCGTTCTGGAACAGGCGGCCGCCGCGGACCTCCGCGCCGCAGCGGGCGACGACACCGAGGTCGCCTTCCAGGCCGCCGTCCGTCACCCGAAACTCTGGAATGCGGAGGAACCGAACCTCTACACGCTGATCCTGACCCTGGCGACCGCCGACGGTGACGTGCTGGAAGTCCGCAGCGTCCGCGTCGGCTTCCGGCAGGTCGAAATCCGCGACAGCCAGTTGCTGGTCAACGGTCGCCCCGTCAAACTGCGCGGCGTGAACCGCCACGAATCGCACCCCGACCTCGGCCACACCGTCCCGTTCGACCACATGGTGCGCGACATCGTCCTGATGAAGCAGCACAACATCAATACCGTGCGCACCTCGCATTACCCGGACGACCCGCGCTGGTACGACCTGTGCGACGCCATGGGTCTCTACATCGTCGACGAAGCCGACCTGGAGTCGCACGGGTACGGCTATGTGGACGACGACATCCCGGCACGCGACCCGGCGTGGAAGAACGCGTTCGTCGATCGCGCCGTCCGCATGGCCGAACGCGACAAGAATCATCCCTGCATCGTTATGTGGTCGCTTGGGAACGAGTCCGGCTACGGCCCGAACCACGATGCCATGGCCGCCGCCATCCGCGCCATCGATCCGACCCGTCCCATCCACTACGAAGGCGCCGGCAACGCACCCGTCGTCGACATCGTCAGCCAGATGTATACCAGCGTCCCCAACCTGATCCAGCAGGGCGAGAAGACGGACGATGCGCGGCCATTCTTCATGTGCGAGTACGCCCACGCCATGGGCAACAGTCCCGGCAACCTCAAGGAATACTGGGACGCCATCTGGAAATACCCGCGCCTGATCGGCGGCTGCGTGTGGGAGTGGACCGACCACGGCCTCCGCCGGACCTGGCCCGACGGCCGCAAGGGGTTCGCCTATGGCGGCGACTTCGGCGAGCAGCCGCATGACGGCAACTTCTGCATCGACGGGCTGATCTTTCCCGACCGCATCCCGCATCCGGGGCTGACGGAGTACAAGAAGATCCTGGAGCCGGTGGCGGTGACCGCCGTGGACCTGCGGCGCGGCAAGGTGGAACTCCATAACCGCCAGGATTTCGCCGGGCTCGATTCGTTCGAATGCCGCTGGACCGTCAAACGCGACGGGCGGACGGTGCAGGAGGGAGTGCTGGAACTTCCCGAGGTCGCCGCCCGGTCCAAGGCGGTGGCGACCGTCCCCGTGAAGTTGCCCAAGGAGGCCGACCCAGCCGACTACTGGCTGATGCTGTCCTTCGAACTCAAGCGTGAGACGCCCTGGGCCGCACGCGGCCATGAAGTGGCGTGGGCGCAGTTCGAACTGCCCTCCCTCAAGACGGCTGCGCACTCTCTACCGGTCAGCCGGATGCCGGCGCTGACGTGCAAGGAGACGGATGCCGATGTGCGCATCGTGGCCGAAACGTTCAGCCTGGTCTTCGACAAACATGCCGGCGTGATCCGCGAATGGCTCTACGAGGGCACACCGCTGGTCACGCAGGGTCCGCAATTCCAGGCCTGGCGGGCGCCGACCGACAACGACGGCACCATGGGAGGGGCGGACAAGGCCTCCAGCCAATGGCGCAAGGTCGGCCTTGACCGGTTGCTGCAACGCATCGCGGGGTTGAAAGTCACGCCGCTGGGCAGGCAGGCGGTGGTCATCGAGATGAGCGCCGTGTACGGCGCCCGCGCCTTGCGGCCCGCGTTCCAGGTCGATTTCCGCACGCTGATCTACGGAACCGGCGACATCGTGATTCAGTCATGCGTCACGCCGAAGCCCGATCTGCCGCCGCTGCCGCGGCTGGGCCTGCGCGTGCGCCTGCCGGGCAGCCTGGACCGGTTCACCTGGTACGGGCGCGGCCCCCACGAGACGCACATCGACCGCCAGGAAAGCGGGCGCGTGGATGTGTTCCGCGGCGCCGTGCAGGAACAGTATGTCCCGTACATCCGGCCCCAGGAAAACGGCAACAAGACGGCCGTACGCTGGGCGGCCGTGACGGACATGCGCGGCCTCGGCTTGCTGGCCGTGGGCATGCCGCAACTGGAGGTCAGCGCCCATCACCACACCGCCGAGGACTTCGTGCAGGCGACGCATGCGCACGAACTCGTGCCACGGAACGAGACGATCCTGAACCTCGACTACCGCCAGGCACCACTGGGCAGCAACAGTTGCGGGCCGGGGCCCCTGCCCGAATACCTGCTCAGGCCCGAGGAGGTCACGTTCGGCATGCGGCTCAAACCGTTCTCAACCGAAACCAGCGACCCGATGACGCTGGCGCGCACGCCGCCGGAAGCGGTGTAGACGGCGGATATCAGCCATGGCGAACCACTCTGATCGCACGCCCGGATCCGGCACCTTGACTGTTGTCTGGTTTCGCCGTTGGGCGTTCCTGTTTCTGCTGCCGTGGTCTTCCGCCCTCGCCGCCCCCTCGACCCTGCCCCTGGAACTCCATACCGAGGGACGCCACCTCAATGCCGCCATCGAGTACCGCCGACTCGCGCTCGATGCCGCTGCCCCGGACGACTCGTCCGGGTGGTACTGGGCGGCGGCGGACGAATACCGCCACACCGTCGATCCCGTGGCGGCCACCGCCATGCTCGACCGGTCCGACGCCGCCTCGCCGCGGTTCCAGGCCGAAGCGGTCCTGCTGCGCGGCGAACTCGCCCTCCTTAACTGCCAGTGGAAGGAAGCCGACTTCTACTTCCAGACATCCGTTCCCCCTGCGGCGGCCGGCGAAAACGCGACCGACTGGCGACGCTATGCCGCCCGCCGCTCGGCGGTGGCACGACTTCGATCCGGCGATGTCCGCGCCGCGGGCGAAGCTCTGTCCGGCGGCATCGAAACCAACGCGCTTGCCGCCCTGAAGCGTTATTCGTCCGTCCCCCGCAAAAAACCCTGGGTTGGCGGACTCCTGGGACTGGTTCCAGGTCTGGGCTATGCCTATTCAGGCGAATACGCCAACGGGGCGCGATCCCTGATTCTGAACGGCCTCTTCATCTTCGGCATGGCCAAGACCGCCGAAGACGACCAGTGGGGCGGATTCGCCGTGATCAGCTTCTTCGAGTTGACGTGGTATTCCGGCAGCATCTATGGCGGGCTCGATGCCGCCCACCGCTACAACGAGACGCAAGTCCGGGACTGTGCCGACGGCATCATGGGCGGCGCAACGTTTACCCCCGATCCCGCCCGTCTGCCGATCGTCTCGCTGCAGTTCTCCTTCTGACGATGCCCGTGAAGGAGTCCTCTTGATAGGGCCGGGTTTATCCCGGCCATGCGCGTAGCCGGCATAAAGCCGGCTCTACCGGGTGGAACACCCCGTCCCGTCTGGATGGCTCCTCACCCTTGCCGCCGCCCCGTCTGCGCGGTACAGTCCGACTGGTGCCAGACGACCTTCCAGACTGGGACTTGGTCAACCGGATCCAGTCAGGCGATGACCGGGCCTTCGACGGGTTGATGGGCCGTTACCAACGGCCTATCAGGGACTTCGTATTCCGGATGATCGGCGACGCGGCCGAGGCCGACGATGTGGCCCAGGATGTCTTCGTCCGGGCGTATCGGGCCATCTGTGCTCAGGGGGTACGCCAGGGCACGGCCGCGTTTTCCACCTGGTTGTTCCAGGTGGCGCGTCACGCCGCGCTCGACCGTCTGCGCCACCGTCGACGTCACCCGGCCGACTCCTTGGACGCACGGGAGGACCGGGGCGAGTCCCTGGCCGGGCCGGGCCGAACGGCGCGCGACAACGCCGGCGACCGGGACACCGGCGCAGAGATTGCCGCCGCCGTGGCCAATCTTCCCGAAGACCAACGCGCCGCCCTCGTGCTGGCCGAATACGAACAACGCTCGACGGCCGAGATTGCCGGCATCCTCAAATGCTCGCCCAAATCCGTGGAATCCCGCCTCTACCGGGCGCGGCAATTCCTCCGGCACCGCCTGGCGCATTTGCTGGAATAGCCGTTCGCGTGGAGAAGTGACGCGTCTTCATCGCCTCTTCGGGGAGGGACGGCGTGTCGCCGTCCGCGGCGCGAAGAAGTCGGCCTGCAGTTCGTAAGGCGTCGCCACGCGCGGTTTGCCATCGCCGAACGCGCGTTCAATCTGACGAACGGTCTCCGCCGCGGCGGCAACCGCCGCGCGACCGCCTTCCGTCTTCACACAGGCCAGGAGTTTCTCTTCGTCGCCTGCCTCCAAGGGAACAAAGACCGTGATGATCCTTTTTTCCGCATCCACGCGCACCTTGCCTGCGAGATCGCCCGCATAGGCTTGCGCTCTGCCGGCATCCACGTTGCCCACCCCCACCGTCACCGTCTGCGGCTGCGACCCCAGCGGCAGTTTGACCATGTTGGCGGTCTTCAGTTCCGCCGCCGACACGCGGTGCAGCACATTCGACGCGCTTTCGCTTGTATCCGGCGTGGCCGTGAACTCGATGATGCAGGACGGCAGCGTGTTGGCCAGCGTCGCGAACGACAGTTTCGTGCGCGCGTTGTGCGCCTCATCCACGATCACAATGGGGCGCCGGTGACGCAGCACGTTGATCAACGAAGGGGCGGGCCGCCCATCCGGCCCCTTATCCATCTCCTCGAACCGTTCGGGCGGGATGGCGGCCACCAGTTCCTTCATGTGCCCGTTGTCGCCGCCGTACACCTTGCGGCCCTCGGGATCGCTGGTCCGGCCAGCAGCGTCTTCCCGCCACCGGTCGGCACCCGCACGCAAACATAAGGCATGCGGGCAAAGCGCGGGTCAGGGACCTGGATGTACCCCAAGGGACGTCCGTAAACCTTGGCCGTGATCGCCTCGAAGGAATTCTCGGGATCGTGTGTGCGGGCGCACTCGGACAGGAATTCCCGCAGCGAGTCCAGCACCCGGTGTTGATAGTCCTTGAGTTGGATCATGGACGCCCCTTCCCGGTCCTGCGCCGCGCCGGCCGCGTCCCGTAGGCCGCCCGACCTTCCCTTACGTCGAATCCGATGCGCGGGCGCGGGGGTTCCGGCTCTGGCTCAGATGCCGGCGCAAGCAGGCGCATGATTTGCTGAATGATGTCCGTGATGGCGTGCTCGTGCGTGTCCAGTCGCTCGGTCAGCGTGCGCTCCAAGTCGGCCAATTTCTGCGCAAGTCCATGCTGAGTCACCAGAAGGGAGCGCATCGCGACAAAGGCCTTCACAACGAACACGCTCATTTGAACGGCCCGTGGGCTGTTGAGGATCATGGATGCCATCAGGGCGCCATGTTCGGTGAAGACATAGGGAGGGAACCGGGGATCGCGATACTTAGCCGAACCGGTCACAAATTGTGACCGGTTCCTCAAGACACTTGAAGTCACAGTTTGCGACTTCAAGTCTGCAACCTCTTGCGGCGCAAGCAGAAACACGAATTCTCCTGGAAACCTATCGTGGTTTCGCTTGACCGCCTGGTTCAGTGCCTTGGTAGTCACGCCATAGGCACGGGCCAAATCGGCATCCATGATCACGGGTAGCCCACGAATCACCTTGATCTGGCTGCGCAGTCCATCGATCTCGAGTATTCCGGAGGTCTTCTTCATGTCGTCTTCACCTCATATGGCGTCTGACGGAACGTGATGCGCTCGGCGCGCAGCCGTTCTTCGCCCAGCAGGCAACCGGCGCCGCAGACAACCTTGGGTCCGTCGTGCGCCGGCAACCGCGCCAGTACGGCGCGGGTCAACACGTTGCCGCCGTTGGCCGTCTTGTCGCCCAGAATGCCGTTGTAGAGCAGGTAGATGCCGACACCCCGGCACACGCCGTATTCTTGGGTGAATACACCTTTTGCCAGAGGACGGTCGTTATGAAGTTGCCCGGCCCGAACACGGCATCCATCACGTAGCGCAATGCCTGGACCTCATTATCATCGATGCTGACAAAGATCGCCCCATCCTGCCGCAGGAACTCCCGCAGCAGTGCCAGTCGCGGGTACATCATGCACAGCCACTTATCGTGGCGGGAGAGGTCGTCGGCTTCTTTGCCCACGGTTTTACCGAGCCACTGGCGGATGAGGGGGCTGTTGACGTTATCGTTGTAGGCCCAGCCCTCGTTGCCGGTGTTGTAGGGCGGGTCGATGTAGATGCACTTCACCTGGCCGGCGTAGTACGGGAGCAGGGCCTTGAGCGCGAGCAGGTTATCGCCCTGCACGATCAGGTTGCCGGTGCCAGGGTCGCCGACCGACAGGTCCGGCACGTCCTTCAGCAGATGAAACGGCACGGTGTGGTGATGATTCACCACCGCCTGTTTTCCAATCCAGTCCAGTGTCGGCATGGGGCTCCTGCATGGGCGGTCACATTTCGCGACCGGGTCGCGACCGGGTCGTTTGCATGCTGCCCGTCCGGTTGCCTCGCGTCAAGATTTCACTCTGTCCGGGACGCGCGCGAGTGTTTCTTCCGGCGGCGGCGTTATACCTGTCAGGAGGCTAGTATATGAACCTGCTCGGACAGTTATTCGGACGGAACCGGCAGCATTCCCGGGAGCCGGATGCCTCATTGAACGCCCTGCTGCAGCAATGGCAGGGGCCGGGGGCGCGTCCGGATTTCGAGGACGCCGTGTGGCGTCGCATCCGCCGGGCGTCCGAGCCCGCCTCTTCAACCGTGACCGTGTTCGGCCTGGCCAGGGACTTGCCCCGCGGGCTCGCGGGGTGGTTGCCGGACTACGGGTTGCGCGCGGCCGCGGCCGCCGTCGTGGGCATCGTAACGGGCGTCTGGCTGGCTTTTGCTCCGGGACCCGCGGCGCGCGAGCAGGACGCGGCCACGCCGTTGCTGCATCGTGACACCCTCGCCGGTTCCTATCTATCCATGCTCGCAGGAGGCCCTCAATGAAGCGCTGGCTCATGCTTCTCGTTGTCGCCGTCGTGGTCGGCGCCCTTGCGTACGGCATCGCGTGCCGTTGCTTGTGCAAACGCACCGTACCCCCGACGCTCGACAGATTGGCCGATCTCTCCTTCCTCACCCGGGAACTCGGACTCAGCCCGGCGCAAATGGGTGCGATACGCGACCTCAATACCGCCCTGGGCGGTCAATTGAGCGACTGCTGCGCCCGGCACTGCGACGCCCGCGCCCGCCTCGCCCGTACGGTCCTGGCACCGACGAATGATCCCGCACAGGCCGAAGCCCTCCTGGCCGAAGTGTCGCGCGCCTATGCCGACAGCGAACGCGGCACGTTGGACCACATCCGGCGCGTGCGCACGGTGCTCGCCGACGAACAGCGCCACCGGTTCGACGCGCTGATCGACACCCACCTGTGCCGCACGTGCAACATGAGCAGCATGCCGTCGACGGAGCGAACACCATGAAGACCCTCACCGCTGCCTGATGAAACCGATGGCCATCCCATCGGTGGGCGGAATGGCGGTAAGCGTGATCACGCTGTTCATCGTGCCGTGCGTCTTCTGTGCTGTCGAGGAATGGAAATGGAAACGGGAACAACGAAAGGAAGGGATCGAATGAAACGCATGACAGGAATCGTGGCGAGTCTGGTATTGGCAATGGGCGCGGTCATATGGGCCGATGGGGCGGCAGGCAGCGCAACGAATGCCGCGGCGGAAGTGAAGGCAATCACCCCGCAGACGACGTGCCCGGTGATGAAGGGCAGCGCAATCAATAAGAAGCTCTTCGTGGACTGCGAAGGCAAGCGTATCTACGTTTGCTGCCGCATGTGCATCAAGGCCGTCAAGAAGGACCCGGCCAAGTATGTGAAGGAGATGGAAGCTGCCGGCGTCACGCTGGAGAAGGCGCCGGAGGCAGCGCCGGTCGCGGAATAGACGCGGGCGGGACAACAGGTGGCGGGGTGGAAACCATCGGTTTTCGCCCCGCCTTTCGTTTGCTCAGCGGCTCATTCGATCAGCGCCGTGACTTCGAAACCCGCGGCTTCGATCATGGCGCGGTCCGCCTCAACGCCTTGCCCGCCGGTCGTGAGATAGCCGCGCGTGAACATCGAATTGGCGGGATAGAGCGCCAGCACCTGCATGGCGCCCAGGACCGCCTCCCGCCCGCCGGCGATCCGGATTTCGCGGTCGGGATTCACGAAGCGGAACATGGCGAGCACCTTGAGCGCTTCGACGGGGCGGATGCGCGTCAGACCCTCCAGCCGCGTGCCGGGCCGCGGGTCCAGGAAGTTGACCGGGATCGAGTCGGCCCCCAGTTCGCGCAAGGCAAAGGCCAGATCGACCCGGTCTTCCGCCGTCTCGCCCATGCCGATCAGGCCGCCGCTGCACAGCTCAAGCCCGGCCTCCTTGGCCCGGCGCGCCGTGGCCACACGGTCGGCATAGGTGTGCGTGCCGCAGATCCGCGCGTAGAAACGCTCGGCCGTTTCGAGATTGTGATTGTAGCGGTCCACGCCTGCCGCCTTGAGCCGGGCGGCCTGCTCCAACGTCAGCAACCCCAGCGACGTGCAAAGCTGGATGGGTTGCTCGCGCTTGATGCGGCGGACCGCCTCGCACACCCGGTCGAGTTCCGCCTCAGCCGGGCCCCGGGCGCTGATGACGATGCAGTAGCGGATGGCGCCAAGCCGGGCGGCCTCGCGTGCGCCTTCGACAATGTCCTCGACCGTTTGCAGGGGATAACGGGGAATGTCGCTCGTGGCGGCGGCCGACTGGCTGCAGTACGCGCAGTCCTCCGTGCAGATGCCGCTTTGCGCGTTGCGGATGACGTGCAGGGTCACGCCCCGCCCGAAAGTCCGGCGTCGCACGGCATACGCCGCAGCAAGTACCTCCAGCAGCTCATCCTCGGGCGCCGCCAACACAGACAGCGCTTCATCACGGGCAAGCGTTCCGCCGGATAGCACACGGTCACTCAGCTCATTCCAAACAGACATGGAGTTTCCTTCTTGAGACGACGGCACACTCTGCCATGCCGGAGGGGGGAGTCAAGGCGGACCTGCAACACACCTGCAACACACCCAGTTGACACAACGGCGGCCCACGGCGCATGATTCGACGAAAGATGATTAGCTTTTCCTTCATTCGACGATCACTCCTGATCGCACTGGCCTGCGCCGCTCCCTTCTTCGTGGTCGGATGGTTGGTCGTGACCCGCGCCAGCGGGGAGTGGGCGGCGGCCGGTTCGGCCTTGTTCGGCATAGTCCTGTTCATCACCGGGGCCGTCATTGTGGCCCCCGCCATCGCCGAATGGATTACCGAGCCAAGGGGCTCCCTCTACACACCCTCCGGGCACGCAGACCATCCCGCGCCCCTGTACGGCATCGCCGAGACGCTTCGCGATAGGGGCGACTACGAGGGCGCGCTGGCCCGCCTCGACGAGATTGCCAAGGATTTCCCGCACGAACTGGATGCCTACATCAAGATGATCGACATCGCCATGGAAAACCTCCGCGACCTGCCGCGGGCGGAAACCCTCTACCACCGCGGCACCCAGGCCTTGAGGAACCATGGCGACAAAACCGCCCTGACCCTCACCTATCAGGCCCTGGCCGCACACCACCGGGATCCCGCGCATCCCCACCCGCTTCGTCCCCTCCACCTCCCCTCGAAGGCCCGCTTGCCCGTCATCCCGCGGGATCCAACTCGCGCCCCGCCCCGCGCCAATCACTGACCGGTCCATGAAACGTCGCGTCCGCTACCAGATGCCCAAGGACCGGGCCGGCGCCAGCCTGCTCGACTTCCTCGTCGGTCGGTTCCCGTACCATGCCCGGGAGGAATGGCGGGACCGGATTGTGGCGGGCCATGTCCGCGTCAACGATGAGGCCGTCGCGCCGGAACGCGTGCTGAACTATCGCGACCGGATCGATTACGTCGTCCCGGACGCCACCGAACCGGCGGTTTGCTTCGATGTCGGCGTGGTGTTCGATGATGACGCCCTGCTGGTGGTGAACAAGCCGCCCAATCTGGTGTGTCACCCCTGCGGGCGCTACTTTGAACACACCCTCTGGGCCTGGGCCAAACGGGAGGCGGGACTGGACGCCCCTATCTTCGTCAACCGCATCGACCGCGAAACATCCGGACTGGTGGTCATTGCCCGCACCCCCGCCGCCGCCAAACGTTGCCGGGCCGATTTCATCGCGCGGCGCGTCGAGAAGCAGTATGTGGCGCTGGTGGAAGGAGCCTTCCCGGACCGCGTTACCGCCACCGGGTGGATGGTGGAGGATGAGCCCGGCCCGGTCCGCAAACGGCGGCGATTCATCCCTGCGGCGCCGGACAGTCCCGCCCCTCCCGACGGCCAATGGGCCGTCACGCGCCTGCAGCGCGTGGCGTTACGCGGTCCACTGAGCGAGGTGCGCGTGGAACTCGACACCGGGCGCCGGCATCAGATCCGGGCCACGCTGCTGGCGTTGGGGTATCCCCTCGTGGGCGACAAACTGTATGGCGTGGACCCGGCGCTCTTCCTGGGGTTCTGCACGGACGCGCTGACCGACCACGACCGCCTGCGCCTGCGCCTCAATCGCCAGGCCTTGCACGCCGAACGGCTTCGCTTCCGGCATCCGGTCACCCGGGACCTGCTCGACCTGCACGCGCCGCTGCCGGAGGACATGCAGGCGCTGATCGCCAGTCAGCCGTGAATCGCACGACCCGCCAGCCATCGCGCAAGACGCCGCACCGCCAATTCCTTCGCCTTGGCCTCCACCTCCACCGTCAGCGCCAGCCCCAGCCAGCAGGAGGGAAAGTCGCGCGGTTGGATGGTGTCGGCATGCCGCCGCGGCGTGCGGCTACGCCAGCCGCCCAGCGGACTGGACACATGGACCAGCGGCTCGCGCGTCCAGGTCTGGCAGGCCGCCGCCGTCGCCGCCTCGACCGTCAATCCATCCGGCAGACAGCGATGGTGGTGAACGTCGTAGACCAACGGCACTTTCATCTCGCGACACAACGGCAACAGGTCGGACGGCGTGTAACTGTGATCGTCGTTTTCCAGCGTGAGTCGTGAGCGCACGACACGCGGCAGCCGCGCCAGTTCGGTCCGGAGTCGGCCGAGCGCCGCCGGCTTGTCGCCGTACGCCCCGCCGGCATGGAGGTTGATGACATCGGCCCCGACCCAGGACGCGACTTCGGCCTGGTATTCCAGTTCCCGGATGGAGGCCTCAACCACCTCCGGTCGCGGCGAATTGAGCACTACGAACTGATCGGGATGGAACGACAACCGTATGGACTTGGCGCGCGCCAGCGCGCCGCAACGCCGGAAAGCCCGGACAATCTCACTTCCGCCGGGCAATTCGGACACGTCATAGCCGTACCGGGGATGCGTCTTCAGCGGCAGGATCTGGCTATTGATGCGGAACGCGCCGATCCCCTGCCGCGCGCAGTACTCCACGGCAGCCCGCAAGGCCTCCGCGTTGTGGAGGGCGATCTCGCCGAGCGCCTCGCGTCGGGCGGCAGGAGATCGACGGCCCAACACCATGGCCGTCGTCTGCCGGAACCTGATCGGCTCCCGCAGAAACACACAACACAGCCCCAGTCGGATCATGACCGTCTCCACCACGTGGTTACTTCAACTGGCTGAGCAAATCGGCGACTTGGGCTTCCAGGCGATCCAATTCGTCCTCAAGCACCGCCACTTTGGTTTCCAACGTGGCGATACGTTCGTTCTCAGTCACAACATTCAGGCGGGCGGGCTCGGCGGCCAGCGGCTCTGACTCTGCCTCCGCCGGCACCGGCCCGCCCAGCAGGTGAGTGTAACGCACCTCTCGCTGGCCGGGACGACGGGGCGCCACGGCGGCCAGGGGACTGCCCGTCCAAGTCATCAGTTGCTGGAGGATGGTCTGCACGTCCGCAACATCGGCCAGGCCACAAAGGCGGCCGGCATGGGTGCGGAGTTCGCCCACCGTCTGCGGACCCCTCAGCATCAGTTCGCATAGCACCGCCAGTTGCGGCGGCATCAACGGGTAGACGTCCTCGATGCGGTGACGGTACTTGGGGACGCGACTCCCCGCCATTGTCACCGACCAGGCCAGTTGACGGTCACGCAAGGAATCCAGCGCGCTCACCAAGTCCTGGTCAGACACCTGCATCATGGGATCGCGGTTCGATTTCTGATTGCACGCGGCCATCAACGCGTTGAGCGTCAGTGGATAGTACTCGGGCGTCGAGAGTGACTTCTCGACGAGACAGGCCAACACCCGGATTTCGATTGGATTCAGCGTCGGTTCCATCGCCATCCCTCCTTCCATGACTCCCCCATGATACGCCCCTCGCCCTCCCTGACAACCGGAGATGCCAAGAGGAGGCGAACAGGACGACACTCACAGCCACAAGGGCAGCTCGCTGGGAGACTCGGTGTCGAGATGGCCCGAGGCCAGCAGCAGATCGAGTTGGGCCAGCAGACGCTCCCGGTCACGGGGGAATCGCGCTTCGAACGGAATGACGTTTGAACTGTGATTGGCCCGGAACACGGTGTTGGTGAGGTCCAGGCCCTCCACCATCAGACGCAATTCCTCGATCGCCTGGTGCTCGGTGACCGGGACAAACCGGCCGGAGGCGACGTCGGCGTGCAACTCGGTGCCGGGAATCGGCACGACCCGCAGGGCGGCGAGCAGCCGCGGTTGCATCGCATTCAGCGCACGCGCCGTCGCCTGCGCGTGTTCCCGGAAGCGGGATTGGCCGGCGAGGCCGAGCAGGATCATGACGGAGACCCGCAGACCATTCGCCTGGGCATGGCGGCCGGCTTCAACCATCCCGGCGGCGGTCTCGCCCTTCCGCACCGCCCGGAGCGTCGCTTCGTCGCCGCTTTCCAGCCCGAGATACAGGGTATGGAGTTTCAAACCCCGTAACGCCTGAAGTTCAGCGTCGGTCTTTGATCCGATGGCCCTGCCGGTGGCATAGAGATTGACGCGTGCGAGTTGAGGAAAGTGTTCATTCAACAGAATCAGAATGGCCCGTAAGTCCACGCAGGGGCGGCTCATGACATCGCCGTCCGCGAGGAAGACGCGCCGGGTGTCGCGGCCGTGCCGGGCCGCGTCGGCGATCATGAGGCGGATGTCGGGGAGCGTCCGGCGTTGATAGGAGAGACCCTGGTACATGCCGCAAAAAGTGCAGCGATTGTAAGGGCAGCCCTGATCCACTTGCAGGATCAGGCTGTCCGCCTCCGCCGGGGGGCGGAACATCGGGTTATTCGGGGGCACTCCCATCGGCGGGCTCAGATCGTCGGCATGACATTGCCGCCGCACACCGGCACGTAGGCGCCCGTGATGAAACTGGCCAGGTCGGAAGCCAGGAAGGCAACCACGTTGGCGATCTCCTGGTCCGTGCCGCGGCGCTTGAGCGGCACGCTGTCCTGATACGTGGTCGGCGTCCCCGCCCCCGGGGCGCGCTGACTCTCGCTGAGGGTCCAGCCCGGCGCCACCTGGTTGACGGTGATGCCATGCTCGCCGACTTCCTTCGCCAGAACCCGCAACACACGGTCCATGCCCGCCTTGCCGGCCACATAGGCCGACTGGCTCTTCCCGCACTGCATCGTGCACTCCGTATTGATGCCGATGACCCGTCCCCAACCCTTCTCCTTCATGGCCGGCACGAAGGCCTTGGCCATCAGGACATTCTGCAGCACGCAGGACCGGAACTGGCTTTCGTAGTCGGCCTCGGCCTGTTCGAGCACCGAGGTCCAGTGGTACTGAATGACCGCGTTGTTCACAATGATGTGCGGCATACCGATCGCATTCCTGACCGTCTCCCGCATGCCCTCGATGTCGCGTTTTACGGTGATGTCGGCCTGGACAATGACCACGCGCCGGCCCATGGCTCGGCACTCGGCGTCCAGTTTGTCGGCCTGGACGCGGTTACCATGGTAGTGGATGGCGACATCCGCGCCGGCCCTCGCCAGCGTGCGCACCATCACCCGCCCCAACTCACCGGTCGCCCCGGTCACCAGCGCCACCTTACCGGTCAGATCAATAGGAATCATAACTGCCGTTCCATCCTTTCATGCGCTCAGGTTCGATCCCGAATCCCGGGGAATTGAGTTGGCCATCAGCCTGGGCAGGAACACAGCCATCAGGCATCCAACGACAAAAAAGACCAGTCCAAAGCCAGGCAGAAACCAGGCCTGTGCCTTCACCCCGGGCTCCAGGACGCACACTTCCGGATTCTCCCGTTGATAGTGTACGGCGACCTTCTTGCCCTGCGGATAGTTGTTCACGATGCGCCGGGCATGGGACGGGTTGCTGGAACCATAATCGCCAAAAGCCACCTGATCACTGCTGAACACGCGGTCGTTGACCGTGAACTCGTATAGGATCTCGGCGTGATAGGTACCCCCGCCCTTGCTGCCCCGATGATATTCAACCGACGAGCGCTGGATCACGGCCTCGGTCGTCGGCCACGAAACACTCTCCCGGGCCCGCTGCAGGCTCTTGGCGCCATGGTACAGCGTAAGCGCGCCGATCAGGATAAAGGGCAGAGGAAAAAGCCGGGCAAAGAAGAATCGCATCCTCGGCGACATCGGATTCGTTGAACTGATTCGCATGCAATACCCCTTCACTACATGCTCGGCTTCATGGTTCGGGTTAACGTTGCCGTTGTGGCTGAGGTGCAACGCAGCGGGAGACACGAGCGGCCCATTCAGGCCCTTCAGATTCGTTCTTGCCAGCGCTTGGGGTTCCTCCTGGCATGAAATACCGACAGAACAACAACGCGTTCAGCGTCATCGACGAAGAACACCTCGTAGGGAAAACGGCGCATTATCGCGCATCTCACGATACGGTGCACCTGCGGAAACTGCTGGGGATCGCGCACAATGGCATGGAACACAGCGTCGACGCACAAGAGGAAGTCAGACCCAAGTCCGTGGACACGATCCTCGTACCAGCCGAATGCATCGGCCATCTCCTCTTCTGCTTCTGGCCGAATGACGATCCGTCGACTCACCCGCGACTCCGAATGCGTCCGCGCACCATGCCCCAAGGAGAACCTTCATCCGGATTCCGGTGATAGGCGTCCAATCGACGGTCAAGTTCCACTTTCATCTCATCGCTCAGAGAGACCGCCTCAGGGAACTCGGCAATACTGTCCCAAATATCCTCGACGAGTTGGATGCGCTCGGAAACACTCAAACTCAGGACTTCTGCCTTTGCCAATGCTGTCATGATTTGAACCCTATCACTCCGAATGCCAGTCTTCAATCTCTTGCTTGGAATGTGCCCGTGCGCTTGAGGCATGTCATGCGCCTTCCGACGTTCTCGTCTTCCGGTAGGCAATGATCTTGAGTCCCGTGACTCTGCTGAACTCCGCCTCATTGGCGGTCAACAGCGGCAAATCTAAAGCGATGGCACAGGCGGCGATCCACAGGTCATTGGGCCCGATGAGCCCGTTACGCAGTCGCAAGCCGGCAAAGAGACGGGCGTATTCGCTGACGATATGCGGATTGGACTGGACCACGGGATATCGCGACAGGAAAGTCGCAATCACAACGGCGTCCTGGTTCGCGGCCAGGCCGCCGCTCATGAACTCACCGGCCACCACCCAGCAGATGCCCACCTGCCGGGCGGCGTGCGCGCGGGCGAAGCGCGTCGCCGCTCCCGGTTTGCCCGCCTCCCGCCATAAATCGATCAGGAACCCGGTATCCGCTAGGAAGTCCATCGGTCGCGGCTCTTTCCGGGATCCCTGCCCCACTTCACGGTCTCTTCCATGACCTTGGCCTGATTGGCGCTCAACGGCTTCATCTGCCCGACATCCTCCAGCATCTGCCCCAGCGTGCCCTTTTCAGGAACGACCTTGAGCACGATGGAAGAAAACGAGTCCTTGTCCGAATCCTTCCAGTCCTTGAGCCGTTTGTAGGCCTGATCCGTCAGCGTGATCGTCTTCATGTGGTCATGCTAACACGAACGCATGACCTATTCAACCTGGACACATCACAGCTTGATCGCCGCCACGCCAAACACGTCGAGCGTGAGTTTGTCTTGGGTGAGCGCACCGGTGAGAAGCTCTTTCCGGCCGGCCGGCACCTTGACGGTTTGACGCGTCTCGGTGTGATTGATGAGAAACAGCACCTTGCGCCCGCGTGCCTGTCGAACGGACACCTCCACGCCCGGCGGCGGATTGACGATGGGCCGGATCTTTGCATCGCGCAACACCTCTCCCATCAGCCGGTCGTAGAACGCGTCCTCCTGCACCACGGTTCCCACGTAGTACGCCGACCCTTTCCCATGGCGATTTCTCGTCGCCGCCGCGAATCCCTTCATGTGCCAGGGCTCGTAGCCGGCGAGTTTCTCCGCCGTCCGCGTCTTGATCCAATCCGCATAATACTGCGCATGGAAGGATCCCTCCATCGGGCCCAGGCCGCACACAACGCTGGCCTCATTCTCGGGAAGGGCGTCGTACTCCTGGATCTCGATCCCGAGCGCGGGACTGAGCAAGCCCGGCAGCGTGCGTTCATGACAGAGGTTGGTTTCCGTCTTAACCCCGGTGCGGCAGTCGGTCAGCAGGATCCCACCATTGCGAACGAACGTGCCGAGCGCCACCGCCACCGCATCGGGCAGCACATGCAGGTCCGGCGCCAAGACGGCGCGGTACCGGCCAAAGTCGTCGGTCGGCTTGATCATGTCGACATTCACACCGGCCCGGAACAAGGCGTTGTAGTAGCGGTGCATGGCCTGGTGATAGTCGTTCTTCCCGAAGCCGGGCTGGATGCGCAGGGCCCAGATGCTGTCGTAATCGTAGATCATCGCGACGTCGGCCTTGACCGTGGTGCCGTCCAACTCCTTCGCCAGACGATGAAACTCCCCGGCGGTTTGCGCGGCTTCCCGATAACGTCGCAGGGGCCGCCCATCATGCCCCAGCAACCCGTGCCAGTACTGTTCCCGGCCCGCCGTGCAGGACCGCCAGCGGAACCAGAGCATGCCGTCTGCGCCCCGGGCCACCTGCTGCCAGGACACGCCGCGGATTTCACCCGGGCGCGGATTTCGCGCGAACGAACCCCAGCCGCCCGGCCCGGCGCTCTGCTCCATGATCCAGAAGTTCTTCTTCTTGAGCCCGCGCATCACATCGGCGCCGGCCGCGGCGCCGTACCGGACCTCGGGTTTACCCCATATGGGATAATTGTCCCACGATACGTGGTCGAGGTCTTCCGCCAGGTCGTAATAATTCAAGTCGCTGAACAACCCCATGAAATTATGGGTGACGAAGTGCTTCGGACAACCCGCACGCAGAATCTTCACTTGATCGTGCTGGAAGCGCACGTTCAGCCACGAGAAGAAACGCTGCCAGTCGAGGCAGGCGCTTGGATTGTGCGAAGCCGCATCCACGGGGATGGGGATCTCATCCCAGTCGCGGTACAGGTGACCCCAGAAATGGGTGCCCCAGGCCTTGTTCAAGCCGTCCACGTCGTGGTACTTGCGTCGCAGCCACTCATGAAATGTCCGCCGGCATGTCTCGCAGTAACATACCGGATGGCCGAACTCATTGTCCGTCTGCCAGCCGATCACGTTGGGCGCATCGGCGAAATGCGCCGCCATGGCCTGCGTGATACGTTCCGACAGCAGCCGGTACGTCCCGGAGGTGAAGCAGTTGTTCTTACGGACACCCCAGACAACACGGGTTCCATCCTTTTGCATCGCGAGCGTCTCGGGATACTTGCGGGCACACCAGGCCGGCATGACGGCCGTCGGAGTGCATAGAATCGCAGAGATCCCCTGCTTGCGGAGCACGCCAAGGGCCTCGTCGAGCCATCCGAACTCATACCGCCCCTCCTCGGGCTCCATGAACGCCCACGCGAACTCGGCCAGGCGGACAACATTGAACCCGGCTTTTTTCATCCCGCGCGCATCGACGTCCCACCTTTTCCGCTCCCAATGCTCCGGATAGTAATCGACACCGACATACATGGTTATCTCCTGTACAGGTTGTTCTCAGTTTTCACTTTTGCCAGAAACGCTCCCGTATGCACCCCGACGTCCGAGGCTTTGAGCACGATGTGCGCGCAGGCCAGGGCGTCCGACAGCGCTTCATGGTGGTTGAGCGGGATCGAAAAGCGACGACAGACGTCCGACAGTTTGGTGGGATACACGTCCCACAGGCGGCGGGAAAGCTTCATGGTGCAGAGATAGGGCACATCCACGGGTGTTGCGCCATGCGTCGCACAGCAGGCATTCAGGACACCCCGGTCAAATGACGCGTTGTGCGCCGCCACAAACTCGACGTCCTGGAGCATGGCGGACAACTCGGGCCAGAGTTCGCCAAAGCAGGGCTTCTGCGCCACGTCGTTCCAGGTGATTCCGTGCAGATAAGAAAACACGAAAGCACGACGGGGCGGCCGAATCAGGGAGTACATCTGCCTGACGATCCGTCCCTGCTCCGCCACAACCACGGCGACGGCGCAAGCGCTGTCACGGCCATAATCGGCGGTTTCAAAATCCAGCGCCGCGAAACGGTTGAACGGCATGGTCTTCGGCTTGCCCCGTTTGGAGCGCAGTTTATCGACGGCGCACTCAAGCCCGATCCGGGAAACCGCGGCCTCCGTATCCGGCAAGCGACTTGTGCTGTTCTGCAACATATCCTTCACGACGATTAAGCGGTCGAGCGAGCGTCCCGTCAAGGAAATGCTGCCCGGAGAGAACAACGCAGAGGGGCGCCTACCCGCCAAAGGGGCTCAGACATCGATTACGCCTCTGCAATCAGGGTAGCCGGAGCAACCCCAAAACGATTTGCCTGCTTTCGCGCCTTTTTGTGCGGTACGCAAGACCATCGCCTTGCCGCACTGAGGGCAAGGCGGAATGTCTCCTGCCGAATCGGTCGGTTCAGACCGAGGTGCTTTGTGCCGTGTGCGCTCAGCCAAGCGAGCGGCCGCCAATTGTTCGCTGTAGCCCCCTTCTTCGACAAATTGCGCCTCAAGGGCTGCGATCTGCTTGTCGAGCAGGTAGTTAGTCTGGTTGATCAGGCAAATCAAGGCATTGGCGCGAACCGCAGGGTCAGCGTGATCAAGCCACGGCGCATAGCGCGTGTAATGGTGTTCATCCGTCAGATCCGTCGGATCCGACGGATGATTGGGCCGTTGCCACCCCATTCGCCTGACCGCCAATGCCTCGGGAGCATCGGGCAGCCAACGTTTGAGGTGCCGGTGACGCAGAAAGTCTTCGTAGTCGAGCAGGAGTTCCTCCAGGCTGGAGCGAGCCACATTGACCAGCCGTAGTTCGGTTTGCGAGGAGGTCGCGGAGGCCCGGCTGCCTTCGGCGATATTCTGCCGCCCGCTGCGGGCGGCCTGCACCATCTGGTCGTGCGTCCGCGACCGCGGATCAATGAATCGCTCGCAAAACCAGTAGGTGGCGTCGTAGATGACGGTCGCGGTCTGAAATGACCGTAAGTCGTGATACCCCCCGCTGGGCCTGATCCTGCTCATGTCCTCTATCTATAACTAACCCGTCCGTGTTAGTATAGCCAGCATTATGCGATACGGGCATACTGCGTCAAGAGGAGCCGGCGGCAGGTCCAAGCGCGCCGTTCTTGCTTTTCAGGCACTGTTCCGGCATCTTGTTCGCAGCGAAAGCGCCTCCCGGACGGTTGAAGCGGGTGCGTGCCCCTGCCGGCCGATGGGCTCTTTCTTCTCAAGACGGAGGAATGACCATGTCCCACGAACGCATTGCCAAGAAAGACGTCAAGAAGGCCCCGCTCAAGACCATGAAGGAGAAACGGGAGGCGAAGAAAGCCAAGAAAGCCGCGCGGGTGTAGGGGCGGCAGTCCGGGAAACATGAGTTGCCTATGACGACGCCCCAACTTGCCGTCTACCTTGATCGGTTGCTTAAGGTCGACCGGTTCCATGACGACTCGAATAATGGCCTCCAAGTGGGCAACTCCGGGCGGGTCGGCCGCGTCTGCTGCGGTGTGGACGCTTCGCTGGAATTCTTCGAGGAAGCCCTGCGACGCGGCGCCGGACTGCTGATCTGTCACCACGGCTTGAGCTGGGGCGATTCGCTGAAGCGTCTGACGGGCCTGAATTACCGGCGGGTAAGCTTCCTGATGAAGCACGATCTGGCGCTCTACGCTGTCCACCTGCCGCTGGATGCGCATCCGACCTGCGGCAACAACGCCTGCATGGCCAAAGCGCTCGGGCTGCGGCAGATCAAGCCCTTTGGTTCGTATCACGGCCGAACCATCGGCCTGCGGGGCGTCCTGCCGTCACCCCTGTCCCTCGCGCAATTCGCCGACCGGCTGCAACGGATCACCCGGCAACCGGTCAAGGTGCTCGATTTCGGACGACCGAAGGTGCGGACGGTAGCCCTGGTCGTGGGCGGCGGGGCGGGCTGCGCCGAGGAGGCGGCGAACCTGGGAATGGATGCCTATCTGTCCGGCGAATTCAACCTGGCCGGATACAACACGGCCCGGGACCTGAACCTGAACGTCCTGCTCGGCGGGCATTACGCGACCGAATCGTTCGGCGTGCAAGCGCTCGGGAAGCAACTCACGCGCCGTTTCGGCGTCCGAGCCGAGTTCATCGACCTCGCCGTGCCGTTCTAGAACGGGAATGGGGCGAGGGTTCAGGGTTCAGGGTTCAGGGAAGTCCGGGAGCTCATCGCCACCGGTCCAATTCGTTCAAATGGGAAAATTCCGGGCCCCCAACGTGCCCTCACGGATTTCCTGAACCCCGAACCCTTCCCCACTCTCCGCCCCCTACCCCACGTTCATGTACGTGCCGCGCGGGCCGGTCTGCGAGTCGTCCCAGTCGGCCGGCTTGGCCTTCCCGATGTAGGAGGTCTTCTTGGAGGTGAGCATCGCCCCCCGCGCGTCGCGGTCCTTGACCGGCAGCGGTTCCGTCGGAAATTCCTGCTGCTTGATGGACTGGCTCTCACTACCGGCATAACGCACATACAGCAAGGGCGGATCGTCGGCGGCCAGCAGCCGGATATCCGAGCCGCGCGCAATGCAGCGATACTCGCGGTTGGTCACCGAGCCGCCGGGCGTGAACTTCTTGATGTAGGTGAAGAAGCTGTCGCCGTAGACCACGGTCAGCACGCGCTCGCGATCGAGCACCGCACAGTAGATCAGGCCCGTGTCGACAAACAGCTTCTCCGGCGGCGACACAATCTTGTAGCGGCCGTCTTTCCACACCAGCAGCAGTTTGTCGAGCGAGGAGCATTCGAACAACGCGGCGCCGGCAATCTTGTGGCCGAGGTAGCCCTTCTCGCGATCGTGCGCAACGGTGAGCTCGGACGCCGTCAACTCGCGCAGGGCCACCGCCTCGAACGGCGTGATCTCCGTGCGCCGAGGAAATGCCGGGGCGTGCTTCCGCTGGAGATTGCGCAGGTACCGGACGGCATACGGGACCAGGTTGGCCAGGTTGCGGCCCGCCTCCACCAAGTCGTCGCGGATTTGCTGCATCTCGCCGTGGTTCTTGTCGAGATCGAACTGGGAAATGCGCCGGATCGGGATGCCGAGCAGCATCTCGATGTCGCCGTGGGTCAGGTCGCGCTGGAACTGATCACGGTACGGCACGAGCCCCTGGCGCACAACCTGGTCGACCTCCTCCTGCGACCGGCAGGCCTCGATGGGCTTGTAGAGCCGCTGCTCGACGAACACCTGCACGAGCGTGCGCCGGTGCAGGTCCTCCGTCAGCCGTTTCTGGCGGAGCTTCAGTTCCTTCTTGAGCAGGTCGAGCAGGCGCGTCGTGTTGTGACGCAACACCTCCTCCACGTCCATCTCCGCCGGCCGGCGGTCGCGAATGACCATGATCCGGCTGGGGATCTGGAACTCGCACTGCGTGAAGGCATAAAGCGCATCCATGGCGCGGGCGGCATCCTGCTCGGGTTGGAGCTGGATTTCAATCTCCACCGAGCCGGCCGTGAAATCGTTGATCGTCTTGAGCTTGAGTTTTCCTTTGCGGGCCGCATCCTCGATGGACGCGATAAGCGAATCGGTGGTGGTGCCGAATGGCACTTCCCGGATGACGAGCGTCTGGGGATCGCGCACCTCGATGCGGGCACGCACCCGGACACAGCCCCGGCCGCGGTCATACGCCGACACGTCCATCAGGCCGCCCTGGGGAAAATCGGGGAATACCTCGAACGGCTCGTCATGCAGGATGTGCACCTGCGCCTCAAGCAATTCGTTGAAGTTGTGCGGCAGAATGCGCGTGGCCAGCCCGACGGCAATGCCCTCGGCCCCCAGCAACAACAGCATCGGCAGGCGCGCGGGCAGCGCCACCGGCTCCTCCTTGCGGCCGTCGTAGGTCGGCACGAACTCGGTCAACTCGTCGTTGAACAGCTCGTCGCGCGCCAGGTCCGTCAGCCGGCACTCGATATAGCGGGAGGCGGCAGCCGGATCGCCGGTGAAGACGTTGCCGAAATTGCCCTGGCGCTCGATCAGGTACTGCTTGTTGGCCAGCGTGACCAGCGCGTCGGCAATGGAGGCGTCGCCATGCGGGTGGAACTGCATGCAGTAGCCGACAATGTTGGCGACCTTGATGAACTTCCCGTCATCGTTGCGGTGCAGCGAGTAGAGGATGCGGCGCTGCACGGGCTTGAGCCCGTCGTCGATGTCCGGGATCGCGCGGTCGCGGATGACGTACGAGGCATACTCGAGAAAATTGCGGTCCACCATGCGCTTCAGCGGTCCATCGGTCATCGGCACCAGGCCGTCGGCCGCGGGCGCGCCGGCCTCCTCCGCGGCGCCGGCAGGCGGACCCGACAACTCGTCGGGCGCCAACAGGAATCCCTGCTGTTCGCTCACGCGTCAACCTCCACCACGAGGTTATCCATGATGTACTGCCGGCGCTCGGGCGTGTTGCGGCCCATGTAGAAGCGCAGGATGCCCGGCACGCTGTGCCGGTTGTCCACACGCACGGCCGAGAGCCGCATGTCGGTTCCGATGAACTGCTTGAACTCGGCCGGCGAAATCTCACCCAGCCCCTTGAACCGCGTCACCTCCGCGCCCCGGCCGATGTCCTTTGTGGCGGCATCGCGCTCGGCCTCGGAATAGCAGTAGACGGTGCGGCTCTTGTTGCGCACCCGGAACAGCGGGGTTTCCAGGATATGGACATGTCCCTCGTGGACGACGGGTTCGAAGTAGCGCAGGAAGAACGTGATCAGCAGGTTGCGGATGTGCAGGCCGTCCACGTCGGCATCGGTCGCCAGGATGACCTTGCCGTAGCGCAGTCGTTCGGCGGATTCCTCGATATCGAGGCTGCGCATAAGGTTGTAGAGCTCCTCGTTCTTGTAGAGCGTGTCGCGGGCCAGGTCGCACACGTTGAGCGGCTTGCCGCGCAGCGTGAACACGGCCTGCGTCATCACATCGCGGCAGCTCACGATCGAGCCGGCGGCGGATTGCCCCTCGGTGATGAACATCATCGACTCCCGGCCCTGGCCGGTTTTGCGGTCAAAGTGGATCTTGCAGTCCTTGAGCTGCGGCACCCGGATGGACGTGGACCGCGACCGCTCACGGGCAATCTTCTTGATCGACTGCAACTCCCGGCGCAGCTTGACCGTCTCGTCGATCTTCTGCAGGGCGATCTCGGCGGCCTTCGGGTTACGGTGCAGCAGATCGGCGACGGCGTCCTTCACTTGCGCCACGAGGTCGCTGCGGATCTCGGTGTTGCCGAGCTTGTTCTTGGTCTGCGACTCGAAAACCGGCTCCTTGAGTCGGATGGCGATGGCCGCGGCCATGCCCTCGCGAACGTCGTCGCCTTCGTACTTGCCCTTGGAGAACTCGTTGAACCCCTTGACCAGCCCCTCGCGAAACGCGCTCAGGTGCGTGCCGCCGTCGGTGGTGTACTGGCCGTTGACGAAGGACAGGAAGGTTTCGTCAAAGCGGTTGGTGTGGGTGAAGGCCAGTTCGAGGGTCTTGGTCTGGAGATGCAGGGCGGGATAGATCGCCTCGTCGCTCACCTCCTCCTCGATCAGGTCGCGCAGGCCGTTCCGCGCCACGTATTCAACGCCATTGAGCACGAGGCAGAGGCCGGAGTTGAGGAAGGTGTAAAGCTGCAGCCGCCGTTGCAGATGTTCGACGACAAAATGGACCGGGCCGAAAATCTCGGGGTCGGGTTCGAAGACCACCAGGGTGCCGTCCGGCTCGCCGGGCGCCTTCTCCTTGAACTCGCGGATCAGCTTGCCGCGGGCGAACTCGCCGCCGGCCGCCTCGCCGCCGCGCAGGCTGCGCACGGTGAAAGCGGAGGACAGCGCGTTGACGGCCTTGGTGCCCACGCCGTTCAAACCGACGCTGAACTGGAACACATCGTCGTTGTACTTGGCGCCCGTATTGATGCGCGACACGCACTCAATGACCTTGCCGAGCGGGATGCCGCGGCCATAGTCACGCACGGTGACGCGGTGCCCCTCCACGGCAACCTCGACCCGGTCGCCGTGGCCCATGATGAACTCGTCGATGGCGTTATCGATGACTTCCTTCACCAGCACGTAGATGCCGTCGTCGTAGTCCGTCCCGTCGCCCACGCGGCCGATGTACATGCCGGTGCGCTTGCGGATGTGCTCAAGCGACGAGAGCGTCTTGATCTTGCTCTCGTCGTAAACTTGGGCTTTGGCTTTGGCGGCACTCATGGTCGGAAACGGGCGGGCATTTTAGCGATTCGCGGCGGGAAGGAAGCAAAAAAGGGCGCGGCTAGCCCCACAACGTCCGCACGTGTGGATAGGCGAGGATGCGGCGGTCGGCGGTGATGAGGGTGAGATGGTGCTGACGCGCAGTGGCGACGATGATCTGGTCGGCCGGATCGCGATGGAAATCGCCGGGAAGGTGATTGGCTTCATACGCGATATCGAGGCTCAGCGGAAGCAACCGTACGAAGGGGGCACAAACGGCGTCATTCAACCACTGACGAACCGGCGCCGACAATGTCAACTTCCCGGCACCTGCTTTCTTCGCCGCCTCCCATGGGCTGATCGCAGACAGCCCGATTGGCATGCTCTCAGGGTTCAGGATGATATTGCGCACCTTGTCCGGCACATTCTCCGGAGTCTCCCTCGCCCAAATCCAAACGTGCGTGTCGAGCAGATATCTCATTCGTGGGCCGCCTCCCACTCATCGTCGCCCATAGGTTCATCGAAATCGGGGTCGATGTAGATGACGGTTCCCTTGGCCGACCCCCAGAATGTCTTCGGGTCGGGCGCCTCCTGTGGGGCTGGTGGGCTGACGACGGCAATAACCTTGCCCCGGTTGGTCACTTCCACCGTATACGGGTGCGTCGCCACCTCGCGCAGCACCTGCGTGCATTTCGCCTTGAACTCAGTCACAGACATCTTCATGGTCAGATCCTCGGACTATCTGACTATATTATGTGACTATAATTGCGCTGGGTCAACTGAACTCTGGCGTCCATGCTCACCGCAGGGAAGAAAGGTAGGGCGAGGGCCTCTGGCCCCGCCGTTGACTGTCCAGCATCCGGCGCGGCGAGGACGCCATCGCCCTACCCCATCGCATGGAGAAGACACCGCAAGCGCATCTCAACTATAACAGGCCGAACGGGTTGGAGTTGAATGAAGGGCGAGACGCCGGACGGGGCCCGCCCCCGCCACGCCGCTCTGGCACGCCGGGGCCGCTCGCCCGCGGGGCGCCGGTCTTGGGGGCACTCCCGCTGCGCGCGCTGAGCGCGATGCGCTTGCGCGGGATGTCGACCTCGAGCACCCGCACCTTGATCCGGGCACCCGTCTGCACGACTTCCGACGGATCGCGGATGAAGCGGTCGGCCAGTTCGGACACATGCACCAGCCCGTCCTGGTGTACGCCGATGTCGACGAACGCGCCAAAGGCCGTCACGTTGGTCACAATGCCCATCAACTCCATGCCGGGCTTGAGGTCGTCCAGCGTCGTCACATCCTCCCGGAAACAGGGCGCCTCGAACTGGTCGCGCGGATCGCGGCCGGGCTTCTTGAGTTCGGCCAGGATGTCCTTGAGCGTCGGCTCGCCCACGTCGCCGCCGATGTATTTCCGCACCTCAATCTTGTCGGCCAGTTCCGGCTTTCCAACCAGTACGCGCAACTCAACATGGATATCTTTGGCCATGCGCTCCACGAGGCCGTAGCGTTCCGGATGCACAGCCGATGCGTCCAACGGATTGACGCCATCCCGGATGCGCAGGAACCCCGCCGCCTGCTCGAAGGCCTTCGGGCCGAGTCCCCCGACTTTCAACAGATCGAGCCGACTGTGAAAGGGACCGTGTTTGTCACGATGCGCCACGATCTTCTTGGACAGGCTCGCACTCAGGCCCGACACCCGTGCCAGCAGGAACGCGCTGGCCGTATTGAGTTCCACGCCCACGTGGTTGACGCAACTGACCACCACTTCCTCGAGCTTCTGGTGCAGCAGCGGCTGGTAGACATCATGCTGGTACTGACCCACCCCGATGGATTTCGGATCGGTCTTGACGAGCTCGGCCAACGGATCCTGCAGACGGCGTCCGATGGAAATTGCCCCGCGCACGGTCAGATCGAGCTCCCCGAATTCCTCCCGCGCGGCTTCCGAGGCGCTGTAGACGCTTGCGCCCGATTCGCTGACCTGCACCACGATGACGTTCTTGATGCCGGCCTTGGCCAGCGTCTCCCGCACGAACGCCTCCGTTTCGCGGCCGCCCGTACCGTTGCCGACGGCAATGGCATAGGGCTGGTGTTTCGCCACCAGCCTGGCCAGTTCCATCCGCGCCTCCAGCAGCGCCCGCTCCCCCTGGCTCAGGTATAATGTCGTGTTGGCCAGGAACTTGCCCGTCGCGTCGAGCGCGGCGCACTTGCAGCCGGTCCGTACGCCGGGATCGACGCCAATCACGCCGCGTCCGCCAAGCGGCGGCGCCAGCAGCAGACTGCGCAGGTTCCGCGCGAACACCTCCACGGCCTCGCGGTCGGCCCGCATTTTGGCCTCGACCGCCACATCAACCTCCACACTCGGCGCGATCAGGCGTTTGTAGCTATCCTCAATGGCCGTCCGCAGATGCGGCGCAAAAGGCGAACGGTCATTGACCTGCATCAGCGCCCCCACCTGCCGGAGCAACGGTTCGGCATCGACGGCGATCTTCTGGCGCAGCACCCCTTCATTCTCCCCGCGACGGATGGCCAGGTAGCGGTGTGAGGGAATCTCGGCGAGCTTCTCCTTGAAGTCGTAGTACTGTTCGAACTTGGTCGGTTCCTTCGTCTTGTCCTCAACCGCTTCCGAGACCACCACGCCCTGCGTGGCGAAAGCCTGGCGCACCAGGGCGCGCACCTCGGCCGTTTCGGCGACGGTTTCGGCCACGATATCGCGCGCGCCGGCCAGCGCCTCGTCGGGCGAGGCGACCTTCTGCTCTTCGTTGACGAACGGTTGCGCCGCCGCATCCGGGGCCTCCGTGAGCGGCTGCTGCAGGATGAGTTGCGCCAGCGGTTCCAGCCCCTTTTCGCGGGCGATCATCGCGCGCGTGCGGCGCTTCGGCTTGTAGGGCAGATAGAGGTCTTCCAGTTCGGTTTTCGTCGTGCAGGCGGCAAGGCGCGCCTTCAGGTCGTCCGTCAGCTTGCCCTGTTCCTCGATCGACTTCAGGATCGTGTCGCGCCGCTCCTCCATCTCGCGGTGGTAGTCCAGGCGTTCCTGGATCTTCCCGATCTGAACCTCGTCGAGGTCGCCGGTCATCTCCTTGCGGTAGCGGGCGATGAAGGGGATCGTGTTCCCGGCCATCAGCAGTTTGGCCACCGCCAGCACCTGGCGGGGTGCAATCTTCAGTTCCTCGCTCAGTTTGGGAATGGAGGCGATCTCAGCGGCCTCGGTCGTCGGCGTCTCAGCAACCATCGGTGGACTCTCCAAGGCGGGCTGTCGCCCGCATTCCATGGGAGGACGCGCAGGTCACGCGCCGCGGACAGCGACACGCCGTCCCTCCCAGGAGTAAAGGAGCGGGATTCTTGCCGATTGCCCGGATAAGGAAAGCATAAAGTGACAGCACTCTCACTGCAACGACAACGATGCCATGGCCGTGGCGTAGACGCGGCCTCCGGCGGTGCTCCAGCGATCGTCGGCATTCCAGCTCCCGCGCTGGGGTCCCTGATGGATCTGCGTGGCGGCCAGCGCCGTCCGCATGGCCGCCAGTTGCTGTCGGGCCGATTCCTCGCCCATGCGTTTCAGGGCGGCGGACAGGAAATAGCGGCCATAGTAGTCCAGGTCGGGCTGAGTCGCCGCCGCCAGATGCTGCACACGCGCCTTGATCGCCGCCCGCCGGGCGGCCGGCACGAGGTTCCCCTCCGCCACATCCAGCAGGCTCATGGCGCCCATGGCGGTGAGCGTTCGCGAGCCCTCCGGGAAGTCGCCCGACTGGCGATACCCGAATGCTCCCTTGTCATCCGCCACGGCCGCGATCCAGCGCAGCCCGCGGGCGGCGGGGACACGCGCCTGGTCCCAGCCCAACGCCGCAGCCAACCGCAACGCCTCGACCTGCCACAGGGTGATGGAGAGATTGGAGGCCGGCGTTTCCACCCCCACGTAGCCCCAGCCGCCGTCGCGGAGCTGGCGCGCGGTGATGCCGGCAATCGCCCGGTCCAGCGCGAGTTTCAGCGACGCATCGGGATTCATCTGGTACGCCTTCAGCAGCGCCAGCGTGGCCATGCCCTGGTTGTAGGGCGCGCCGTCGAAGACATCGCCGAATCCACCCCGGTCGTCCTGCCGCCCGCACAGATACCGCAAGGCCCGGTCCGCTGCCGGTCCGCGCTCGGGCAAGCCGGAACCGGCGTGATCCAACAGACTCAGCAGCGAAAGCGCCGTCAGAGCCACCTCGTACCGGCGGCTGCCGCCCCAGCGCGCGGTGCTCCATGACCCGTCCGGTTCCTGCGTCCGGCAAAGCCACGTCATCGCCTGGACGGCCGGCGATACCGCCTGCGCCGGTTGAGCCGGCGTCGCGTCGCCCGACGCACGTCCCGCCCCTTGCCGGTACGCCACGAGACCGCACACCATGAGCGCAACCAGGGCGGCAATCTTGGCCAACACAGGCCAATTCCACCGCACCACCCGTAACGGGGCCGGCTCCGTCTCGATCCGCTCCAACAGCCCCGGCGCCAAGTCACGCACCACTTGTACAGGCGGCACAGCGTGCAATCGATTCAGCAGCTCGCGCGTCGCCGTCACCTCCTGCCGGCAAACGTCGCATTGCGCCAGATGCCGCTCAAACGCGTTGCGGTCGCTGTCCATCAGTTCGCTGGCCAGATAGGCCGCCGCCTGTACGGCCGCCTTGCAGCCAACCGCGTCACCCCGTATGCCTGGACGGTCAGTCTTCATGAAACTGCTTTCTCAGTTCCTGCAATGCCAGATTGATGCGCGACTTCACCGTCCCGAGCGGGATCGCGAGGACGTCGGCAATCTCCTGATAACGCAAGCCCTGGTACACGTTCAACACCAGCACTTCCTTCAGTTTCGGCGACAACCGGTCCAATGCCGCCTGCATGTCGAAACGGTTGGCGACGCTCGTTCCGCGCTCCCGATCCGCAATCGCCGTCTCAGCCTCCAGTCCCGTTTCCAGCCGGTCGCGCCGCCAGGACCGCCGCCCGTGATCGGCCCATGCGTGGCGGGCCAGAACGTACAGAAACGTCGTGAAGCGGGCGGTCGGCCGATAGCGTGCCCGGGCCCGAAACAACCGCACAAACGTTTCCTGGACCAGATCCTCGGCATCACTATAAGCGCCCATGCGGTGGAAAAAGTTCAGCAGGCTGTTCTGGTGGCGGTGCACGAGTTCCGTAAAGGCCGTCCGCGAGCCCGCGGCAACCTGGAGCATCAGATCGGCATCGGGATCAAGAGTCGTGGAACTGACGGGGTCGTCGCTCATCGGGGGCTCTACATAGACCAAGCGTTGCGCGGGAGCAATCGGAATCGGCCGCAAGCGGCCTTCCTGCCTGTAGGAAGTGCGCTTGCGAGCAATTTGAGCTGAACTTTTTCCGGGGTTCACGCGCTTATAGGGTTGAATGTCGTTCCGCGGGTAGATCGTCACGGAGACAACGTCCGCCGATGGCAGGCGCAAGAAATCGGGGAATGGGAGGGCGCACATGTTGCGCGCCGCATCCGTGTTGGCGTTCGCGATGGAGCAATCGAAAGGAGCAGCGTCAGACGATGAAAAGGGGCCGATACGGGCAAGTGACCGGATGCGTTGGGGTGTTCTTGACGACAATCTCGATCGGGGCACAGGCGCAAAGCGTCTCCAACCCGCCCGCCATTGCGGCCGTGCCGGCCGTGGTCGTCACGGCCTCACGCGTGGCCCGCGACACCCAGTCGGAACCGAGCACCGTCTACCGCATCGACGCCGCCGGCCAGACGGCCGGACAGGGCGCCCGCACCACGCCCGATGCGCTCAAGGGCATTCCCTCGACCTTTGTCCAGAAGACCGGCTACGGACAGGGTTCGCCCTACCTGCGCGGCTTCACGGGTTTCCGCACCCTGGCCTTGATCGACGGGATCCGCCTGAATAACTCCGTATTCCGCGACGGACCGAACCAGTACTGGAACACCGTGGACCCCCTGTCGATCAGCAACTACGAACTGGTCATGGGTCCCGCCTCCGTTCTGTACGGCAGTGATGCCATCGGCGGCACTCTAAATGCGAAACCCGTGACCCCGCCGGACGCGGCGGCCGGCCAGGCCTGGGAACGACGGCTCTTCTACCGGGGCGCAAGCGCCGATGGGTCCAGTGTCGGACGGGCCCAGGTCGGCGGCCGTGTCAACGATGAGGTCGGCGTCGTGGGCGGCGTCTCCATCAAGGAGTTCGGTGACCTGCGCGGCGGGGACGAGGTGGGCGAACAGCCACACACCGGTTACCGCGAGCAGGACTATGACGCCTCCGTGCGCTATGACGTCGACCCGAACACCTTCCTGACGCTCGGCCACCAGTCGGTCAGCCAGGATGACGCCTGGCGGACCCACCGCACGATTTACGGCATCGGCTGGCAGGGGCTGAAAAAAGGCGACGACAAGGTCAACTCCTACGACCAGGACCGACACCTGACCTACATGAAGTTCCGGGCCGACAACCTCAACAACGACGTGGTGGACGGCCTTGAAGCCACGCTTTCCCACCAGATGCAAAGCGAGGAGAACTTCAGGGTCAGGAAGGACGATACCAGCGACAAACAGGGGTTCGATGTCACAACCTGGGGCTCCACGGTCCAACTCGAGTCCGACACCACCGCCGGCAAATGGGTCTACGGCGCGGAGTACTATCACGACCGCGTCGACTCTTTCGCACGGAAGTACAAGGCCGACGGCAGCTTCCAGAAATCGGAGATACAGGGGCCGGTCGCCGACAATGCCTCCTACGACTCGCTGGGGGTGTACGTGGAGGACAACCTGAGCCTGTTCGACGGCCAGTTGGATGTGATCCCCGGCGCCCGCTGGACGCTGGCCAGCGCCGATGCGGACCGGGTCAAGGATCCCGTCGGCGGCGGCGTCATGTCGGTGAACGGCGACTGGGATGCGCTGGCCGGGTCGTTGAGGCTCCTGCACCCGCTCACCACCGATCGTCGCCACGTGGTTTTCACGGGCGTCTCGCAGGGCTTCCGGGCGCCCAACCTGTCGGACCTGACCCGCCTCGACATCGCGCGCAGCACCGAAATCGAGACGCCGGTTGCCGACCTCGACCCGGAATCGTTCGTGGCCTATGAAATCGGCGTGAAATCCCGGTTCGCGCGCCTCACGTCGCAACTGGGCTACTACTACACGACCATCGACCGGATGATCGTCCGCGCACCCACGGGCCGCACGATCGACGGTTTGACCGAGGTCACCAAGAAGAACTCGGGCGATGGCTACCTCCAGGGCGTTGAGGCGACGGAGACCTATCATTTCAGCGCGGAATGGTCGACGTGGGTCACCGCGGCGTGGATGGACGGCGAAGTGGACGCCTACCCGACATCGTCCCCGATCGAGGAACGTGACTATGTGAGCCGCCTGATGCCGTTCACCACCCAGGTGGGCGTGCGCTGGCAGCAGGACACCGGACGGTACTGGGCCGAACTATCCGGCGACATCGCGGCAAGGGCGGATCGTCTTTCCGCCGACGACAAGCGCGACACACAGCGGATTCCGCCCGGCGGCACCCCGGGCTACGCCGTCTGCAACGTCAGGACAGGCTCCCAGATCACCAAGCGCCTGGGCGTTGCGGTGGCACTGGAAAACGTTTTCGACGAGGACTACCGGATCCACGGTTCGGGCGTCAACGAACCCGGCCGGAACCTCGTACTGACCGCGGCTTATGCGTTCTGATGCAGCGGCGGGAATCGAGTGCGTTGCCCGCGACGCCGACGTAGGATAGACTCGTGAGTAACCCAAGGAGGCATTATGAAAACGATGACATGGATCAGCGGAGTTGTGGCTGGACTGGTGAGCGTGCTAGCAGTCACGGTGCACGCAGAAGACCCGGCCAAAGGCGGGACTTCGCCGACAACGGTCCTCAGTTCCTCGCAGGCCGTCACCGCCCAGATTGACATCTCGCTGCTCAACGAGGCGCGCGCCGTACAACGCCGGGGCCTGGCGTGGCTGGCCAAGCGCCAGAAGCCGGACGGTTCGTGGTCGATGCCCGATTTCCCGGCGCTCACCGCCCTGCCGCTGTGGGCGTTCGCCGTCAGCGATCATCCCGACAAGGTCCGCGTCGCCTCGAACGCCGTGCATTTCATCCTGGGGTATGCGCAGCCGGACGGCGGCATCTACAGACGAACCGCCGAAAAGGGCGGCGGCCTGGCCAATTACAACACCGCGTTGTGCATGACCGCACTCCACATGACCCGCGACCCGACCCTGAGTCCCGTCGTTCAGAAAGCCCGCCGCTTCATGGCAGCCGCACAACGCCTGGAAGGCGACGACCTCTATCGCGGCGGGTTCGGCTACGATAAGGCGAGCGGACGCCAGTACACCGACCTCAGCGACTCCGTGATGGCCTATGAGGCGATGCGCCTCACGCAGAGCGCCGAGGATCTGCGGCCCAAGGGCGAACCCAGGGTCGACATCAACTGGCAGGCGACCACGCAGTTCCTGGGCCGCGTCCAGAACACGGCCGCCGCGGGCACCAACGATGCCGGCGGCTTCGCCTACCGCCCCGACGAGAGCAAGGCCGGCAGCCACACCAATGCAGCCGGCGTGGTGGTCCTGCGTTCGTATGGCAGCATGACCTACGCCGGTCTCCTGAGCCTCATCTACGCCGACGTCTCGCGGAATGACCCGCGCGTGCAGTCCGCCTTCAAATGGGCCGTCGATCACTGGTCGCTCAACGAGAACCCGGGCATGGGTCCCGAGGGCCTCTATTATTTCTACAACGTCATGGCCAAATCGCTGGCCGCCTTCGGCCAGGAAGCGATCCCCGCCAGGGGGGGCGACAAGGCCGTCAGTTGGCGGGCCGACATGATCCGTAAGCTGATCGCCCTGCAACGCGTCGAGACGGACGGCAGCGGCGAGGGTTTCTGGGTCAACGACAGTAATCGCTGGCTTGAAAACGACCCGGTCCTTGTGACCGCCTACACACTGATCGCTCTGGACGTCGCGATCGGGGAGTGAGAGGAAAGGAGCAAGGGTTCAGGGTTCAGGAAGACACAATGCACAGCGGACTTCTTCCTGAACCCCGAACCCTGAACCCTTGCTCATCCCCCCGCCTGCCGTCCCCGAAGCCCCGACACGCACCACCAGCGGCTCGAAAGATATTGCGCCTGTCGAGAGCCACCGTGCGCGCTTTAAGCCGCTTCAGGATGGCTGTCCTCTTTCCGGTGCATCCTTTCGATTTCCGGGTCTTTCCGGCCGCGGCGTCCGTCATGGCCGGCGGAGTCATCGTGGCACTCTGTGCCCGGACGTTTGACCGCCAGTTTATCACGCCGCCGGTTGAGCGTCCGGTACTGGTGACGGTGGTTGAGCGGGCGCCTGAACTGGACAACCCGCGCGAGACGACCGTCGCCATCCCCGGCGACCCCCCGGCAACGGCAGACCCGACCGAGGTGCCGCCGCCGCCCGCCCGCCAGGCGGCAGACCCGGAATTGCCGGCGCTGGTGTTACGACTCACGCGCCAGGTCAACCCCATCGCCATACCGCCGATGCGGATCGATCCCCCTGCGGAACCTCAGCCGCCCGCTCTCGCAGCCAAGGGCGTCGATCCAGGTGCGTTCTGGCAACAGGTCCGCCGCCTCATTGCGGCCAAGGCCGTCTATCCGCCGACCGCCGTACGCCGCAATGCCTCGGGTCAAGTCATTCTACGCGTAAGAATCGGTCCACGCGGCGAGCTCATCGCGGCCGGCATTGCCACGTCATCAAGCGACGGAGCCCTGGACCACGCCGCCCTGTCGGCTGTTCGCGAGGCCGCGCCCTTCCCGGTCCGGGGACTTGAACTCAGCTCAGCGACCAACGGAATCGAAGCGTTGATCCCGGTGAGATTCGAGTTGGTGGATGGACCGACGGCGACATCCGCGGCTCGCGAGGACGCTCGCCATGACATTGACCTCGGACTGAATCCCGGGAGGGACGGCGTGTCGCCGTCCGCGGCGCGCAGCATGCGCGCCCTCCCCGGGGATGCCGGCGTGGCGCCACGCCCGCCACTCAGCCGGGCGGGGTGTCGGCCGCAGGCGCCTCGCCGGCAGGCTCGTCGTCTTCCGGCTCCACCGTGGTGGCCGCCACGAGTTTGTCGCCCGGGTCCAACTGGATCAGGCGGACGCCCTGCGTGACGCGGCTGATCGAGCGCACATCGGCCACCGGCATGCGGATCATCTGGCCCTGCGCGGTGATCAGCATCAACGCGTCGGACTCCTGCACCGCGTGGGCGCCGACGATACAGCCGTTGCGCTCGGAGGTGCGGATGGTCATCAACCCGCGACCGCCGCGATGCTGCACGCGGTATTCGGCGACCCCGGCCCGCTTGCCGTCGCCGTTCTCGGTGCAAACCAGGAACGTGGCACGCGGGTCCACGATCTCCAGGCTTTCGACGCGATCCCCCTCGTCCAGCGCGATCCCGCACACGCCGCGCGTATCGCGGCCCTGGTCACGCAGCTCGCTTTCGACGAAGCGGATGCTCATGCCGTTGTGCGTGGTCAGAACGATTTCGTTGTGCCCGTCGGTCTGCTTGACGCCGATCAGCTCATCCCCTTCATCCACGGCGATGGCGATAATGCCCGCGGCGCGCGGATTGCTGAATGCGGCGAGGTTGGTCTTCTTGACCACGCCCTTCTCGGTGGCGAAGACGATGAACTGGTCTTCGGCGAATTCGCGCACCTTGACCATGGCGGCCACCTGTTCGCCGCTCTGCATGTTGAGCAGGTTGACGATGGCCTTGCCGCGCGAGGCGCGCGACGCCTCGGGGATCTCGTAGACCTTCTCCCAGAACACGTGCCCCTTCGGCGTGAAGAACAGAATATAGTCGTGCGTGTTGGCCACGAAGAGCCGCTCGACGTAGTCCTCCTCCTTGGTGTCCATGCCCGCCACGCCCTTGCCGCCGCGGCGCTGGGCCTTGTAGGTGCTCACGGCCGTGCGCTTGATGTAGCCGGTGTGGCTGATGGTGATCACCCAGCCGCGGTCCGCGATCAGATCCTCGATGTTGACCTCGCCCTCGTTGGGCACGATGTCCGTCTGGCGGGCGCTGGCGTAGGTCTTCTTGGCCTCGATCAGGTCGTCGCGAATTAGGGCGAACAGCTTTTCGCGGCTGGCGAGCAGCCCGCGCAGGCGCGTGATCTCCATGATAAGCGCCAAGTACTCCGCTTCCAGCTTGTCGCGTTCCAGGCCGGTGAGCTGATAGAGGCGCATGTCGAGGATCGCATTGGTCTGGATCTCGCTCAGGCCGAACTTGGTCATCAACTGCGCCTTGGCCTGATCGCGGTCCTTGCTGCCCCGGATGATCTTGACGACATCGTCGAGGTGATCCAGCGCGATCTTGAGCCCCTCCAGGATGTGTGCGCGGGCCTCGGCCTTGTCGAGTTCGAACTGCGTGCGGCGCGTGATCACCTCGAAACGGTGATCCAGGAACGCGACCAGCATTTCCTTCAGCGTCATGACCTTCGGCCGGCCGTGGTCGATGGCCAGCAGGATGGCGCCGAACGTCGTCTGAAGCTGCGTGTGTTTGTAGAGGTTGTTCAGGACCACCTTGGCCACGGCGCCGCGCTTGAGCTCGATGACGATCCGGATGCCATCCTTGTTTGACTCGTCGCGCAGGTCGGAAATGCCCTCGATGTGCTTCTCCTGGACCAGCTCGGCGATGGTCTCGATCAGGCTGGATTTGTTCACCGCGTAGGGGATCTCGGTGACGATGATGCTTTCCTTGCCCTGTTTGCCCTCTTCGATTCCGGCCCGCCCGCGCACCTTGAGTTGCCCGCGGCCGGTCCGGTACATGTCCGCGATCGGCTTGACGCCGCAGAGGATGCCGCCCGTGGGAAAGTCCGGTCCCTTGACGAGCGTCATCAGGTCGTCAACCGTCGCCTCGGGCTTGTCGATCAGGACCACCAGCGCGTCGATCAACTCGCCCAGGTTGTGCGGGGGAATGTTGGTCGCCATGCCCACGGCAATGCCGGTGCTGCCGTTCATCAGCAGGTTCGGCACCCGCGCCGGCAGGACGGACGGCTCGACCAATTCGCCGTTGTAGTTGGGCACCATGATGACGGTGTTCTTCTCGAGGTCGGCGAGCAGTTCCTCGGCCATGCGCGTCAGGCGGGATTCGGTGTACCGGTAGGCCGCCGCGTTATCGCCATCGATACTGCCGAAGTTGCCCTGCCCGTCGACCAGCGTGTAACGCATGGCGAACGGCTGGGCCATGCGCACCAGCGTCTCGTAGACGGCCGAATCGCCATGCGGGTGGTACTTGCCCAGCACTTCACCGACGACGTAGGCGCATTTCTTGTAGGAGCGGTTGTGCAGCAGGCCCAGGTCGCGCATCGCGTAGAGGATGCGGCGCGCGCCGGGCTTCATGCCGTCGCGCACATCCGGCAGCGCCCGGCCGATGATGACGCTCATCGAGTAATCGATGTACGAGTGCTGCATCTCGTCTTCGATGTTGATGTTCTGAACCAGTTCGTTGCGTGTATACATGAACTCTTATCCCGTTCTCAGTGTCGTTGGCGTGGCGGCCCGGTCAGATATCCAGGTTCTGCACGTTCAGGGCATTGTCCTCGATGAACTTGCGCCGGGGCTCGACTTCGTCGCCCATCAGCACGGTGAAGATCTTGTCGGCCGCGAAGGCGTCCGGAATCGCGACCTTGAGCAGCTTGCGCTTGTCGGGATTCATGGTGGTTTCGTACAACTGCTCGGGATTCATTTCGCCCAAGCCTTTGTAGCGCTGGATGGCCAACCCCTTGCGGCCCATGTCGCGGACCACGTCAAGCACCTGGGCGAGCGATTGCAGGGGCGTCTCGCCGTCGTCCGCGTCCTTGAGCGTGAAACAGGGCTCATCGCCGGCCAGAAACTGGCTCGCCTCGAGGCCCTTGCCCTCGAGCGCCAGGACGAGTTTGGCCAGGGGACCCGCCGCATACAACTCGGCCCACCGGAAGGCCGAGGGCGTCGCCGCCGGCGCGTGACCGTTCTCGGTCATGATCTCCAGCGTGGCGCCGGTCTTCTGCTCGGTCTTTTCGCGCAGGTGCTTGAGTTCCTCATCCGTATAGACGAAATGATGCTCGGCCGCTTCGCCCGCGCCGATCGTGACGTAGTAGCGGGGAAAGGCCCCCGTCTTGCGGTGCCGTTTCTGCAGATAGTCGGCGAAGTCGATGCTCTTGCGCGTGAGACCGCGAACGGCCTGCTCGATCTGCAGCAACAGGTCGAGCAGGGCCATCAGGTCCTTGTCGGCGAAGGTCTTGCGGGACTTGGCCACCTTCAGCGTCACGTCCTCGGCCCCGAGTTCGATCAGCTTGCGCGCCAGGGTGTCGTCGGTATCGATGTACTCCTCGCGCTTCTTGCGCGTGACCTTGTAGAGCGGCGGCTGGGCGAGGTACACGTACCCGGCATCCAGCAGTTGCGGCATCTGCCGGTAGAAGAAGGTCAGGAGCAACGTGCGGATGTGCGATCCGTCCACGTCGGCATCGGTCATGATGATGATCTTGTGGTAGCGCACCTTGTCCAGGGCGAACTCTTCACGGCCGATCCCCGCGCCAATGGCCGTGACCATGGTGCGGATTTCGTTGTTGTTCAGGATCTTGTCGATGCGCGCCTTTTCGACGTTGAGCACCTTGCCGCGCAGCGGCAGGATGGCCTGGAACTCGCGGTTGCGGCCCTGCTTGGCCGAACCACCGGCGCTGTCACCCTCGACGAGGTACAGTTCGCACAGGGCCGGGTCGCGCTCGGAACAGTCGGCCAGCTTGCCGGGCAGCGCCGCCGAGTCCAGGGCGCCCTTGCGGCGCGTCAGGTCGCGGGCCTTGCGGGCCGCCTCGCGCGCCCGGGCCGACAGAAGGGATTTTTCCACGATCCGGCGCGCAACCGGCGGATGCTCTTCCAGGAAGGTGCCGAGTTCCTCGTTGACGATCGAGGCCACAATGCCCTCGACCTCGCTGTTGCCGAGCTTGGTCTTGGTCTGGCCCTCGAACTGCGGCCGCGGCAGTTTCACGCTGATCACGGCGGTCAACCCCTCGCGGATGTCGTCGCCCGAGAGCGATTCCTTGTCGTCCTTGATCAGTTTGCTCGTCTTGGCATAGGCGTTGATCGTGCGCGTCAGCGCCGACCGGAACCCGCTCAAGTGCGTGCCGCCTTCGATCGTGTTGATGTTGTTGGCGAAACACAGCACGGTTTCCGAATAGGCGTCCGTGTACTGGAGCGCGATCTCGGCGACGATGCCGTCCTTTTCCTTGCCCAGGGAAATGACCTTGGGGTGCAGGGCGCTCTTGTTCAGGTTCAGGTGCTCCACGAACTCGACGATGCCGCCCTTGAACTTGAACGTCTCCTCGCGCAGCGGCTCTTCCTGCGAGTAGTTGATTTCGATGCCGCCGTTGAGGAAGGCCAGTTCGCGCAGACGGGTGGCCAGGATATCCCACTCGAACTTGCTCGTGTTGAAGATCGTGTTGTCGGGCAGGAAGGTGATCTTGGTGCCCGTGCCGCGTGTCTTGCCGATGGTCTCGAGCTTGCAGGCCGTCTTGCCGCGCTCGTAACGCTGATGATAGACGTTGCCGTCGCGCCGGACCTCGACCTCCAGCCACTCGCTCAGCGCATTCACGCACGACACGCCCACGCCGTGCAACCCGCCGGAAACCTTATAGCTGTCGTTGTCGAACTTGCCGCCGGCATGCAACACCGTCAGCGCGACCTCCACGGCCGGCTTCTTCTGCGTCGGATGGATGTCGACCGGAATGCCGCGGCCGTTGTCGTTGACCGTAACCGAACCGTCCGCATTGATCCGGACCTGGATGCTGGTGCAGTAGCCGGCCAGCGCCTCGTCTATGCTGTTATCGACCACCTCGTAGACGAGATGATGCAGACCGCGCACCGAGGTGTCGCCGATATACATGGCCGGCCGCTTGCGGACCGCCTCGATGCCCTCCAGAACCGTGATGTGACTCGCGTCGTAGTTCCCGCTCTTCTTAACTTGTTCTGCCATACCCGTAAGACTGCTCCCGGCGGCTTTCAGGACCGCCTCCACCCCCCTTGCCGGCCGCCTCGACGGGGTGCCGGATTCTCCATCCCTGAGGGGGGTGATTATGGAAATGACGTTACCGGAATCCTCCCCACGAAGCAAGCGATTAAAGCGGGATCCGACGGGATGCGTGTAATGCGTAACATCTTGGCATGCAACATATTACACACCAGACACGCCCGGCTCATCCGGGCGGTGCCGGGGCGTGGACGCAATCGTCCGTCAACGCATGCCAACCCCCATCCGCTCCGGATCGGGAAAACAAGAATCGCCGGTCTCTTGCAGGCGCAAGTCAGGCGCGTTGAGGCATGTCGCCGGGTTGCGCCCAACCCCCGTGAATGGCTTCTTTCAATGCCGCCCTGGCCAGCAGCCGCGTGGAGTCCAGCGTGGGCAGAGGACAGTCGTCGGTGCGGACAATCAAGGGGATCTCCGTGCACCCCAATACGACACCGTCACATCCCCGGTCCTTGAGTTTCTGGATCACGGCATTGAAGTACTGTCTGGACTCCTCTTTGAACACACCGTTGACGAGTTCCTTGAAAATGATGGTGTCGATTTGTTCCCGGTCGGCCTCCTCCGGAATGGCGCAGGCAATCCCGAGCCTCCGAAGCGCCTCCGGATAAACCGGCCCCGTCATGAGGTACTTGGTTCCCGTGATCCCAAGCGTGGCGAACCCCAGCCTGCGCGCTTCACCTCCCACCGCCTCGGCGATATGGAGCCAGGGAATGGGGGATTGGGCCGCGACGCGCGCAAAGGCCTGATGAATGGTGTTGTCGGGACAAATTGCAAAGTCCGCGCCGATGGCGGCCAGTTTACGGGCGGACGACACCATCAAATCGGCCACCGCATTCCAATCACCCGAGCGAATGTGAACCATGTACTCGCCCAGCGGACGAGTATGCATCGAGACTTCGGGATGCAAGTGCTCCCCCATCAGCGCAGGCGCCTCGCTGCAGATCGTCCGGTAACACAACGCCGCCCCCTCCGCACTGCACGCCACAATTCCAATATGCTTTGTCATGGGTTCTCCAGAACCAACAGACACGTCACCGCCAATGACTCATGGTGAAACCACCAAGTGCCCCGGGTCCGCCTTCGATCCCGATGCCCGCCCTCGCGACACTGATGTCTGCGCAGCCGCCGCCACATGCCCCGCGAGCGCCGCAACAAAGGGTCGCAATCCAGTCATTTCAGAGAGTTCCGTGTAGACCCCCGTCTTTCGTCCCGTCCGCGGGGAGGCAAGCACAGTGGCGGCCGTGTACATCTTTTCCTGCATGAGTTTGCGGCAGAGAACGTTGTAACGTTCGGCATAGGAAGCGCCTTTGAACTCGGGAAACAAGGGGAAATGTTGACAGGTGTCCCGAACCGCCGCGCAGGAATTCGCACAGTCTTCGACCAGCATCAACCAGCCTACAAAAGGCGGTGGACTATCCCCAAAGGCCCCGTTGCGATACGCAGTCCAGAAATCCACGGCCGTGCCCAGCGCCTCTTCGGTTCGGTTGTTGAAGTTGTTGCCGAACGACGGCCCCACTTGACTCTTCAATTCGATCGCCGCCACAAGGTGTTTGCCGTCCATCACGAGCAGATCCCAAACCTTGGTCGGCCGGAAATAGCCAGGCAACGTGAGCACACGTCGATTCAGGCAGATGTCGGCTTGTCTCAGGCCATTCCGACGAATCACGTCCTTGGCCAACGACAGGAAGCCATCCATGTTCTTGCCTGCCGTAACCCCGGAACGTTCTCCTTGATCGCGACTGCCACGCTTGATCTGCTCCTTGCTCGCCTTGGTTCGCTTGGTCCAGAACGCCTTGACGGCGCGCCTGGCTTGCGCCTCGTAATCGGCCAGATCAAGACTCATGCTTTCTCTCCATTGCCATTGCCACCGATAGCTGCCCGTTCCTTGCGGGCCAGGCGATACAACTCGAAGACGGCCTCCGTCCCGGCGCCCTTGTCTTCGGCGCCCGCAATCAGCGCCTTGCGGATCGCCTCCGGAACATCTTCCCAACGCGGGAGCCGGATGCGCCGCAAGTACTGGGCCTGAAACCGAAGATAACCGCCGCGCATCTGCGTGGAATAGATCGACACGAACAACTTCGCAATGCCCGATTGCAGCACCGTCTGCAAAGCCTTCAAGTCCCACGTTTTGGACGTGATGTGGTACAGATTGTGGTGGGGGTAGAGTCTGCCACTCTCATACACAACATGGGCCTCACCCTTGATATCCGGGATCAGCAACTTGGGCTGGCGCATGAGCGACGGGGTGATGCGATCGATGGTCCGATACCAGCCGCGTGGGTTGTCCTTGGCGCAATGGCGCTTCCGGATGACCTCGGCATGCCGATCCAGATAACGCTTCAGTTTGGGATAGTCCGCCAGATTCACCAACCCGCCATCGTCATCGAACGGGTTAATGACCCCCCGTCCCCGCCATTGAACTGTACCCTCTTTGATATCGCCGGTTTCCACCAAAGGCAGTTTGCGATCCGGCTCGACGTCCATCTCCTTAAAGGACCCGATAAACGCCTCATCCGCGCCCGTAGCCACGCCGATACCGACTTTGCAGCCGGCCGCTTCCAGCGTGGGAAACTCGGCCTCCAGACGCCGCACCACAGCCAACTGGTCGAACGACTGAAGTATCCAGGGCTGCTGGTTCAAGGCAATTCCGGCCACTTCCCTGACCCCGCTGCCTTCGGGGATTGATCGGGATCGCATAGCACTCGCCAGTTTGGCGAGCGTGTCCCTCTGGAGATCCGGACGGTGCGCGATGCGTGTTTTGCCCGGCTTTTCCCGTCTGATGATCGTGATGGCAGGATAGGCAATCACATCCGAACTGAAGGCCGGAGTATCGACCATGTCGATGTAGCCGGCGAGATGGTAGCCGGCGGCCACCATCCCGCGTAACGGCCCACCATACTTGTTCTTCATCCAGCGGTCGGAGCAGATGAACCCCAGTGTGCCTCCCGGCGCTAATGCCAGCAGGGATGCTTCGATGAACGGCACATAGAGATCGGCGCGGTCGTATAGCGTCAGATACCGGGCGCGGTATTCCGCCAGCAACCCGGCAGGAATCAGTTCCTGACGGACATAGGGCGGGTTCCCGACAACATGAGTGAACGTCTGGGGCTGATCCATCAGCAGGAAGTCACCCTCCACCAGCCAGGCATCCAGGAGCGCGTGGGCGGCACCGTCCGGCACCTTGTGGATTTGAAATACCGTCAAAAGCGAAGCGCGGGTGCGCTGGAGGCTGTCCCGGTGGATTTCCACACCCCGGATTACCGGTCGCAGGTCATCCACGATGCGGGTGCCTGCCCTAGTCGACTTGGCGTAGGATTGGAGTAACCGGTCCACAGCCGAGACCAGGAACTCCCCATCGCCAAACGACGGTTCCAACAACCGGCAACGGTGCAAAGGCTGGTCAACGGTGTAGCCTGCAAGGTCCAGGATGAAGTCAACGACCTCTCGACGGGTAAACACAGCCCCCCGCGCCTCTTCTCCCTGTTGTGGGGGCGGCAGAATGTCAGGCATCGGCAATGGCAAGGAAAGTTGCCGTCGTATGAATGTGGTTGCGGTCATTGAAACAAGCCGTAGTGAACTGTGCACTACACTACCGGCGTTTCAGCCGATTTTCCACCACTCTTTGCGCAATCCTCGGATGAATGACGCAAGGGATTGAAGGGCAAACACGTTGGCAGATTTCCGTGCGCGTTGCAGCCTGCACGGCGCATCACGTGGGCGGCTTGGTTCTGTGCTTGCGGTAGTGATGGAGGAAGTCCCTTGGAGAGAGGACCTTAACGCCTTGCCGAAGGCTGGAGGGGAAGTGCTTGAGGTTGCCCGTGATCAGGCAATCCGCATTCCCAGTGATGGCAACTTCCAGAAACGCGGCGTCATCAGGATCCGGAAGCAATGCGACCAGCGGCGACGCGGAAACGAGAATGCCGGCATGGAAGACATGATCGAGCAGTGCCGATACGAGTTCGCCGTCAAACTCGAAACACGGTCGCCGCAGCACCTCCGAGTATTCGCCAAGCAGGCGAGCGTCCAGGCATAACGTCAATTCTCCCGATGAAACCATGCGGACGATCTCACCGCAGGGGGAGAACGGCGTCAACAGCCCGGAGACTATCGCATTCGTGTCCAGGACGACGTTCATTTGGCGCGGTTCCGACGGACGGCGGCAATTTCGTCTTCGATTGCGCTTGGCCGAATACGGTCAAGACCGCGCTCGACCGACCGCTTTTGCAGCAACGTGACGGCCAACGTCGCCCTGGCTCGGCGGATTGCCGCCAGACTCTCTTCAACGCCGGCTTCAGTCACCGTCGACAAGATGGCCACCGGTCGGCCGTTGTTGGTCACGACCATGTCCCGCTCGGTGGGCAATTCCTCCCATACCCTGGCCGAATTGCCCCGCAGTTCTCTTACGCTCAGGAATTTCATGATGCTCCTTTATTGTCACCCAATAGTGTACACCATTGAGTAACGGCGTCAATGGGTGGCACTCAGTATTTCGTGCCACTTCCTTTTTGAACTATTCGGAGATTCCGAATCGTTGATTCTTCCCCTTACCGCTCGGCGAAGGCGGGAGGTCGGCCCCTCCATTCATCGGGCTTGCGCAGCCGCCGCAACATGCCCTGCCAAAGCGGCAACGAAAGGTCGCAATCCGGTCATTTCGGAGAGTTCCGAGTAGGCTCCGGTCTTTCTTCCCGTCCACGGGGAGGCAAGCACTGTCGCCGCCGTGTACATGTATTCAGAATCGGAAACAATTCACTCGCAACGTCTTATACGCATTCTGAATCCTGGATTCTGAATTCTGAATTCGCTCTTGCAAACACCCCGGAGGGGTTTTGCAAGAGCCTCTTCCATCAACCGCCGAAGCGTATCCACGATCGCCGACTCGTGAACGTCCAGTCGGGCCTCGATTTCCTTTTCCAACGCCGTCAGTTTCCCCGCCAAGTCCCGGTTGTCCCCCAGCGCCGTCTGCGGCGCGCAACATGCGCGCCCTCCCCCATGGGTGGCGGGCAGCCATGCCCCTCCCACCTCCCACCTCCAACCCTTCCGCCTACCCCGCCCTGAACATCTGGCCGATGCGCTTGCCCATCAAGGCGGTCGCCCACAGCAAGCCGGCACCCAGCAGCAGCATGGCCCACACCCCGAGCGCCGAGGCCACATTGACGCCGTTCTCCAGACTGTCAATGAGCCCGTAGATCGCCTTCGTGATCGGGAAGAACCGCTCCGATTGCGCCAGGATCAGGCTGTCCGATACCTCCAGCATGGAGAAGGAAAAACACAAAATCCCGCCCGCCAGCAGGTTGGCGCCGATGAGCGGCAGGGTGATCCGCCGGACCACCCGCCAGGGCGAGGCCCCCAGGTTGGCCGCCGCCTCCTCGTAAGTGGTGCTGACCTGCTCCAGCCCGGCGTGCGCGGCGCGGACCATAAACGGCAGGCGTCGCACCGCGTAGCTGACCGCGAGCAGGATCATGGGATTGAAGCGCGGATCCATCAGCGTGTTGGGAAATGCGCCGGAGAAGCAGCCCATGTAACCAAAGGCAATGACGAGCCCGGGCACGGCCAGCGGCAGCATCGCCAGCGCATCCAGCCAGTCGCCCCCGAAAACCCGCTTCCGCACGCAGAGCCAGGCAATCCCAAACCCGAGCAGCACATCGATGAATGTGGCCCCCAGCGACAACCCGAGGCTGTTCACCACGGCCGAGCGCGTCAGGTCGGAATTCAGCGCCTGCCCGAAAAATTCCGGCGTCCACCCTTGCGGCAGCACCGTCAGGAACCACCGCCGGCTGACCGACAGCAGGATCACGCTGAGGTGCGGAAGCACCGCCAGTCCGAGCACGACCAGCAGAAAGCCCGTGGCCAGGACGGCGCCCATGCGGGTCAACGGCACTTCCTTGCGGCCCACACTCAACCGCCCCAGCGTGGCCACGGAGCGGCTGCGCACAACGAGACGCTTGCTGACCCAGAAGCCCACGGCCGAGATCAGCAGGACGAACGCCACTTGGGCGTAACCGGCCGGATTGGTCCCGATTTCCGAAACGCTGTCATAGATCATCACCGGCAACACGCGCCGCATCCCAAACACCAGCGGCGTGCCGAGTTCGGTGAACGACCACACGAAGATGAGCACCATGCCGGCGAACAGCCCCGGCAACGCCAGCGGCAGCGTCACCCGCCGGAAAACCCGCGTGGGCCGCGCCCCCAGGTTGAGCGCCGCCTCCTCGAGCGACGGATCGATGTTGCCGAGCGCCGCGACGAGGTTGAGGTAGAGGATCGGGAACAGGTGCAGGCTTTCAAGCAGCACGATGCCGAACAGCGGGAACCGCCCGAGCCAGTCCACCGGCCCCTCGGCCAGCCCGAGATTCATCATCAGCGTGCTCAAGGCGCCCGCCCGCGAGAACAGGATCTTCATGCCGACCGCGCTGACGAACGGCGGCAGGATCATCGGCAATAGGAGCAGTCCCGCCCACACCGCCTTGCCGGGAAATGCCCGCCGGGCGAAAAGCCAGGCCAGCGGTAAGGCGATCGCCGTGCAGGTGACCGTGACGCAGGCGGCGATCAGGAAACTCATCCAGACCGCCTCGATCTGGATCGGGTTCGTAAACAGGTTACGGAGATAGCCCAGCGTGAACCCGGTCTTATCCCAGCAGGCCCGCGTGAAGACATGCGCCAGCGGCCACAGCAGGAAGACGCCCAGGAAGGCGATCACCGCCAGGATCGGGAACCAGGTTGTGAACCGCGGGCGGCGCATGGCAGGTTATTGGGACAACAGCACCGTGTTCGCCGTGGCCACACCCCACACGCCCTGCTGTCCCTTGCGCAGGGCCGCCCCCTGCTGGGTCAGCAACGTCGCGCGCAACGCCAGGCCGCCGGCCGACAGCGTCACCGTCACCGTCGGGCCGTTCATGCGCAGGCCCGTAATCGCAGCCTCGAACGTGTTGAACCCCTCGGCCGGCCCGGCCATGGGTTGCAGGTTCTCGGGGCGCACCAAACAAACGGCCTTGTCACCGGCTGTGGCCTGGCCGTCCACCATCCAAGTGCCCAACGCCGTCTCGACCGTCCACCGTCCACCGTCCTCCGTCCTCCGTCCTCCCTCGATCAAGTTCGCCTCGCCCAGAAAGTCGGCGCAAAACGTATTCGGCGGCCGCACGTAGAGCTCCAGCGGGGTCCCGATCGCGCTGACCCGGCCGGCGTTCATGACCGCCATGCGGTCGGCGAGTGCCAGCGCATCGGCCTGGTCGTGCGTCACATACAGGAACGTGATCCCGATCCTGGCGTGCAGTTCCTCGATCTCGGCGCGCATCTCGACCCGCAGTTTGGCGTCGAGATTGGAGAGCGGCTCATCCAGCAACACCACGGGCGGATTGAGCACCAACGCCCGGGCCAGCACCACGCGCTGCTGTTGGCCGCCAGAGAGTTGGCCGGGCATGCGGTCGCCATAGCCCTGCAGTCCCACGCGATCGAGGGCCTCGTCCACCCGCGTCGCAATCTCGCGCCGCGGGATCTTGCGTTCGACCAGGCCGAACGCCACGTTATCCCTCACGTTCAGATGCGGCCACAGGGCGTAATTCTGGAACACCATCGGCGCGCCGCGTTCATGCGGCGGCAGTTCGGCCACATCCCGCCCGTTGAAGCGGATGGTCCCGCGGTCAGGCGTTTCAAGGCCGGCCAGGATCCGCAGGAGCGTGGTCTTGCCGCACCCCGACGGGCCGAGCAGAAAAAATAATTCACCCGGTTCGATGCCGAACGAAACGTCATCCAGCGCCATGACCGCGCCAAAACGCTTGGTCACACCGCAGACTTCAATGGCAGGAGTAGAGGGCATGGGGGACGCGCAGGATTCAGGTGTCAGATTTCGGGCTTCACGGATAGATTGCCGTTCGCGTTGCCATCCTAGGACCGGCGGCAAAGGGTTTCAATGCGAAGTTTCAATGCGAAAGGAGGCCGGCAATGGGAAGTCTCACTCTGGCCCACCCGGCGGGTCCGGAGGCCCACGTCCTACCTGCCTGCCTACGGCCTCGCCCCTTCAGGGTGCGCGGTGATTTCCCTCACGATACGGCAGGCTTCCGCGACTCTGCCTTCCATGGCGCCCGTCAACCGGTTGGTGTCACGGAAGATGAACTCGATGAAATAGCCGGCCCCGATGTCGAGCGTCTCCTGGAGGTGGCCCCTGAACTCATCGGGATCGAAGGCCGCACCGCAGAGCTTCAAGGGGACCGGCTTTCTGGACCAGATGATGCCCCGACTGCAACGAGCGGCCAATTTCTCCTGATCGCACCAGGGGGTGACACTCACCTTGCGAAGTCCGTTGAGTTCCTGAAGATGGGGAATGAAGCCGTGGACCGGCTCGCAGCACCCGAACTTGATCAACCGGAACTGGGCGGCGAATTCCCGGAAATGGGGCATGAGAAACTCCGCAAACATGTCCGGGGAAAGACCGGCCGCTTCCTGGGCTTCAAGATATCCGTAACGATCCGTGGATCGGATCGTTTCCCCGCGACTGATCTCGCGCCCCGGGATTTCGTCGGAGAACTGCGAACTGCCTGAACAGTAGCCCTGGTTGCCGTCATGGTTGAGGGTGAGCAGTCCCTGTTCCTCCTCCCACCGCCCCAGGGCCATGTTGTCCTCGGCAAGAAAGGCCAGAAGGCGGTGGACCGCGTCGGGATTCATGGCCATCTGGAGATAAAGTTCCTGCATGCCCAGCAGATGGACGGCCTTGTTGGCGATGCCGTCCGAGTAGTATGAGCCGCACCGTCCAACCACGACCGGCAGGAGACCGCGGAAGACGTCCGTGGCCAACTCGACGCGCCGATCGGTCAACGCCCGGTTCACCGTCAGGGTTCTCCTCCTGAGTTTCCCGAAGTCGGCATCGATATCCTGGATCGGTTTATTGGACTCGTACCCGAAGGTTCCCCCTTGCCCATCGTCCGCATGCGTGAACCGGAGCTCATCGCAGTAGCTGCCGATCTCGGTTGCCCAATCGACCACGAATCGGTCCGGAATGATCCGGTCATCGTTGACGCGCTCATAGGCCACGAGCGCATGAAGAAGCCGGGCCTCAAGCTCCCGGCAGACCGGGTCTTCGCATTGGAGTGCCGGACTCAAATCCCGGAAATAGGTGCCGTTGTCTTCGATATGAAACGGAAATGTTCGCTCCAGCAGGCGGTTATGCCGTCTCCACTTCTCGCGGCGCCGGGCCATGACATTGCCCAGGGCATGTTCGGCATACGTGCCGGCAAGACGTCTCAGGTGTGATCGGCATGGGTCATTCATTCTATCATCGCTCCTCTTTCTGGGTCTCCGCGCTCTTCCAATCCAGCCGCCCCAACGGTGCGTGGCGCCCTTCCGCCGTGACGAACACCTGCCGGGTTCCGTCGGCAAAACAAAGCGACTCGCGCTGTTTCAAGACCCCGGTATCCCTTGAGGGCAGCACGATGCGCTGCGGCGTCCGCATCAGGGCCTGCGCCCAGGATTCACCCGGTTGTCGCTCGTAGAAATACCCATGCTCGTACGTCAGGATGGCCAGACCGGTTCCGTCGATCGTGGCGTCCATGGCGGTGGGTTGGGCCCAATGCTTGCGTTTCTGGCCCTTGGGCGGCGCCGGGATCGAGTCAACCGCCACGACCCGGCGGGCAACCTCCATACCCCCGGTACCCGTGGGCAACAGCGGCAGTTCGTACAGGACGGGCAGTTTCGTCCGTTTGCTCAGCAGAAGCACCCGTTCCGCGCCCGCATCGACGGCCACGGACTCGCAATCGCGCGGACCGTCCTCATAGCGGAAGCGCAGCGTCCAGGCGACCGGCAGCACCGGGGATCCCCTTGACCCGCGTTCTGCTTCAGTCGGTTCCCGAATAATCAACAGGGCGCAGTCGTCGCGCGTTGCCCCATTGTCCCCGGTGTCCGCGATCAACAGGTAGGGGACGCCCTTCAGACGAAACGAGGCCAAATCCTCCCAGTCCGTATTGCGCACATCCCCGATCCGGCAGGTCACGAGGGAGGCCCCGTTGGTGCCGATCGCGTACAATTCAGGCGGGTTCCCGGAATCGTTGAGCACCCACAGGACGCCCGGGCTTACGCGGGACGGGGCCAGTCCCGAGGCTTCACCGATGGCGGGATCCGCAAGCGTGCCGGCGACGGCAACATCGGCATAGGGGGCGCGCGCCAAGGCCGCCGGCACCGGAGGGTCCCGCGGTCCGGATTCGGCCAGCAACAGCAGGCCGGTGCCGAGGCCAAGCCCCGCCGCTAGAATACCCCAGGATATCTTGGACCTTGATGGCATGGCAGATCAGTTTAGTTCCGACCGATGCGCGATCAAGGCGATTCGTCGTGGCCCGCCACGGCTCCACAGCCCCTCAGAAAATGAAATTCGTCGCACCTACGGAACCAGCGGGGGAGGCTG
>CAZTAJ010000019.1:0-49544 GCA_964611575.1 uncultured Verrucomicrobiota bacterium
GCCATGAACGGGACGGCGGTCAATGCATTCCTGGTCACGCATATGGCGGGAGCGGTGGCGGGGATCACCTGGTGCGTGCTGGACTGGATCAAGTTCGGGCGGCCGACGACGCTGGGCATGATCACGGGGGCCGTGGCGGGTCTTGCGGCGGTGACCCCGGGCGCGGGCTATGTCGACCTGGTGGGCGCAACGTGGATCGGGATCCTGTCGAGCGTGGTCTGCTGGATATTCGTCACCGCGATCAAGGCGAAGTTCATGTATGACGATGCGCTGGACGCTTTCGGCGTGCACGGGGTGGGCGGGATATGGGGCTCGCTGGCCGTGGGGCTGTGGGCGACGAAACTGGTGAATGCGGATGGCGTGGACGGCTTGTTTGCGGGGAACGTGGCGCAGTTGGTTAGCCAGTTGAAGGCGATCGGCATTTGCATGGTGTATTCGTTCGGCATGTCGATGTTGCTGTTGAAGTTTGTCGACATGGTGGCCACGTTGCGGGTGTCGGAGCAGGACGAGCGCATCGGGCTCGATTTGACCCAGCATCGCGAGGCCGGTTACACGGTGATTGAGTAAGCGAGGGAGATTCCTGTGAAATACATTGTTGCCGTCATTCAGCCCGACAGGCTTGACGAGGTGTTGAGGCTTCTTGAAGAGAAGGAAATCCATCTCGTCACGGTTTCCAACGTGGTGGGCCGGGGGCGCCAGAAGGGGATTGCCGAGGTCTACCGCAGTCACAAGGAGGCGGGCAGCCTCCTGAAAAAGGTGAAACTGGAGATCGCGGTGAACGATCCGTTCCTGAAGCCGGCGCTGGACGCCATTCTCAAGGGCGCCCAGACCGGCCGGGTGGGCGATGGCAAGGTGTTCGTCATGAATCTCGACGAGTGCCTCCGCATCCGTACCGGCGAAACCGGCCCCCTGGCGATCGGGTGACGCCGGCCTCCCGTGGTCACGCCCCGGCCGCCCAAGCGAACAGCTTGAACCGGCAGGGCCGATTGGTATACCCTCCACGCCTTAACGAAGCGGCAAATGCCGTTGAGTCAACGGGATAGAGGAGGGTATGAGTATGGATCGCGTCAGCATGACGGCGGCCGAGGTTCGCCAGTCGTTTCAGGATTTTTACCGCTCGAAGGAACATGAGATTGTTCCGAGCTCACCGGTGGTCTTGCAGGCCGACCCGACCCTGCTGTTCGTGAACGCGGGCATGAACCAGTTCAAGGAGATCTTCCTGGGCTCCCGCGTCAGCCAGTACCGCCGCGTGGCCGACACGCAGAAGTGCATCCGCGTCAGCGGCAAGCACAACGATCTCGAGGAAGTCGGCATCGACACCTATCACCACACGTTCTTCGAGATGCTTGGCAACTGGTCGTTCGGCGACTACTACAAGCGCGAGTCGATCGCCTGGGGTTGGGAACTGCTGACGAAGGTCTGGAAGCTCCCGAAGGCGCGGTTGTGGGCCACCGTCTACAAGGATGACGAGGAGGCCATCGCGATCTGGAAGGAAGTCACCGACATCGACCCGACGCACATCCTCAAGTTTGCCGAAAAGGACAACTTCTGGGAGATGGGCGAAACGGGCCCCTGCGGCCCCTGCTCGGAGATCCATTTCGACCGCACGCCGAACGGCTGCACGCCGGACATGATCAACGCCGGCAAGCAGGAGGTGATCGAGATCTGGAACCACGTCTTCATCCAGTACAACCGGCGTTCGGACGGGTCGCTGGAGGAACTGCCCGCCAAGCATGTCGATACGGGCATGGGGCTGGAACGCGTGACGGCGGTCATTCAAGGGAAGCCGTCGAATTATGACACCGACCTGTTCATGCCGTTGATTCGGCAGATGGCGCAGATGAGCGGGAAGGCCTACGAGGGACGGGAGGCGGTGGCCATGCGCGTGATTGCCGATCACATCCGGACCCTGGCCTTCGCGATCGGCGACGGCGTGATGCCTTCCAACGACGGCCGCGGCTACGTGCTCCGCAGGCTGCTGCGCCGCGCCGTGCGGTACGGCCGCAAACTCGGCTTCACCAAACCGTTCATGACGGCGCTGCTGCCCACGCTGGAAAGCATGATGGGGCAGTCGTTCCCCGAACTCGCCGCGCACCGCGTCGAGATCGCGCGGGCGATTCTCGCCGAGGAGGAGAGTTTCTCCGTCACGCTCGACCGCGGCCTGGCCCTGTTCGACGATGTGGTGGCGGCTGTCACCGCGACGAAGAGCACGGTATTCCCGGGCGAGGAGGCATTCAAACTCTACGACACCTACGGGTTCCCGATCGACCTGACGGTCGTGATGGCGCGCGAGAAGGGCCTGACAGTCGATGAGGCGCGGTGCGAGGCGTTGATGCAGGAACAACGCAAACGCGCCCGCAGCGCCCGCAAGGCGGCCTCCATGGATGCGGATGTTGACGTGGTTGCCGACCTGGTTGCCCGGGGCATCAAGACCCGCTTCACGGGTTATGTCGGGCTTTCCGGACAGGCCCCGGTGACGGCTCTGCTGCAGAAGAGCGGACCCCAGGCTCCCAGCGTGCCGGTGAACGTCATGCAGGAAGGCATGGAGGGTGCCATGCTGCTCGACCAGACCCCGTTCTATGCGGAAAAAGGCGGTCAACTTGGCGATCACGGGACGATTACGGGCCCCGAGGGCGAGTTCGAGGTCACCGATACCCGGCAGCCGACGGAAGGCATCGTTCTGCATCTTGGGCGCATGACGAAGGGCAGGATTGCGGTGGGTGCCCCAGTCACGGCCACCGTCAACGATGCGCGCCGATCGGCGATGGCACAGCACCACACAGCCACGCATCTCCTGCAGCACGCGTTGCGGGAAGTGGTCGGGACGAGCGTGAAGCAGGCGGGGTCGATGGTGGCGCCTGACCGGTTGCGTTTCGACTTCAATTACTTCCAGGCGCTCACGCCCGAGCAGATGGCGGCGGTGGAACGCCGCGTCAACGAAATGATCCAGGCCAACGATTCCGTGGCGACCAGCGAGATGGCGCTGAAGGACGTGCAGGGGTCGGGTATCATCGCCATTTTCGACGAGAAGTACGGCGATACCGTGCGGGTGGTGAATGTGGGCGGGTACAGCCGCGAACTGTGCGGCGGGACACACGTGTCGGCGACAGGAACCATCGGTTTGTTCCGAATCGTATCCGAGAGCTCGATCGCGTCGGGCGTCCGGCGCATTGAAGCGGTCGCCGGCCTCACGGCCTACGACGCGATGTGCGCGGATCGCGGGATGCTGGAGGCGCTGGCCAAGCGATTCAGCATCAGCGTCGGGGAAGTGCCCGGCCGCGTGGAATCCCTGGCCGAGCAGGCCAGGGCGCTGGAAAAGCAGATCAAGGACCAGGAGATCGCCGCGGCCGTGCAGATGGCGGATGGGGTGCTGGGCCAGGGGTGCGACGTCAAGGGGGTGCGGCTGATCGCCGCCGCGGTAGGCGCGCTCTCGGGCGACGCCCTGAAGAGCCTGGCGGATGCGATCCTTGTGAAGGCCGGTTCCGCCGTGGTGGTTCTGGGGGGATCGGGTGAAGGCAAGGCGCAGTTTATCGTTGGGATCAGCGAGGATCTCGTGAAACGCGGCCTGCATGCCGGCAAGATCATCAAGGACGTGGCCAAGGTCGCGGGCGGCGGGGGTGGCGGCCAGCCGGCCATGGCCCGGGCCGGTGGCAAGGATCCGGCGAAGGTCGGCGAGGCGATTGCGAAGGCGGCGGAGATTGTCGCGGGAATGGTTAAGGGATAGGTGGCGGGTGTTCGGTGTTAGGTGTGGATGACGCCATGAGCGCCCAACCAACAACCAGGCAGATTCATTGTCCGGCGTGCGGGGAAGACAGCCTCCTCAAGCGCACGCCGACGTATGACGGGTTTAAGAAGATTGGCGAAACGCTGAGCTGTACGGCTTGCGGACACGAGTACGCCTCCGAGGACGACGTGCCGTTCAAGGGGCCGGCGCGCCCTCGCGTATTTGACGATGCCGATGCGCCCAAGGTCGTGCGTGTATTTGGCGATGAGGAGAAGGGACGGTTCTGCCGTTACTGCCGCCACTACGTGGTGAATCCTTTCACCCAGCGTTGCAGCCGGCATAGCCGCGCGGTGGAGTCGACCGACGCGTGTAACGACTTCACGCGCAAGCCGGATCCGGACGTGTGACGCCGGCCACGGCCGGTCGCCCCTCCGGTGGAAGCGGCGGGGTCAGGCTCAGGTACTCGGTCTCCAGGTCGGAGCCGCGCCGGATCGCGAGCAACCCCGCGCCGGATGCCAGCAGCAGCGGCACGAGGTGCGCGTTGAGCGATTCCGCCGTCCAGGGTTCGGCGTAGGCGGCGGTGAGTTCGCGACCGTCCGCTGAAGTCTGCCATTCCACCTCCGGCGCCGCCTGGCGCAGGGATTCGACCGGCGTGGCGGCGGCGAGGACATAGGTCAGCCGGTGGCTCCGCTGGATGATGCGGTCGAGGGTGTCCTGCCGCACGAGCCGCCCGCGCTCGATGAAGGCCACGGCGTCGCACAATAACTCGATATCGCTCAGGTTGTGCGAACTGATGACGATGGTCTGACGGCCACGCCGCTGACGGATCAAGTCGCGCACCCGGGCTGCCTCGCGCGGGTCGAGTCCATTCAACGGCTCATCGAGCAGGACAAGCTCGGGTGTCCCCAGGAACGCCTGGGCGATCGCGAGGCGACGATTCATGCCATGAGAAAGGGTGCGCACCGGCGACTGGCGGCGGTCCCGCAGGTGGACCCATTCCAGGAGCGTTTCGATATCCGCCGCCCGCTGGGGAGCGGGAACGCCCTGCAGCCGGGCGTAATAATCGAGCAGTTCGCCGACTCGCGCGTGCGGGGGAAAGCGCGAATCCTGTGGCAGCAGAGTCAGGCGGCCGGCGTGGGTCTCGGCGGTGAACGGCCCTAGCCCGAGACAGTCGATGGTTCCGGCGGAAATCCGCAGGAGGCCCGCGCTGACGGCCATGGCCGTGGTCTTGCCCGCCCCGTTGCTGCCGACCAACCCGAAGATCGAGCCGCGCGGCACCACGAGGTCGAGACCATCGAGCGCACGGCGCCGGCCATAGGGCTTGACCACGCCGCGCAACGTCAGGGCCGCGGTCACAAATCCCTCCGGTGGAAGCGCGCATATCCCGCGGCGAGATAGGCGAAGGACAGGCAGCCAAGGAAGACCAGGGCGGGCAGCCCGTGGGCGGCATCGCCCCACCATAGATCCGACCGATGCCCGCCGGGAGTGAGCGCCAGCAGCACGTCCCACCCGCGCCGCCAGCCCTCTCCGGCGAAGTGCTCGGCGACCCCCGCCAGGACCGAGAGGACAATCATGGCCAGGAAACCCAGCGCGAGCGCGAGGTTCGGCGCCGCACACACCTGGGATACGGCCAGGGCGAGGCCAAGAAAGGCGAGGGAGTAGACCCAGGCCCGCGCGGCAAAGACCCCCATGGCCCAGGCGGTGGGGCCCGGCTCGAACGATTTCATGCGCAGCCAACTGACAAACCATGCGCCTGCGGCACTCAGGAGCAGGGCGCCCAGGATCTGAAGGGCTTGGCCGACAAATTTCCCCAGGCACCATTGCAGCCGCGACGTGCGAAAAAGGACATACCGGGCGGATCCGCTCCAGATCTCCTCCGCGATGCGGGCGGTGGAGGTCAGCATGACCAATGCCGGCGTAAAGGCGAAGGCCAGCCATCCGTAGAACACCCCGCAGGGGGGAATGTTCAGCAAGCGCTCGGCCAATTCACGATTGCCGGCCAGGCCCGTCAGCATGCTGCGGAATGCATCCGACTTCCACAGGGCCGCGGTGACGTTTCCGGCGCCGGCCGCCACGGCCACCCCCAGGCTTTCCGCCAATTGCCGTTCGATCTTCTGCAAAATATTGACGAACAGCAAGCTGGCGGCCATGGACCCGGCCACATAGAGCAGGACCAGCACGATCACACGACGGCTGCGGATCGAATCCGTCAGTTCATGGCACGCGATGGCCCACAGCGTTCGAGCCGGCAACGGCATCGTCGGTTCTCCGGAAAGCGTCCTCGACCTCGGTCAAGGGCATGATCACCTCGGGGTTGACGAAATCGAAGACCTGGAACTTCGGGCCGGCCTTGTCACGCCAGTCGTCCGGCAGTGTGCGGTCCAGGTCGTCGTAGGCGAACACCAGGGTGCTGCTGAGGTCCTTCATGATCCGGATTCCCGCTTCCGGCGTCACCGTCTGCTGGGTCTTGACGTAGTCCACCCAGGTGCGGACGTTGTTGCTCAACCGCAGGTTCATGGCGGCCATCGCGACGTCAAACTGGACGGTCTGCTCGTCCGATGCGGCGGTGTTGGCAAGAACCCCGGCGCGCGCAAGGTCCGAGCGAACCTTCCATGCGCTGGCGGCGGTCTCCAGTTGTTTACGGAGTGTGTCACGATCCGGCCCGTGGTGTTGACGGCGGAGCGCATTGGTGCTGGAACCGACCGAAGTCAGCGCCAGGCGGTTGGAGTGTGCCCCGGTTGCCCGGGTCACGCCGCCGGCATCGTCCGAGGGTTCCCGAGGCGGAGCCGCGTCCTTCGGAATCTTGAGCATGGACGTAATGCCATCCAAGCCGTTCTGCCGTGCGGCCGGGCGGCGACTGAGTTGCTGCTTGAGGTCCTCAACCTCCTTGCGGGCGCGACGGAGGTCATCCTTGACGCTCCACGTCCCGAGCACGAGGCCGGCGAGCAATGCAAGAATGATGAGGATGGCGGTTTTCATGTGAAACACGGTAACATGCGTAGAAAGTTACGCTGGCCTGCAAGGTTGCGCAAGTTCCGATCGCGGCGTTGACCAATAGGCCTTGAATGGCGCGTACTTCCGTGGCATAGTCTTGCGCATCGTTGGCTGGCCGAAAGGCGGCCGGCGTGCGACAAATGATGGTGTCTTCGGGAACGGGTTGGCCGCTGCAGGCGGCGATTCCCAACCGGCGGTGATAGCCCGCGAGTCTGCCTCAGGCGGACAGACACGGTGGAATGCCGTGGCCGACAGTGTTGGTGGCGCATACGCGCTCCTCAGTCTGGATGGGAGAAGACACAGCCCCGCGCGCCTTTGTGCGCGGTGAGCCGTATTCCCGAAGACCCAGGTCTTCGGGTTTTTTATGGCGGGAGGGCGATTGCGCGGTGGGGAGGGTTCAGAGTTCGGGGTTCAGGATACAACTTTATTCCAGAATCGGGGTCGGTACCAATTCCGACGTATTGGAGAATTCGGAAAACGAGGGGCTACCGAACCCCGAACCCTGAACCCTGGGATCTGAGTGTGTGTGCGGATGATGTCATGAAAGCAAGTACGACGAAAACAGAAACGGGCTTTGATTCGGTCGATGCGGTGATCGCGGCCGTCCGCAAGGGCGAGATGGTGGTCATCACCGATGATGAACGCCGCGAAAACGAAGGCGACCTGATCATGGCCGCTTCCAAGGTTACGGATCGGTCCATCAATTTCATGACGAAGTTCGGACGCGGCCTGATTTGCGTGGCGATGAGTCGCGAGCGGCTGGAACAGCTCAACCTGCGCGGCATGGCCAGCCGCGGGGGCGGCGACCATTTCGGCACCGCGTTCATGGAATCGGTCGACGCGCGTAGCGGGGTGACCACCGGGATCAGCGCGCACGATCGCGCCCGGACCGTGCAAGTCCTCGTGGATCCGAAGGGCACACGTCAGGATCTGGTCAGCCCCGGTCACATTTTCCCTTTGCAGGCCAAGGATGGCGGGGTGCTCCGGCGCGCCGGCCATACCGAGGCGGCGGTGGATATGGCGAGGCTGGCGGGGCTCCCGCCCGCGGGCGTCATTTGCGAGATCCTGCGGGACGACGGCCGCATGGCGCGTCTGCCCGAACTGCGCGTCTTTGCGCGCAAGCATCGTTTGAAAATCGCTTCGATCGAGAGTCTGATCGCGTGGCGGCGGGGGCGCGAGAAGCTGGTGCAGTTCATCCGCGCCGTCGACCTGCCGACGGCTTACGGGCCATTCAAACTCCACCTGTATGTGTCCGACCTCGATGGGGAGAACCATGTGGCCCTGGTGATGGGGGATTTGAGCAAGGCTCGCGCGCCACTGGTGCGCGTGCATAGCGAGTGCCTGACGGGCGACGTGTTCGGCTCGCAGCGCTGCGACTGCGGTCTGCAACTCGATAAAGCCATGCAGATGGTGGCTCACGAGGGCGTCGGCGTGGTGCTCTACATGCGGCAGGAGGGGCGCGGGATCGGACTGGCGAACAAGATCCACGCGTATGAACTGCAGGAACAGGGGCTTGATACGGTCCAAGCGAACGCGAAGCTCGGGTTCAAGGCCGATTTGCGGGACTACGGTCTGGGGGCGCAGATTCTGGCCGACCTGGGATTGACGCGCATCCGGCTGATCACCAATAATCCCCGCAAGATGGTGGGCTTGCAGGCGCATGGCCTGAAAGTCACGGAGCGCGTGCCGCTGGTCCTGCCGGCCACCGAGCACAGCCGCCGTTACCTGGCAACGAAGAAACGCAAGCTGGGACATTGGTTGTGAGGGAGGACGAGGGGTGTGAAAGGGTTTCGGTGTTCAGTGTTCAGGATGGGACCAGAGTTCAGGGGTCAGAAACTGAACACAGAACACTGAACACCGGTTTCCCAAGACGGTGGATGGAGAGTGGTGAGGGTTGAGACAAAGGAGAGAGGTCTATGAACGCAAACATCAAGGTGGTATCGGGCGGATTGATTGGCAAGGGATTGAAGATCGGCATCGTGGCGAGCCGTTTCAACGATTTCCTGACCAAGGAGCTGGTCGGGGGGGCGGTGGATTGCCTGGTCCGGCACGGGCTCAACGAGAAGGACATCGTGCTCGCCTGGGTGCCGGGCGCCAACGAATTACCCCTCGCGGTGCAGCGACTGGCGCTCAAGGGTGGCCTGGACGCGATCGTTGCCGTCGGCGCGGTGGTGCAGGGTGCCACGCCACACGCGGATCTGATCAATTCCCAGGTTTCCCGTTCACTGGCAGGCATCGCGCTTGAAAAACAGGTGCCCGTGATCAACGCGGTGGTCTGCGCCGAAACCCTTGAACAGGCGATCGAGCGCTGCGGCACCAAGGGCGGCAACAAGGGCTGGAGCGGCGCGCTGGCCGCCATCGAGATGGCCAACCTGTTCCAGCAGATGGGAGTGTAGCGATGGCGTCCCGTCGCGAGTCGCGCGAGTGGGTGGTGCAACTGCTGTTCCAACTGGACTACAATCCGGGTGAACTGGGCCCGGTGTTCAAGGACTTCTGGAGCGAAAAGCAGGTTACCGCCAAGTCGCGCGCGTTTGTCGAGGAACTGGTGCGAGGCGTGCTGGACAACCGGCAGGCGATCGACACGCTGATCGGGGCGTGCGCCGAGAACTGGAGCCTGCCCCGCATGACCGGCGTCGACCGAAACGTGATCCGGTTGTCGACCTACGAGATGATGTTCCGGCCGGATATCCCGCCGGCGGTGTCCATCAACGAGGCGGTCGAGGTGGCTCGAACACTGGGCGATGTGTCGTCCAGCCGGTTCGTGAATGGCCTGCTGGACCGCGTGCGTCGCGAAATCGCCAAGTCCGGGAAAGACGGCGAGCCGTCGTGAAGTCCTGGTTCCAGGCGCTGGCGCGGACCCGCGACCGGATCGTCGGCGGGCTGGCCAAGTTGCTGCCGGGCCTGGCGAAAGCCGACCCGGCCGCCCTGGAGGAGTGGGAGCGGCTGCTCATCCAGGCTGACGTGGCGCCGCGCCTCGCGGAAGAGTGGGTGGCACGGCTGCGCCGGCGGGGCGCAGGCGACCTGAGGCCGGCGATCGAGGCCATGCTGCTGGATGCGTTTGCGCAGAATCCTGTCTTCACCTTTCCGCGGGGCGCCGGTCCGACCGTTGTCCTTATCACCGGGATCAACGGATCGGGCAAGACGACCACCACGGCCAAACTGGGGTACCTGGCGCGCGCCCAGGGATTCAAGCCGCTGCTCGCGGCGGCCGACACCTTCCGGGCGGCGGGCTCGCACCAGCTCAAGTTGTGGGCGGACAAGCTCGGGCTGGAGGCGGTCGTTGGCGCGCACGGGGGCGATTCGGCGGCGGTGGCCTACGACGCGGTGCAGGCGGCGATCGCGCGCAAGGCGGACGTGGTATTCATCGACACGGCCGGCCGCATGCACACCAAACAGCCTCTGATGGAGGAACTGCAGAAGGTGCGGCGGTCCATCGCCAAGGCCCTGCCGGGCGCGCCGCAGGAATCCTGGATCGTGCTGGATGCGACACTGGGTAACAACGCGGTGGTCCAGGCGCGCATGTTCAAGGAATGCATCGACCTGACCGGCGCGGTGATTGCGAAACTGGACGGCTCGTCCAAAGGCGGTTTTGTGTTTTCCATCCATCGCGATTTGGCGTTGCCGATCCGGTATGTGGGGTTGGGCGAAAACGCCGAGGACCTGGTCGCGTTCGACGCCCGCGAGTTTGTGAAGGGAATGATGGGAGGGGAGTAGGGGGAAGGTGCCACCCAACACCTAAAGCGTATGGCTAAGAGCGAACATACAGACGCCGCCGATGCCCGCTGGATGAGCCTCGCGCTGGCTTTGGCCCGCCGGGGCGAGGGCAAGACACGCCCGAACCCGCCGGTCGGCGCCGTGGTCGTCAAAGCCGGCCGCGCTGTCGGGCGCGGGTATCACCGCAAGGCCGGGGGGCCGCATGCTGAGGTGTGGGCGCTGCGCGAGGCCGGCGCGCGGGCCAAGGGCGCGACGCTGTATGTGACGCTGGAACCGTGCAGCACCTGGGGTCGTACGCCGCCTTGCACGGATGCGATTCTCAAGGCCGGCATCGTGAGGGTGGTCGTGGCGACGGGGGACCCCAATCCGCGCCACAAGGGCCGCGGACTGAAACTCCTGCGTGCCGCGGGTGTCGCGGTGCGTTCGGGCGTGCTGGAAGCGGACGCGTTGCGGCTGATCCGGCCGTTCGCGGCCTGGATGTGCCGGGGCCGGCCGTGGGTGACACTCAAACTGGCCACAACCTTGGACGGGCGCATCGCCGATGTGGAGGGGCAGTCGCGCTGGATCACGGGACCGGCGGCGCGGCGGCGTGTTCAGGCACTTCGTCGGACCAGCGATGCGATTGTGGTCGGCGTCGGTACGGCGCTGGCGGATGACCCATCGCTCCTGCCGCGGCCGGCCGGCGGCCGGCGGCCGTGGCGGGTGATCGTCGATTCCGCAGGCCGGCTGCCGTTGACGGCGCGGGTGTTGACCGACGCGGCGCGCGGGCAGACGTTGATGGCCGTGACGCGGCGGTGTACGGCAGCGCGGGCGGCTGCGTACGAAAAAGCGGGAGCCCAGGTCGTACGCCTGCCGCTGGCGGGACGGCACGTTTCGGCGCCGGCGCTGTTGCGGGCCCTGCATCGGCGGAACGTGATGCGCGTGCTGTGCGAGGGCGGGGGCGATCTGGCGGCCGGATGGCTGGCCGCGAAGGTGGTCGATGAACTCGTGTGGTTCGTGGCCCCGAAGATCCTGGGCGGAAACGCGGTCAATGCCATCCGCGGCGCCGGGTGGCCGCTCACGCGGGCTCCGCACTTTGCCGTGGAAACGGTGGAGCGGGCGGGCGACGATGTGGTGATCAGGTGTTTGAATACAGCGGCACAAAGGGTCCGCACAGCGGGCCGGGCGGGTTGACCATGTTCACAGGTATCATCCAGAAGATCGGAACCGTGGGCCGGCGTGTGTCGCGGGGCAACGGGCAGCGGCTGACCATCGGGCATGACGCCTGGGAGTCGCCGCTGGCACTTGGGGAGAGCGTGTCCGTCAACGGCGTGTGTCTCACGGTGGCGGAGGCGGTCGGCGGTCAGTTCGCCGCCGATGTGCTCAACGAGACGTTGGCCAAGACCAGCCTGGGCGCGAAGTCGACCGGCGCGTCCGTCAACCTGGAACGGGCGCTGCGACTGGATGATCGACTGGGCGGACACCTCGTGCAGGGCCACGTGGACGGGACGGGCGCGGTGGCCGGAGTCAGGCGGACCGGCTCCGACTGGGTGTTGGAGGTGGCCTGCGAGACCGCGCTGTTGAACGGCATGGCACCCAAGGGATCCATTGCCATCGACGGGGTCAGCCTGACGATTGTCGACCTAAAGTCGGCCGCCTTCACGGTGCACCTGATTCCCCACACCTGGGAGCAGACGACGTTCAAGGCGCTGAAGGCCGGAGACCGGGTGAACCTGGAGACGGACATCATCGGCAAGTATGTGAATCGGTACATGGAGCAGGCGGGTGGAAAGAAAGGCCTGACACTGGAGGCGGTGCAACGCGCAGGTTTCGGGTGGTGAGGGGCAGTTCCCGTCCGGAGGCTGGCGCAGGGTGAACGGTCCCGTAGCGGGAATGCGGCATGACGGATGAACCCCAAGAGGAGATGGGTACGCGGCCGGCCGAAACGGTTCGCGTGGAATTGCATTGTCATTCGAACGTCAGCGATGCGACGCTGCCGCCGGAGGAACTGGCGGACCGTCTGTCTGCTGCCGGGGTGACCGTGGCGGCACTGACGGATCACGACACGATCGACGGACTGGAGTCTTTCCGTCGCCGTCTGGCACGCCGCGGCATCGGGTTCATCACGGGCGTGGAGATCACCACTGCGTACCGCGGTCGCGAACTGCATCTGCTGGCCTACGGTTTCGACGCGGCGGACAAGAGCCTGCGCGAGGCGTTGCGGGCGATCCGCCGCGGGCAGGCCGGGGGCGCGCAGAGCCTTGCGCAGGCCGGGCCGGACACGGTGCCGCACGGTCGGCTGGACGTGGCGGAGGCGATTGCACTCGTCCATCGGGCGGGCGGCAAGACGGTGCTGGCCCATCCTCTGGCGCTCGCCGGGGGATCGGCACTGCGTGAACTGCTGGTGGAACTCAAGTCAATCGGGCTGGATGGCGTGGAGGCCCTGTACGGACCCTACACGGCGGAGCAATGTGCACCGCTTTGTGAGATGGCTCAGGCGTTGGGGCTTCTGGTGAGTGCGGGCAGTGACTGGCATAACGAGGGCGGGGGAGTGAAGCCGGGGCTGGATATGCCGGCCGCGTTCTGGCGCTCCTTTCGCGCGGCGGTCTGTTTCGAAGGTGCCGGCGCCCCGTCCCCGGTGCGGCATGTGCATCCGGCGCCGGAGTGGCTGAGTTTCGGCCTGCGGATCGTGCTGCCGGTGCTCCTGGCGACGGGGTTGTTTGTGACCGCGCTGTTTGCGGTGTTGCTGCCGACGGTGGAACGAGCGTTGCTGGACCGCAAGCAGGAACTGATCCGGGAGCTGACGCATTCGGCGTGCAGTATCCTTGCGGACTGCGAACGGCAGGAACGCGCCGGCACGTTGTCGTGCGCCGAGGCCCAGGAACTGGCGCGGCAGCGGGTGAAGGCGCTGCGTTACGGGCGTGAGGGCAAGGACTACTTCTGGATCCAGGATCTGACGCCACGCATGATCATGCATCCCTACCGGCCGGAAATGGATGGCCAGGACTTGTCCGGGTACCGGGACCCGCGGGGCAATCCGATCTTCGTCGAGTTTGCCGAACGGGTGCGCCGGGATCGTCAGGGCTATGTGAGCTACGTGTGGCAGTGGCAGGATGACGCCACGAGGATGGCTCCCAAGGAATCCTTTGTGCAGGGCTTCGCCCCCTGGGGCTGGGTGATCGGAACGGGTATGTACGTGGACGATGTGCGCGCCCAGTTGGAGGGAATCCGCGGGAAGCTGGTGCGGATCAGCCTGGGGATCGTGCTTGTGGTGGGAGTGGTGCTGGTTTACCTCGTCCTGCAGAGCCTCAGGGCGGAACGGAAACGGTCGGACGCGGAAGAGGCGCTCAAGGAATCCAACGAACGTTACCGTCTGCTCGTGGAGGCCGCCACCGAGGGCACCCTGTTGGTGGCCGCTGACCGGTGCCGGTATGCCAATCCCACGTTGCGCGGGCTGCTGGGGTACCAGGAGGCGGAGATTGAGCTGCTCGGGCTGGACGATGTGTTGCCGCGGGCCCTGGCCCGCAACCGGGAGGCATACGGAGCCATCGAGGGGTTGCGGCACGGCGAGGAGCCTGCCACTGGGTTCAGCGGACTGCTGAGGCGGAAAGACGGGGCGCTCGTCGATGGCGTGCTTTCCCTGAGCCGCCTGCCGGGCAGCGAGCGCGGATTCATCCTGATGGCGCGCGAGGCGGATCCGTGGCGCCATCTGACGGGCCCATCCGCCGGGATGGGGGCGGCGGAGGACTGGCGCGTCTGGCTGGGGGGCGGCGTCATGAGGCCGGGGGTGGAGGCGGTGGATCTGTGCGCGGAGTTGGGCGCCGCCGATACGGTGGACGCGGTGGGGCGCGTGTGCCGGAAGGCCCCGACCCTCGCGGCGGCGATGCTGGGGGCCGGGGCGCGCTCGTGGCAGGTGACGGGCCTGCTCTCGGCCGTGCACGATGCGGCGGTGATGCGATTGTCGGCATTCGCGCAGGCGGAACTGGGCCCGGCACCGCGGCCGTACGCGTTCATGGCCCTGGGGAGTTTTGGACGGCAGGAGCCGACGCTGGCGTCGGACCAGGACAACGCGCTCGTGTATGACGGGGCCGAGGACGATGCCGCGGTGGCAGACTACTTTGCGGCCTTCGGGGCGCGGTTGTGCAACGGGCTGCAGGCGGCCGGGTATCCCTTCTGTCGCGGGCAGACGCTCGCCGGAAACCGGCGGTGGTGTCAGCCGCTGACCGTGTGGAATCGGTATTTTGGCGACTGGATACGGATCGGGGCGCCACGCGAACTGATGGAGTGCAGCATCTTTTTTGACTTCCGGTTCGTGCACGGCGAGCCGGCGCTGGCGGAGGCGCTGTGGCGGCATGTGCAGGCCGAACTGCAGGCGTGCCCCGCGTTCCTGCCGCGGTTCGCCGGGCACACACTGCAATTCAAGCCTCCTTTGCGGTTGTTTGGCCGGACTCTGGGAGGGGGTGGCGAGGAACCGGGCACACTGAACATGAAGGATGCGCTGATGCCGGTGGTGGGGTTTGCGCGGGTGTATGCCTTGCACCGGAGGCTGGCGGTCACCGGAACGCGGGCGCGGTTGGACGGGTTGGTGGCGGCCGGCGTGCTCTCGCCCGTGGTGCGGGCGGACATCGATATCGCCTGGGATTTCCTGATGCGGCTGAGGCTGGTCCACCAGGTACAGCGGCTGGCGGCGGGGCGCGGCGTGGATAACTCGGTGCCGGATCACGAATTGCCGGACATGGAGCAGGCGATGATGGATCAGGCCTTTCACCGCCTGATGGCCCTCCAGAAGATGATTCGTCACGATTTCCTGGCCGACGGGTGAGCGGTTCGGCAGGGGAGGCTGATGGGCACTATTCCGTTAAATCGTTTTCTTTTTGGGAATTGACGGACACTGCCCCGCCCCGCCAGAATGCGCCTTAACTCGCGAGTCCAAGGGCGGGATTACGACACGATCATTGACGGAGGAGGTCATTCATGTCCGGTACGGATCAGGGTGCATTGACGAGCGCAGAACTCAAGGAGGCGGGTCAGAACTACCGCCGGCGATTGGTACTGTGTTCCAGTCTTTTCATTGTATTCTTTTTGTTCTACATCGCCTCCGCCGTGATTCAGACCCCGGCTTTTGGCGCGATCGCCGGCATCTCGGTGTTGGGCCTGCCCCTGGGGTTGCTGATGTCGCTGCTGATATTCCCGGTGTCGTGGGCGATCATCGTGGTGTTCTTTGTGAGCTGGAGATAATGCCATGATGGAAAACAGCATGCTGGTGGTGGGGTTTATTCTCTTCTTCGTGGTGGCCTCGATTGTGATCACGTGGCTGACGCAGCGGTCGACGAAGTCGACCTCCGACTTTTACGTGGCGGGCAAGGGGGTGCCGTGGGTTCAGGTGGGGATCGCGATGGTGGGCAGCTATCTGTCGGCCGCGAGCTTCCTGGGTTGCGCGGGTGACATCGGTGTGTTCGGTGTCGATAGCATTTGGCTGTCGATCGGTTTCTTCGGCGGGTACATGGCGGTGTTGCTCCTGATTGCGGGGCCGTTGCGAAACGTGGGCAGTTACACTGTGGCGGATGCGCTGCATCGGCGTTTCCCAGACGATCGCATCAAGCTGATCGTCATGATCGCGACACTGATCATCTCCACCTTCTACCTGGTGCCGCAGATGCTGGGTGCGGGGCTCCTATTCGAGATGCTGCTGGGCTGGAACTTCATCGCAGTGACGATCGGGCTGGGGATCCTGATGTCAATCTACATCATCTTCGGCGGCATGAAATCCACGCTCTACAACCAGGTGCTGCAGGCCTCCTTCTTGTGGGTGGCGATGCTGGTGCTGGTGGTGCTGGCGTTCTTCAAGGTGGCGCACGGCTCATTCAGCGAGCTGCTGGCGCTGATGCACCATGCCGTGCCGCCTTTCCTGGCGGCCAAGGACCCGGCGGTGGTGGCGGCGGTGACGACCCTTGCCCCGGACCAGGCGCTGGCCACGGCGCGCGAGATGATGCCGGCGGCAAGCAACGTGATGAGCCTGGGGGTCAAGACGTCCAGTACGCTGGCGCAGTTAAGCACGGTGGTGGCTCTTGTGTTCGGCACAGCGGGTTTGCCGCACATCCTGATCATGTTCTACACGGTGCCGAGCGCGAAGGCGGCGAAGAAAAGCGTGACGCTCTGTATCGTGGCACTGGGCATCTTCTACCTGGCAGCCATTCTTCTGGGCTTCCTGCTGATTCCAGCGCTCTACCCCCAGTTGGTAGCCTGGTTGTCGCAGGGTGCCAAGGGCGTTGGCTTGGCCAAGAACATGGCCGTTCTGGATATGAGCCTCAAGATGGGCGGGCCCTGGCTGATGGCCATTGGCGCAGCGGGCGCCGTGGCGGCGATCTTGTCCACGGCAGCGGGGCTTATGATCACGGTGGCCTCGACCATCAGCCACGACCTGTACAAGGTCTATATCAACAGGCACGCGACGGAGAAGCAGGAATTGGCCATCGCCAAGATCACGACGCTGGTGATGTCCGGAATTGCGGTGATCCTGGCCGTGTTGCTCAAACAGGAGAATGTGGCGTGGCTGGTGACGCTGGCCTTCGGCATCGCGGCCAGCGCCATCTTCCCGGCCATGATGGCCACGTTGTGGTGGAAACGTGCCACGCGCCAGGGCCTGATGGCGGGCATGATCACGGGGCTGGTTGTCTCGGTTGTGTTCATCGTGCTGTTGCTGACGGGGGTGAAGTCCTTTCTGGGGCTGCCGACCTCCGGCGGACCGGGCATCTTCGGCGTGACCGCCTCGATCCTGGTGCTGATCGGGGTCAGCCTCCTGACGCGGGATTGCGGCAAGGATGTGGAAGGCTTCTTCGGCCTGGCGCACCGGACCGAGAAGGACTAGTCAGTGCCGGCGGCGAGGGGCGCGAGGAGGGGGCCTGTCTTTCACGTCGGAATGGATATTTGGGAGGGACGGCGTGTCGCCGTCCACGGCGCGCAACATGCGCGCCCTCCCATCAGGTCTTTTGTGAAGGTGGAGGACTCCCGCGTCTGCGCTGGCGGACGGCCTCGTAGAGTAGAATCGTGGTGGCCGCGGCCACGTTGAGCGAATCGGCCTGGCCCAGCATGGGGATGCGGACCTTCACATCCGCCTGGCTCATCCACTGATCGCTCAGCCCGTATTGCTCGGTCCCCACGACAATGGCAATGCCCCCGCGCAGGTCCACATCGTAATACTCGAATTCGGTGTGGGGTGTCGCGGCGAGCACCTTGATGTTGCGGGCGCGCAACCACGCCAACGTGTCCGCCGATGACGCCTCCACGACCGGCAGGGCGAACAGCGTGCCAATGCTGGACCGCACCACGTTCGGGTTATTGATGTCGGTGCACCGGTCACACACGATGACGGCATGCACGCCGGCGGCATCCGCCGTTCGCAGGATGGTCCCCAGGTTGCCCGGCTTCTCGATCGCCTCCGCCACGACAATCAGGGGCTGTTCCGGCACGTGCAGGTCCGCCAGCGCATGGCGCACCTGGGGGGCGATGGCCAGGAGTCCCTCGGGCCGGTCGCGGTAGGACATCTTCCCGAACACCGGCGCGGTACACTCGACGATCTCGGCGCCAGACTGCCGGGCCTGCTCGATCAAGGCGGGCTCATTCGTGCCCATAAAGAGGGCCGGGCAGTGGAAAAGGGTCTTCGGGAGGTGCCGGTTATCGAGGGCGCGTTTGAGTTCGCGATAGCCCTCGATGATCATTTCACTGCGCTCATCGCGGTCCGACCGCTGCCGAAGCCCGACCACGGCTTTGACGCGCGGGTTCTGGAGGCTGGTCAGCAGCAATGGCACCTTGATAGCCTAATTCTGCTGCACTATCGTAAGGGATTCAGTGTCACCGGAAGAATCGGTACATGTAATGACCACAGTGCCGGCGCCCCCTTTGCATGTGAAAATAACCTTGCTCCCTGTGCTTGAGCTGAAAGTGCCAAGTGTGGTGGGGTCCTTTGTCCACGAATAGCCAGGCGTACCATCGTTTGCGGTAAGCTGGGCAGTTGTGCCGTCAGTCAGCGTATCCCTTGTTGTGGAGATAGAAAGGGGTGTGACCGTTCCTCCTCCCTTGAAGTAGATGTTCGCAGAGCCTTGTACGAAGTAGGACGCCTGGTTGTTCGTGGTGGAGGCAGATGTGCCGGTGATAGTCGACGTAACGAGCACCTTCTTGGGGATGGTGCCGTTCGTTCCGATGCAGGTGTACATGACGCGGTCTCCCGTCTTGGTGGCCAGAAAGCCACTGCCATCATCGGGGGCCAAGCTCCACGTGTACTCATAGCCCCCAGAGACGGTGAATTCGACGGATTGTCCTTTTTCGACCATGACTGAGGATGGGTTGACTGTGAGCGCTTCGGTGGCCGTGGCTGCCGAGTCCACTTCACACCCCGTGAGCAATATGACTCCAATACCCGCCGCGCAGAGCGCGCACACGCCCAGAATGATGGACAAACGCTTCATGGCAGTCTCCCTTGGTTTACAGCGGATCGATCAGATCCAGAATGGCGCGATCCTGTTCCTTTTTCTCGACGTTGGGCTCGTACTGGGATTTCCGAGAGAGGGGGGCCGCCGCAGGCGCACGGGCCGGGGGAGCCTCCTGGTTCTCGTTCTCATCCTCGGACGCATCCAGCGCCTGGGATTCATCGGGGGATGGTTCCGTGCCGGATTTCCGCTGTTCTCTCGGTTCTCTTGGTTCCCGCGGTCCGCGGGGTTCTCGGGGTTCCCGCGGCGGGCGTTGCAGAGGGCCGGCTATGGCTTCGAGGGTTTTCTCGAAGGTGCTGGTGCACATGACGGTACACCCGTCCGCGCTGACCTGTTTGACGATGTCGGGCAAGTCGGTGATGACGATGACGGCGTGGGCCTTGCGCAGATCCTTGATCGCTTGCTGGGCAACCTTCATCAACCCCTCGGCGCCGGCGTAGCGGGCCACCACGCCGCCCTCGCGCGCGCCATCCGGCACCTTACGGGTCGGGCGACCGGGGAAGACGGCGGTCACGGGGATGCCTTCCTTTTCGTTGAAGGTCGCAAACCGCCGCAGAATGGCAACCTGGTCACCGCCGCCATCGGCGCCATCGTGTTTGCCGGGCTTGATGATGTAGACAAACGCTGCGTTGCTGGCCGTGACGACGGCCGGCGTCCGGCCGTTGATCCAACCCTTAACTTTATGGATGATTTTTCTCATGCTGTCTCCGCCCGATGTCTGCCGGGGAAATGCGTAAAGTCATAAAGTACCGTGAATGTGACGGATGTGTCAATCAGGGGCTCGTGGCCGCATCGGCCATGTCCTCCGCCATCGACCGGGTGGTGGCGGGCCGATGGATGAGGAAGAGGATGCCGCCGGGCAGGCCCCACAGCACTTGGAAGCAATACGGCAGAAAGGCGAGCATAAAGGCCTTGTCGGCGGAGACGTTGAGTGCCGCCAGGAGGTGGATGTTGGCGCCTTCGCGGATGCCGATGCCGCCGGGAGTGACCGGGATGGCGCTGATCAAGCCGACCAGTGGTGCGATGGCGAGATAGTCCTTGAACGCCAGGGGAAGCTCAAGCGCGTGGCCCATGCCGGCCGTGACGCCGACAAAGAGCAGTTGCACGACCAGCGAATAGGCGGCCATGGCGAGCAGCAGGCGCGGCTGGGACCGGCAGATGTAGAAGGCGTTATAGGCCCGTTCGGCCGTGGCGAGCAGGCCGCCGATGAACGGCCGGGTCTGCCAGCGGCGCAAGGCCGGCCACACGTCGAACCAATGGACGCCAAACGCCAGGCCGGCGCCGGCGATGAGGACGGCACAGGCGGCGAGTGCGGCCAGGGCCACGGAGCGCGTGGCCGGGTGGGCGGCATAGAAGTCCCAACGGACCACGATCACACCGGCGACCAGCAAGGCCAGGACCAGCAGGCCGACGACGCGGTCGATGAACACGCTCGTGACCGCCTCGGTCTTGCGGTCGTGCGTCTCGCGGGCCACGTAGTAGGCCTTCACGATATCGCCGCCGGTGGGGCCGATCATGAAGGCATTGAAGAAGTGGCCGATCAGGAAGATGCGGACGACGCGAGCCCCTGCGAGTGCCATGCCCTGCGAGTCGAGGATGGCCTTCCAGCGGGCGGCGATGAGCATCAGCGGGACGATCACCAGGGCGAAGGCGGCGGCCACCAGGGACCAGTGCCCGGCGAGTCCCCTCAGCGTGGCGAGAAGCCGGTCGACCCCCATCTTGTGCAGGAGCCACGCCAGCACCGCCACGGCCAGGCCGAGCCGGGCGGCGATGCCGGCGATGTGACGCAGCCGCTTCATGAGGCGGCGAGCACATCGCGGAGGGTTTGGTCGAGGGTGAAGGCGGGCGCCCAGCCCGTGTCGGCCCGCAGTCGCGAGGTGTCCAGCACGGGCGCCGGCTGATCGGGCCGGTAGCGAGCCTCATCCCGGACGATCCGGGGTGCAATGCCAGCCAGTTCGCAGAGGCTTTGCAGGATATCGCCGATGCGGGCCATCCGGTCCGAGGCGATGTTGTAGGCGCTTCCGGGGCGCCCGCGTTCGAGCAGCAGGCGGTAGGCGCGCGCCACGTCGCGGACGTCGGTAAAATCGCGGCGGCTGTCGAGGTTGCCCACGCGGATGACGGGCTCGGCCCCATGGGCGATGGCCTTGACCTGCTGGGCGAAGGAGGCCACGACGAAGAGCGGCGACTGGCCGGGCCCGATATGGTTGAACGGCCGGGCCACCAGGATGGGCATGCCATACTGGGCTGCGTAGAGGCGGGCGGCGGTATCGGCGCCGGCCTTGGCGGCGGCATAGAACGAATCGGGAACGAGCGGGTCCGTTTCGACGACCACACCGGGGCGGGGGCTCGACCCGTACACATGGGCGGTGGAGACAACCAGCAATTTCGCGGCGGGGCCTGCTTCGCGGAAAGCCTCCAGCACGCGGAGTGTTCCCATCAGGTTGACATCCATCATCCGGATGGGGGCGGACTGGCCGGCGGGCACAAAGGCGCAGCCGGCGAGGTGGACGCAGGCATCGGGCTGACAGGCCGAGACCGTGCGCCGCAAGGCGTCCGCATCGAGAATGTCGCCGGGATGGAACGACTCCAAGGCGAGACTCTGCGACGGTTTGCCCAAATCAAAGCCGCAGGCAACATGACCGTGGGCCGCCAGCTCGGTCACGAGGTGGCGCCCGACGAAGCCGGTGACGCCCGTGATCAGGACCCGCATGAGCAGCCCGCCGCCTTTTTCAGGCGCTCCATATCGGCATCGACCATCATGTTCACGAGTCCGGCGAAATCGACGTCGGGCTTCCAGCCGAGTTTCGTCGTCGCCTTGGTGTTGTCCGCCAGCAGGAACTCCACCTCGGCCGGCCGGATGAACTTCGGGTCCACGGCGACATATCGGGACCAGTCGAGCCCGACGCGATCGAACGCCAGTTGCACGAAGTCGCGGACGGAGTGGGCGATGCCCGTGCCGACGACGTAATCGTCCGGCTCGGCCTCCTGGAGCATCATCCACATGGCGCGCACGTAATCGCCGGCAAAGCCCCAGTCGCGATGCGCATCGAGGTTGCCGAGGCGCAATTCCCTGGCGAGGCCGAGTTTGACGCGGGCGACGCCATCCGTGATCTTGCGGGTCACGAACTCAAGGCCGCGCCGGGGGCTTTCGTGGTTGAAGAGGATGCCGCCGGTGGCGAACAGCCCGTAGCTTTCGCGGTAGTTGACGGTGATGTAATGGCCGTAGGCCTTGGCCACCCCGTAGGGACTGCGCGGATAGAAGGGCGTCATTTCGCTCTGCGGCGTTTCGCGCACCTTGCCGTACATCTCACTGCTGGACGCCTGGTAGAACCGGGCCTCGGGGCAGATGTGGCGGACGGCTTCCAGCATGCGGGTCACGCCGATACCCGTGAATTCGCCGGTCAGCACGGGCTGGGTCCACGACGTCGGCACGAAGGACATGGCCGCGAGATTGTAGATCTCATGGGGCTTGATCTCCTTCATCAGCTCGATGAGCGACAACTGGTCCAGCAGATCGGCCTGGCGCAGGTGCACGCGATCCTTGATATGGTTGATCCGCTCGAAGGTCTCCGTGCTCGCCCGGCGCACCATCCCGTATACATCGTAGTTCTTGGACAGAAGGAACTCCGCCAGGTATGAGCCATCCTGGCCGGTGATTCCCGTGATCAACGCGCGTTTCATGCTTCCTCCGTTAAGTTCCAGGCATTCCTGAGGAACGCCAGTCCAGCGGTTACGGCGGCGGCGGGCGTCGCCGGGGCGGGTTCCAGAACGCGGACTATAGCACTACGCCCCGTGTTGCGGAACAGGGCAAAATCCAGGGCGCCGTCGGGCGGCATGAGATGATCCGAGGCGGGCGGGCGGACGTCGTGGATATGCATGCCGGCCAGCAGGGGCTGGAGCCGCGTCACCCAGCGGGCATGGTTGATCAGCCCCAGGTTCTCCCGGATCTGGCCGTGCCCGAGGTCATGCCAGCCGCGGATCCAGGGCGAGTTGAAGTGCTGGACCAGCCGCTCCAGTTCGATCTCGGTGGGAATGGCCTCCCAGGAAGGCAGAATCTCGAAGGCCAGCACCCGGCGCGTCTCCTCGAGCAGCGGCAGGAGCTTCTCGATGCCGGCATACAGATGCGCCAACTGCGGTGCGACGGCCTTCTCGCGCGCGAGCAGCAGTTTCATGCGGGTCTTCTCGAACGTGTCATCGAACTGCCGGCCCTGGGCGCACAGCTCGACGAGCCTGGGGGTCAGCGGCTTGATCTCGACGTTGCCGGCGTGATTCACGATCACGCCGGCCCCGACCTCCGCCGCGAATCGGATGGTGTTCTGGAGGTAGTGGGCGGCGGCGGCGCGAATGGTGGCATCGGTGCTGGACAGGGTGAACGGTTCGGGGCTGGCGAACGGCAGGCCGGCGGGGAGGGGACAGAAGGCGTGCACGCTGGTGACGCCGATCCGGCCGGCCTTGATCTCGGTCAGGACGCCGGGCACGAGGTTGGGTGTGAGGTCATAGCCGAGTTCCACATGCGAGAACCCGAGTCCGCGGATTTCCTCCAGCAGGCTCTCACCGCCGTCGTGGCGGCCGGCATTCCAGCGGGTGGACAGGCTGACGATCATGGGAAGGGGCCGTTCCTACAAAAACCAAGCTCCCTGAACCGATGTCCAGGGAGCTTGGCATGACGGTTCAATTCCGATCAGGGAATCGCGTACCGGGCGCGCGCGCGGGCGCGGGCTTGCTTGCGGCGACGCTCTTCACTCGGCTTCTCGAAGTACCGATGGGCACGGATCTCTTTCATGATCCCTTCCTTGTCCATGATCTTCTTGAGGCGCCGCAGAGCCTTGTCGACGGTTTCGCCGCGTCTGACTTTTACCTGGGCCACGTTACGAATTCACCTCCCAAAGTCAGTCCGGAGCGGTGGTTTAACCGGTCCTTGGACCAACACGGGGTTGTTTGTACCGCATCGGGATGGGCCAGGTCAAGCCGTGCCTTTCAGGATATGGAGTTGACTTCGGGGGGCGCTTCACGGCAATGTACACCTTGCACTGAACGTTAAGGAGAGATGTTATGGCTGGCAAAGGTACACTGTCCCGGTTGAATCGTCCGATCAAGAAACCCGCCGACAAGCGGCGGCGCGAGAGGGTTCAAAGCAAGCGGTTGATCGCTTTGGGTGTCTCGGCGGAGAAGGTGAAGAGCATGAATTCCAAGCAGGTTCGGCTCATGCTCAAGGAACCCACGAAGGTGAAGAAGGCTTGCGCGAAGCAGGCCGCGGCAAAGAAGGCCTGACGGCGGCGATTCAAGGGGCACGGTTCACACGCCCGCCGGGCGCCGTGTCCCTTTCGCTTTTTGGTGATAGCCGGCCGAAGGAGCGCAGGTGCCCATGAAGGTGCTGTGTGTTCTCAATCCACGTGCGGCGGCAGGCCTGGCCTTGGAACGCTGGCCGGCGGTGGCCGCCCTGCTGACCCGTCTCGGCGCGACGTTTGACCTGCTGGCGTCGACACCCGGAATCCCCATGGCCGACGAGGTGTGCGACGCCCTTGAGCGGATGCCGCAGGTGGATGGCGTCGTGGGGATCGGTGGCGACGGCACTCATTTTGCCGCCATCAATGGCCTCATGCGGTTCCGGCAACGGCACCCGGAGGGGACCCTGCCGCCGTATTGTTTCGTCGCCCTGGGAACGGGCAACGATATCGCCAAGTCGCTGGGCATCTGCGTCGGGGATGCTTCTTCCGAGCGCGACCTGCGGCGGGCCGTTTCAACGGTGGTCCACGGCGCCGACTACCGGTTGGATTTGGGGATCATCAACGGCTTGTACTTCGCGGATGCGCTCACCGTGGGGCTCGACTCGGCCATCCTGAAGGAACGCAATATCAGCAAGCGATTGCTGGAAAAGATCCCCGGGCTGCGTTTCCTGACCCGGGGCCGGTTCCTCTATACGCTGTCGACGGGGACGCGTTTCTTCCGTGAACAACCGGTCCAGGGCGCCATCACGGTCGACGACCGTCTGTGGTATGAGGGGCCCATGCTCAACGTGGTGATCAACAACACCCGGATCTATGCCGGCGGGTTCGATTTCAGCGTGGATGCCTATGCCGATGATGGGCTCCTGGATGTGGTGCTTTTCACCGGGTACACCGACTACCTGGCGCGTTACCTCATGGCCATCCGGCATAATCCCGACCGGATCCTGACGTTGTCCCAGGAATTGCTGAAACGGTCCCAGCAGGTGCAGGGCCGGCGCATCGGCATCCGGCTGCAGAAACCGCAGCCGGCGCAGGTGGACGGCGAGGAACTGCCGGCCGGCGAGAGTTTCGACGTGAGTGTGCTGCCCCGGGCGATCCACATCAAGACGCCCGCCGAGCCGGTGTGAGGGCGGGGCTTTCGGAATACCAATCGACAGCGATTCCTGGTCCGCATAGTATCAAGCGCAGATTCACCGATCATGATCCGTCTTATCCAGAGTGTGGCTGCGAGGCGTGAGTTGCTGGGCATCCTGGTGGTCCGCACATTGAAGATCCGCTACAAGGATTCCGCGCTCGGATTCCTGTGGACGATGCTGGGCCCGGTCTTCCTGATCGTCATTTACGGCATCTTCCTGCGGCTCATGCGATTCTCCCTGTCCTTGCCGGTGCTGGTGACGGGGATTTTCGTCTGGCAGTACCTGGCGATGTGCCTGGGCGATGCGGCGCACGCGGTGATCGGCAACGCCAACCTGGTCAAGCGCGCCTCGTTCCCGCGGGTGCTGCTCCCGTTGTCCATGACGCTGGCGAACCTGATCAACTTCCTGCTGTCGCTGCTCGTCGTGGGGGCGGTGCTGGTGTTCCAGCGGGTGCATCCGGGCCCGCTGTGGCTGCTGCCCGTCGCCCTGGTGTTCCAGTTCATCCTCTGCCTGGGCATGAGCTGCCTGCTGTCGGCGCTGAACGTCTTCTTCCGCGACGTGCAGCAGGTGACGGGCGTGCTAACCATGGCGTGGTTCTTCCTGACGCCCGTGCTCTACATGCTGGGCGAAGTCACCCACGCCGCCGACGGCCGGCCGTGGCTGTTGCCGGTGTATTTCCTGAATCCGATGGCCGGTATCCTGACGCTGTACCGGACAGCGCTGCTGAATCACCCCCTGCCGGAAGCCGCCTGGCTGGCTGAATCCCTGATCGTGGCGGTCGCGATCGGGTGGTTCGGGATCCTTGTGTTTCAGCGTCTCCAGGCGCGCTTTGCAGACGAACTCTAACGCCCATGGATACCGATATCGCCATCCGTGTCGAGGGAGTGAGCAAGCGCTTTCAACTGCGTCATCGCGGGGCGGCCTCGCTCAAGTCACTGGCGCTCGAGTTGCTCCGTGGCCGCGGCGAACGGCATGAACTCTGGGCGCTGCGCGATGTGGAGTTTGCCGTGCGGCGCGGGCGCACGCTGGGGATCATCGGCGCCAACGGCGCGGGGAAGAGCACGCTGCTGGCGCTGCTGGCCGGCACGATGACGCCCACGGCGGGCCGGATCGGCACGCAGGGCACCGTGTCATCGCTGCTCGAGCTGGGCGCCGGCTTTCATCCCGATCTTTCGGGCCGTGAGAATGTCTACCTGGCGGGCGCCATCATGGGGTTGACGCGCGAGCAGATGCGCCGGCGATTCGACGCGATCCTGGAGTTTGCCGACATCGGCCGGTTCATCGATGAGCCGGTGAAGCACTACTCGTCCGGCATGTACGTCCGGCTCGGCTTTGCCGTGGCGGTCGAGGTCGATCCCGACATTCTCCTCATCGATGAGGTGCTCGCGGTGGGCGACGTGGCGTTCCAGAAGAAGTGCCTGCGCCGCATGGCGGAGTTCCGCGAGCAGCGCAAGACCATGCTGATTATTTCGCACGACCTGCACACGATCCAGTCCATCAGCGACGAGATCCTGTTCCTGGATCATGGCCAGGTCAAGGGACTCGGCGCGCCGCAGACGGTTATCGACCAGTACGAATCCTTCGCCTTGGAGGAGGCCGGGCGGGGGATGCGGCGCGAGTGGGGTACGGGCGAGGTGCTGCTCAAGGGGGCGGGTTTCACCAACGACGCCGGCGCGGCCACGACACAGTTCGCGTGGGGCGATGCGATCAACGTGCGCCTGGACTATGAAGTGCGCAAGGCGGTCGGTCCCTGTGTGTTCGGGTTTGCCGTGAGCGACGGACAGGGACGGCTGGTGAGCGGCAGCAATACGCAGATCGAGGGTGTGGCGGTGCCGGCGCTTGGCGCGCAGGGCAGCGTGCGCCTCAGGTTGCCTCACCTCACACTGGTGACCGGCACATACCTGTTCTCGTTTTCCGTGCATTCTGCGGATCATTCGGCCAACTATCACCGCCTCGATCATGCCTATGCCGTGGCCGTGGAGGCCCCGCGTCGGTTCGAGGGGTGCTGCTACCTGCCATCCGAGTGGGCGTTTTCGGCAGTGGCGTCCCAGGATGGGACGCCGAGGCTGTAGCAGACTAGTCTGAAGGCTGTAGGAAGACAGGGTGCAAATGCCTCCGACCGCAAGAAAGCGTATGGGAGGGCGCGCATGCTGCGCGCCGCGGACGGCGGAACGCCGTCCCTCCCAAGGAATGCACTCGCCCGTGTCGGGTGCCGAAGTTCAGGATCTGATCCGGCGTGCGCTGGCGGAGGATATCGGCCCTGGTGACGTCACGACGCTGTCCGTGGTTTCCGAACAGGCCTGGGGACGTGCGGTCATCCTCGCGCGATCCGCTTGCGTGGTGGCGGGCGTCGATGTGGCCTGCGCCGTCTTCCAGCAGGTCGACCCGGCACTGGCTTGCGACGTCCGCGTGCGTGACGGCGCGCCGGCGCGTGCGGACGATGTCCTGCTCGCCATCAGCGGTCCGGTCCGCGGCATCCTGACCGGCGAGCGGACCGCCCTGAATTTCATGCAGCGGATGACGGGCATTGCCACCCTCACGCGGGCGTTCGTGGACCGGGTGCGCGCCCATCCTGTGCGCATTCTCGACACACGCAAGACGACACCAACGTTGCGCATCCTGGAGAAGTACGCCGTCACCTGCGGCGGGGGGGCGAATCACCGCATGGGCCTCTACGACATGGTGCTGATCAAGGACAACCACCGCCGGCTCTGGCAGCAGGCGGGGATCAGCAATCTGGCCGGGGCCGTGGCGGCCGCGCGGGCGCGTTTTCCCGGCGTGCCAGTCGAGGTCGAGGTGGAATCGGAGGAGGAACTTCGGGACGCGCTGAGGGCGGCCCCGGAGTGGATTCTGCTTGATAACATGACGCCGGACCGGCTGGCGCGGTGCGTGGCGTTGAACGCGGGCCGGGCGCGCCTGGAAGCCTCGGGCGGGGTGACGCTGGCAACGGTCGAGGCCATCGCCGCGACCGGGGTGGATGCGATTTCGATCGGGGGGCTGACGCACTCGGCGCCGGCCGCGGATTTGTCGTTGGAATTGGTGTGAGTCGTTGGTTTTGATATAGGGGTCGCACGTGCGTCGTCTTTTGTGGGAGGGACGGCGTGTCGCCGTCCTCGGCGCGCAACATGCGCGCCCTCCCTTGGGCAGGGGTTCAACATGCGTTACGTGGTCGTCGATATCGGGAACACAAGCACGTCCATTGGACTGGTGGAGGGGCGGCGCCTGGTGCGCCTGGGGCACATGCCCAGTCGCGAGGGACGCGAGCCGGCGGCGATTCTTGCGCGGGTGCGGCGGCTGGCCGGTGCGCGCGGCATCGGGGACGCCGTGCTGTGCTCGGTGGTGCCGTCCTTGAACGCGGCCTGGACACGGGTGCTGAAACGGCAGTGCGGGCGGGCGCCGATCATCGTCGGCCACCGGACCCGACTGAATGTGCGCGTGGATTACCCGCACCCGGCGACGATCGGGGCCGACCGGCTGGCCAATGCCGCGGCCGGTTGGGATCGCTACCATGGCCCGGTGATTGTGGCGGATTTCGGCACGGCGCTGACCTTCGATGTCATCACGGGCGACGGGCGGTACGTCGGCGGGGTCATTGCGCCCGGCCTGCCGTTGATGACCGACTATCTGGCCGAGCGCACGGCGCTACTGCCGCACATCGGGCTGGGCGGCCGGTTCGGCGCGTACGGGCGCAACACGCGTGAGGCGATGCGTGTTGGCGCGATGGTGGGGTATCGCGGCATGGTGCGGGAGATCCTGGAGCACATCAGGGCGGGGCTGGATGATCAGAGGGTCCACTTCTGCGCCACCGGCGGCTATGCCGCCCGGGCGGTTGCGGGCCTCGACTTGCCGGTGGAGATTCTGCCCAGCCTGACGCTGGAGGGGTTGGTTTTGATCCGGGAATTGAACCGGGGCAAGGCGACGGGGTGAGTCCTCTGGATGAGGATTCATGGGCTTGCGGGTGGTGTTGGGGTAGGGCGACGGCGTCCTCGCCGCGCCGTGGTGGGCGCGATCCTGTCGCGTCCCTGGTGAGGCGGGGCGGGGACGCCCACGCCCTACCCTTAGGAGGCGGTAACAGAACACGAGTGGCCAGCGGCCACACACGCGAGGGATGACATGCTCAAACATGCTTATGCGGTGATCATGGCCGGTGGAAAAGGCGAGCGTTTCTGGCCGCTCAGTACCTCGGCCCATCCCAAACAGTTGTTGTCGCTGGTGGGCGATACCCCGCTGCTGGCGCAGGCGGTTGACCGGATCCGGGGCCTGTTCCCGATCGACGCCATCTACGTGATCACCGGCGCCTCGCTGGTCAAGGCCACGCGCGAGGTGGTGCCTGACCTGCCCCCGGCCAATATCATCGGCGAGCCTTGCGGCCGCGACACAGCGGCGGCTATCGCGGTCGGCGCGGGGCTGATCCAGTCGCGCGATCCCGGGGCCGCCTTTTGCGTGCTGACGGCGGACCAGGTGATGCAGGATGTCGAGTTGTTCCGGGAGACGCTGAGCGAGAGCGTGACGCTCGCGTTAAAAAGCGATGTGCTCATTACAATCGGCATCCGCCCCACCTATCCCAGCACGGGGTTCGGGTACATCGAATCGGGCGCCGAGGTGCGTCGGGCGGGACGCATCACGTTCTTGGAAGGGCGCCGGTTCCTGGAGAAGCCCGACGGCGCCACGGCGACACGCTTTATCGACTCGGGTCGCTACTACTGGAATGCCGGCATGTTCATCTGGTCCGTGCCGACACTGCGCAAGGCGTTTGCGGCGTGTCGTCCGCCGCTGGCCGCATTGATGGAGAAGGTGGCGGCCGTGGGGGGCGGCGCGGCACTGGATCGCCTGATGGCAGCGGAGTATCCCGGCCTGGAACGGATCTCCATCGATTATGCCGTCATGGAGAAATCCGCGAACATCGTGATGGCGCAGGGGCTGTTCCGCTGGGACGACGTCGGGTCATGGCCGGCGATCGAGGGGCATTTTCCGAAAGACGGGGCCGGCAACGTGCTGGTGGGCGACTGTGCGACGCTGGATGCGCGCGACACCATCGTGGTGTCCAAGGGCAGGCTCACGGCGGTGCTGGGCGTGAAGGACGTGATCATCGTGCAGGCCGAAGGCGCGACGCTGGTCTGCGCGAAGGACCGTGCGCAGGATCTCAAGAAACTGGTGCAGCAGATTGCCGCCACCGGCACGCACGACGCGCTGCTATGAACGAAGCGCCTTTATCCGGGTATTCATCATGGGGACTGCAACAGAGCGGGGCGGGGAGGGCGCGGGCCTCTGGCAAACGGCCTGGGCGGATGTGCGGCGGCGGCCGCTGATCCGGTTCTGCCTGGGCGTCCTGGTGGTTTTCACCGCGCTGGCCCTCTACGGTGAGGTCGTCTACCGGTGGTACGCGCTCCGTGACGTCACGCCGTCCTACCAGAAGGTCGACCTGACGCAGCGCTACCAGCCGCCGAGCCTGAGAGGCGGCCATTGGCTCGGGACCGACAACCTGGGCCGGGACGTGGCATCGCGGGTGGTGCAGGGCGCGCGCATCGCGTTCCAGGTCGGCGTCGTGACCGCTCTGATCGCGATTCCGATCGGGATGGTGTTGGGCTGCCTCGCGGGCTATTTCGGGGGACGGACGGATGACGTGATCGTGTGGCTGTACTCCACCATTGCCTGCATGCCGGGCCTGCTGTTCATCCTGGCCATTTCGATGGTGGTGGGCAAGGGGCTGCTGGGCGTGTACCTGGGCATCGGGCTCACCACGTGGGTGGGGCTCTGCCGTCTGATGCGGGCCGAGGTCATGAAGCATCGCGACCGCGCGTACGTGCTGGCGGCCCGTTCGCTGGGCTACGGCGACCTGCGCATCCTGTTCCGGCACATCCTCCCGAATGTCTTTCATATCGTCATCATCACCTTCTCGCTGCGGTTCCCGGCGGCCATCGGGACCGAGGTGTTCATGAGTTTCCTGGGCATCGGCGTGCAGGGCGAGCCGTCGTGGGGAGTCATGATCGGCAACGCCCGGCTGAGGCTCTGGCAGGGAGTGTGGTGGGAGATGACGGCGGTGACGGCGGCGATTCTTATTGTGGTGCTGGCCTCAAATCTGGTAGGAGATGCGTTACGAGACGCTCTCGACCCCCGGTTACGGGCGCGGGAACTGACTTGATTGCCTTCATTGCGGCCTCGTGAGCGCAGTCACCCATCCAACCATTGGTATCAGGAACCAGGGTTCAGGTTTCAGGGTTCAGGAAACACCAGTCATTGATCCCTAAAACGTTGCAACCGAGTTTGAATGACACTTCGCTGGCAAACCAGGCTTCATGAAATGCAAGATTCTGCTGCTCAACAGGTTGCAACCTGAACCCTGAACCCTGAACCCTGAACCCCTTCCGGAGAATCACCTATGCCCAAACGCGCTTCCCTCAACACGCTGACGCACGAGACCGTGCTCGAGTTCATGCGGCGCCCGCAGTACACGCCCATGACCGCCCCCGAACTGGCTGCAGCCCTTGAACTGAAAGGTGGCGGTTCCAAGGCGCTGGCCCACCTGCTTCACCAGATGGTGGTTGCCGGGGAGATTGTGCTGATCCGCAAGGTCCGCTACACCCTGGGCGCCCCGGCGGACCTGGTCACCGGACGGGTGGAGTTCCGGCGCTCGGGAGACGGTTACCTGGCCGCGACGGAAACGACCCCGGCGGTGCGGATCGCCAAGATCGACCTCGATACGTGCCTGCCCGGCGACGTGGTGACCGTGCGGCTCGAGCCGGCTCATCCGGATGGGCAGGACCCCTTCCGCATGGGCAAGGTGATCCGCCTTGTCGAGCGCGCCAAGCGGGTTGTCGTCGGGACGTTGCGCAGCACGGGCCGCTTTTTCTATGTCGCGCCGCTGGACCCGGCGTACCAGCAGGACTTCTACGTGCCGGACGTGCAGGGCGCGCAGGTGAACGACCGCGTCGTGATCCAGTTCACGAACTGGGAGAACCGGCACGTCAACCCGGAAGCGGAAATCATCGAGGTCATCGGGCCGGCCGACAACCCGTCGCTGGACACGCTCTCGATCCTGCGGCAGTACGAACTGCCCGAGGGTTTTTCCGAGGAGGTGATGCGCGAGGCCGAACGTTCGGCGGGGCGGATGACCTCGCCCGGCAAGCGCCTCGACCTGCGCGGCTCGTTCATTTTCACGGTCGATCCCGCGACAGCGAAGGATTTCGACGACGCCTTGTCGCTGGACCGGGACACGCAGGGACGCCGCGTGCTGGGCGTGCATATTGCGGATGTGAGCCACTTTGTGACGCGCGGGTCGGTGCTGGATGCCGAGGCGCAGCAACGCGGCAACAGCGTGTATCTGCCTGACAAGGTCGTGCCCATGCTGCCCGAGGAATTGTCCAACGGGCTCTGCAGTCTCAAGCCGGGCCAGGACCGCCTGGCGTTCTCGGCCTTCATCACCTTCGACGACGAGGGACGGCCGGTGTCGTCGCGCTTCGGAAAAAGCATCATCTGCTCGCGTCTGAGGCTCACGTACGAGCAGGCGCTGAAGGTCATCGAGACGCCGGCGGGGATGAAATGCAGCGAGGCCAACGTGGCGCCCGAAACGGTGGCGCTGATCCGGGAGATCTGCGACCTGGCCATGCAGATGCGCGCCCGCCGGTTTGCGCAGTTCGCGCTGGACCTCGACATGCCGGAAAACCAGGTGGTGATCGGCCCCGACGGCACGATCATTGACATCCGGCCGGTCGTGAACGATGTGTCGCACCAGATGATCGAGGAGTGCATGGTCGCGGCGAATGAGGCGGTCGCACAGGAACTGACGGGGCGGGGGCTGCGCATTGTGCATCGCCTGCACGAGTCGCCGTCCGAGGAGCGCATCGACGACCTGAGCGTGGAGTTGCGCGGCATGGGGTACCAGCCGGGCAATCTCAAGCAGCGGCGCAACCTGGCGGAATTCCTGAAGCGCATCCGCACCACGCCGCTGGCGCACTGCGCGCAGACGGCGGTGTTGCGGAGCATGAAGCGGGCGGTGTACTCGGCCGAGAAGGGCGGGCACTTCGGCCTGGCCAAGACGCATTACAGCCACTTCACATCCCCGATCCGGCGCTATCCCGACCTGATCGTGCACCGGATTTTGCAGGCGGTGCTGGAGGGGCGGCCGCCGGTGTATGGGACGGATGAGCTCAAACGGCTGGCCTTGCACTGTTCCGATACGGAACAGAATGCGGCGGAGGCCGAGCGGGACCTGGTCGAGATCAAGAAATACCGCTGGCTGGAGCAGCAACTCAAGACGCGGCAGGCCCGGGTGTATGACGCCGTGGTGGTCCGCGTGATGAACTTCGGGTTGTTTGTCGAGCTCGACATGCTCGACATCCAGGGGCTGGTGCACATTTCGACGCTGTCGGACAGCTTCGTGAACTTCGATCCCGGGATGCACCAGTTGCGCGCGGGCCGCGAGGTCTACAAGCTGGGCGCGCACGTCAAGGTGCGGGTGGCGCGCGTCGACTTCGATAAACGGCGGCTGGACTTTGTGCTGGATGGAGTCAAGGCGGGCGCGGACAAGCCGGCGGGGAGGGGCGGAAAGCCGGGCGTGCCGGCGGCGGGAGCGCCGGCAGGGCGGGTTCCGCAGGACAACCGGTCCCGGCAGAAGAGCGGCCCCGCGGCGCCGCGCGGCGGTTCGCAGGGGCGCACGGGACATGGGCCGCAACCGGGAGCGGGGCGCGGCCGTGGCCGCGGCGGGCGGGGCCGCTCCGGAACGCACGGGCGCTAGAGACCGTGTGCACGCATGTTGCACAGAAGGTAATCTACCGCTGCGTGGAATATGTGGCCGACACGCCGGCCATCCAAACGATCCACACGACGGGTTCTGTGATCCGCCTCCGTTTCGCCACCCGGTTGGACAACCGTTATGGCGCGGAGTGGTGTCCCGATCTGGCGAGAGGCAACGGGTCGAATCTGATCCATGGTGTGACCGGCACGGTGGGCACAGCCACGGTCACCGATTCCGCACCCTTTGGTCAAGTCCGGCGCTTTTACCGGATCGTTCGGGAAATTCCCCCGTGACACGGCACGGTTTGGTGCGCTCCGGCCTATGGGCTGGCGCATAGGGTATCGGCATCCACCTGTCGGTCGGGCACCGGTTATGAGCCCGTCGACTACCCCATCCGGTAGATCTTCACCCCGCAGGCGGGGACCGTGACCGTCAACCGTGGGGCGTCGAGAGCCAGCGTCTCGCCGCTCAACAGGTCAGTCAATCCGACGGGCAGGGCCAGGCCCTGTTGGGACAAGTCGAGCGTGACGGTCTGGGCGTTGCCGGTATCCAGGTTGGCCAGTAGCAGGAACCCGTTTTCGCCGGCTTGTGCGGGGCGGCGGTAGGCGCCCAGGATGGCGGCGTGATCCTGGTCGACAAACACGAGGTTGCCGCCGCGGCGCAGGACGGGGTATTCCGCCAGCAACGCATTGATCCGGCTGATGAACGGCCGGAAATCGACCCCGGTGTTCATCTCCAGGCGGTAGGGCGGTCCGATGAACGGCACGCGCTCGCGGATCCCGGCTTCCACGCCCTGGACGAGGCCCGTCTGCCCGGCGGTGTAGAGGGCGCAGATGGCATACCGTGGCATGCAGGACTGGTCGGAGCCGAACAGTTGCGCAGGCGCCAGCGTGTCGTGCGTGGTGATCGGACAGAGGTGCCTGAGTTTGTCGGAGACCGTGTGCACATACTGGATGTAGTGGCGCAACTGCGGCCCGAACGGGCTCTCCCAGGTGTTGCCGACCAGGAGATTGATGCCCCACTCGGGCACGGTCTTTTCGAGGGTGACCTGGTCGGTGAAATACTCGCCGAGAATGGTCATGTCCGGGAAGCGCGCGCGTACGACGGCGCTGAGTTCCGAGATGAAGGCGGGATGGCTGCTGTGGAGGTTGTCAAAGCGCACCATGCCGCCGGTGGCGGCGGCATAGTTTGTCCAGAACAGGGCGTACTGCTGCATGTAGTCCCAGATCAGCCGGAGCGTGCGCGGATTGGGGTGATCGTAGTTGACGAGCGCCAGGTCGGCCCAGCGGATCCACTGCTGCATGTGCCAGCAGCCGGCCCGCTTGAACCCGTCGGGCTCGGCATCGTCGGGCGTCAGCCAGTCGGGCGCGAGGGCGGCCATCTCGCTGTCGACGGCCACATGATTGAGCACGAGGTCGAGGCAGAGCCGGAGTTTGTGGCGGGCGCAGGCTTCGACGAACGACTCGAACTGCGTGAGCCCGTCACGGGGATCGGACGGGTCGCGATAGCGCTCGTCGAGAGCGAACAGGTCGGCGGCGGAGTACGGGCTTTGGGACTGGCCCATGCGGGTGACGGGCAGCAGGTGCAGGGCGTCGAACCCCATGGCTGCGATGCCGGGCAGCAGCCCCGTCCAGTCCCGCACGGTGCCGGAGGCGCTCGGGATGAGCGTGTACAGGCGCAACGTCTGCAGGGCGGGCGGATCGACCAGCACGAAGGAGTGGGGCACCCGGTCCCACAGCCAGTGTTCGCCGCTGTCGAGGGAGTACTTGACCCGGAAACGATACAGGCCGCAGCGGGATGTTGCCAGTTGCAGGCGGAAAACCCGGCCGTCGGTGGTTTGGAACGGATGGTCGGTCCATTCGCCGCGGGGCGCGGCGCCAAGATCGGTGTGCAGGACGACCTGCAGGCGGGGGGGGGCGTCGTCAAGCACGGTGACGGTCAACTCGAGCGGATCGCCCCGGTAGAGGCGGAAGAAGTCGCGGGGCCCGCTCTTGAACGAGCGCTGGAGACGGACCACAGGCTGCCGCGGCGACGTGCCCGGACCGAGGAGCGGGATGGGATATCGATTGAACATACGGCAACATTATGGCAAACGTGGCGTATCGCACAAGCCGTTCGATCAGCCCAGTGGTGCTGGGTACCCCGTTGGATTGAACGATGCCGTTCTGTGCGGTGAAGAAAGAGGTTGATATGGCACAGTCGAAAAACCACAAAGCCGTGCGCCACCCTGCCGTCAAGGTTGTCGCTAAGAAGTCCCTGCCCGTGATCGGGCACCGGAGCCCAAAAACGGCAGCGCCAGTGCCGAAGGCCCCCAAGGCACCGGCCCGTCCTGCAGCCCCCGTGGATGTGCTGGCCCTTCTGACCGCGGAGGTCTCGGCGGTGAAGGCGCGACTCCTCAAGGAACACGAGTCGGCGCCGCTGGGGTCGGACGATGAATACGATGCATTGCGACGCCTGGTCAACGACCTGCTCGACCGGCGGCTGGAACGCGCGGTCCGGGAACTGGTGGACATCCGCAATGCGGCCGTTGAGGTCGCGGGCGGCGCGGCGGTGGCGGAATCGCTCGAGGCCCTGCTGGAACGGATGGGCGCCGTGCGCTTTGAGGGGCAGCGGCTGGACCACGTCGATCCGTTGATTCATGCCGTGGGCCGGGAAACGCATGACCTGGAACTGGCGGATGGCGTCATCTCGGCCTCATTACGCTCGGGATTCCGGACCGCGCGCGGCGTGATCCTGGCCAAGGCGCAGGTGGCCGTGAACCGGAGGTCCTGAGATGGCGCGGTTGGGGATTGATTACGGCACGACCAACACCGTGGTGGTGGTGGCCGATCGCGGGCGCTACCCGCTGGTGCCGCATGTCGCCGAGACGAGCATCGGCCATGTGGTGCGGGACGTTTTCCCGTCCTTCAGCGTGTACGACCGCGAGACGGCCGGGTGCCTCTTCGGGGCCGAGGCGGAACGGTGCCTGACCCAGCCGGAGGCGGCGACCCGCTATGTGCCGATCCGCTCGCTCAAGCGGCTGCTCCGCGACTACGCCGACGGCGCGCGGGTGGCGGGCGATCTCATTCCCGGCGGCCTGGACATGCAGGATCTGCTGGGCCGCTTCGCCGCGGAGGTGTACGCGTCCGTCCGCCGGTCGGGCGTGGTGCCGGCCGAGGAACCGCTTGAGGCGGTGCTGACCTGGCCGGCCAATGCCAACGGCGCGCAGCGCCATGTGACCCGCGGCGCGTTCCGGAACGCCGGGTTCCGGATCACGGGCACGCTCAATGAACCTTCGGCGGCGGCCATCGAACTCGCGGACCGGATCGTGCATGGCAATCGGGCCGAGGCGCGCCAGGTGAAGAAGACGGTCGCGGTGTTCGACCTGGGCGGCGGCACATTCGATGCCTCGGTGGTCAAGATCGACGGCCCGGAGTACACGGTGCTGGGGTCGGCGGGCATTGAAAGCCTGGGCGGCGACGATTTCGACGAGGTGCTGGCCGGCCTGTTTGCCGAGAAACTCAGGATCGAACCCGCCGCGCTGTCGGCCTTTCATCGCACCCTGCTGCTGATGAGCGCGTGCCGTGAGAAGGAACGTCTCAGCGGGGGCACAGTCCGCAGCCTCACGCTGGATCCCGAGGAGATCGGCTTGAGCGGCGCGGCGTGCAAGGTGATGGTGTCGGTGTATGAAAAGCGGCTCGCCGAGCTGATCGCTCCGGCCGTGGAAGCGCTGGCGGGCGTGACGGCAACCGTGGGCGGCGTGGATGCGATCTACCTGGTCGGCGGTTCCTCGCGCCTGCCGGTGGTCGGCAAGATGGTGGCCAAACGCTTCCCGAAGGTGCAACTGATCACGACCGACAAGCCGTTCACCGCCACGGCGATGGGCGCCGCCATCCACTGTTCGGAAACATTGCGGATTCATGACGTGCTGGCGCGCCATTTTGGCGTGATCCGACTGGCGGACCACGGCAGCCGCGAGTTCTTCGCCCCCATCTTCAAGGCAGGCATGCGGCTGCCGGACGAGGGCATGCCGCCGGTCGCCGAGGAGATCCGCTATGTGCCGCGGCACAACATCGGGTGCTTGCGATACCTGGAATGCACGGCGGTGGATGCCGCGGGCTTGCCGTCCGCCGGCGTCCGGGAGTGGTCGGAGATCCTGTTCCCGTACGATCCGGCGATTGCGATGCGGGAGCGGCTGACGCGGGACCGCGTGGTCGCGCGGGACGATCTGGACTGGACGGAGTCAGTTGAACGATACGCCTGCGACAGCGCCGGGATCATTACGGTGCGGATTTCCCGCACCGGCGACGGACAGTCGCGCACGTTCGAGATCAACCGGGCGTAGGGAAGACCATGCGCATGACGCCGTCCAAACGGATCGATCCCGACACGGCGAGCCTCGTGAACCGCGACCCGTATCTCGGCCCGTATCTGCCGGCCATCCGGCACCGCGTGGAACGGGTGGAGGCGGCCGTGCAGCGGCTGACCGGCGGACGGATGCCGCTGGAGGATTTTGCGGCCGGGCACGAGTTCTTCGGGCTGCACCAGTCGGGCGATGGCTGGGTTTTACGGGAATGGGCACCGAACGCAACCTCCATCGAACTCATCGGGACGTTCAATGACTGGCGGGGCGGGCCGGCCTTCCAGTTCCAACGCCAGGCGACGGGCGGAACCTGGGAACTGCGCCTGCCGGCAGCGGCGATGGCGCATGGCGACCTGTTCAAGCTCAGGGTCGCGTGGCCGGGCGGGGAAGGGGAACGCATCCCGGCGTATGCGCGGCGTGTGGTCCAGGACGAGGCGACAAAGTTGTTCTCCGCCCAGGTGTGGGCGCCGGCGGAAGCTTACGCGTGGAAGACGGGACCGTTCGGGCGGCGGCGTGAAGCGGCGCGTATTTACGAGGCGCATGTAGGCATGGCGCAGGAGGAGCCGCGGGTGGGCACCTACCGCGAGTTCGCCGACCGCATCGTGCCGCGGATCGTGGATGCGGGTTACAACACAATCCAGCTCATGGCCGTGCAGGAACACCCCTATTACGGGTCCTTCGGGTATCACGTCAGCAGTTTCTTCGCCGCCTCGTCCCGCTTCGGCACACCGGACGACCTGAAGTACCTGGTGGACACGGCGCATGCCGCGGGATTGGCCGTGATCATGGACTTGGTGCATTCGCATGCCGTGCGCAACGAACTGGAGGGCTTGAGCCGGTTTGACGGCACCCTGTACCAGTATTTCCACGACGGCGCACGCGGCATGCATGTCGCGTGGGACTCGCGCTGCTTTGATTACGGCAAGACCGAGGTGCTTCACTTCCTGTTGTCGAATTGCCGGTTCTGGCTGGACGAGTACCGGTTCGATGGTTACCGGTTCGACGGCGTGACCAGCATGCTGTACTACGATCACGGGCTGGGACGCGTGTTCGGGTCGTATGACGACTACTTCGGCGGGTTGGTCGATGAGGACGCCTGGGTCTACCTGTCGCTCGCCAACCGGGTGATCCACGCCGTGCGCCCGGATGCCATGACCGTGGCTGAGGACGTGAGCGGCATGCCGACGCTCGGGGCACCGTCCGGGGCGGGCGGGATGGGTTTCGATTACCGCCTGGCCATGGGCACGCCCGACTACTGGATCAAACTGATCAAGGAAGTGGGCGATGAGCAGTGGAACATGGGGACGCTCTACCATGAGCTGACGAACCGGCGCCAGGACGAGCAGACCGTTTCGTATGCCGAATCGCACGACCAGGCGCTGGTGGGCGACAAGACGCTCATTTTCCGGCTGATCGATGCGGACATGTACGGGTGGATGAACGTTTACCAGGACAATCTGCGCGTGGACCGGGGAATGGCCCTGCACAAGATGATCCGGCTCATTACGCTGGCGACGGCGGGCAACGGCTACCTGAATTTCATGGGCAACGAATTCGGTCACCCCGAATGGATCGACTTCCCGCGCGAGGGCAACGGCTGGAGCTATCACTACGCGCGGCGTCAGTGGTCGCTGCGTGATGACCCGAAGTTGCGGTACCGTTTCCTGGCCGAGTTCGACAAGGCGATGATGGCACTGGCGGCGAAGACGCGGCTTCTCGACAAGCCGGGGCCGGAGTTCCGGTATGAACACATTGACGACCAGATCCTGGCGTTCGAGCGGGCGGGACTGGTTTTCCTGTTCAACTTCAACCCGACGCGGTCGGTGACGGACTATGCGATTCCGGTGCCGCCGGGCCGGTATCGGCTGACGCTGGACAGCGACGCGCCCGACTTCGGCGGGCACGGCCGATTGGCGCCGCGCCAGATCCATGGCACTGGACCGGCTGAGGGGCATGCATCGGCAGTTCGCGTCTATCTTCCGGCGCGGTCGGCGTTGGTGCTGCAAGGGATCATCCGACGAGGTAAGGCTGTTACGCCATAGGCGAGCAAGTTGATGCCGGATTGAATGCCGAGCCAGTTGCGCAACCGCGATCAGGAAGTAGGCTTTATACGTCTGTTGTGCCGCCACGTCGACTCAAGCTGCTCAAGACCCGATCCAAGCTCTGCACAAAGCCTACTCCGTGCCATGATAAACAAGCGATGTTCATGTGTAACTATTGTGCTGACAACATGATTTGCATTGACGACCGGATCTCACGACCACATACATCTGCTCGTACTTAATGGAAGTGCAAACAAATCTAAAGTAAGCTCAATAACACTGTTCGGCAATCACTATGGATGAAGCAATGACAGAAAAAACCACATGGGAGACGTTCTTTGACGCTCACGCGTCGCTGTATGGCGAGAATGTCTTTACGAAGAATACGCTCAAAGAGGTGGACTTCCTTCTTGAGGAGTTGGGGGTTGCGACAGGCAGCTCAGTTCTTGACGTCGGATGCGGAACGGGTCGTCACTCCATTGAGCTGGCAAGACGCGGCTATGCCGTAACCGGTTTGGACTTGTCGTCGGAAATGCTGGCGATGGCATCGGCGGCGGCGAAGGCTGAGGCGGTTCAGGTGGAATGGATCCGTTCCAATGCCACAAGTTTCTCGTTCCCTGGCAAGTATGATGCCGCCATCTGTTTGTGCGAAGGATCCTTCGGGCTTCTCAGCCAGACGGATGACCCGATTGCACAACCGCTGTCCATCCTCTGCAACATCTCTCGAAGCTTGAAACCGCAGGCAAGGGTCATGGCTACCGTTCTCAGCGCGTCCCGAATGCTGCGTGCCCATTCGAACGATGACGTGGCGTCGGGGGGCTTCGATCCTTTGACACTCGTGGAATCGGCGGCACTTCCTCCACGCGAAGGGGTTCCCGCCGTTCCCGTTCGCGAGCGCGGTTTCGTCGGAACGGAACTCCGACTGCTCTTCCGCCTCGCAGGGCTGTCTGTCGTCAACCTGTGGGGCGGAACGGCTGGCAACTGGGGGAGACGAACCCTCGACTTGGACGAGTATGAAATCATGATTGTGGCAACTAAGACTGCCGAACCATTGGCTGGTGCGGCCACGCTATCGCGTGCCGCACAGCCGTGAGCCAAGGAATGAGGACTCCACAAATATGACAAGACGATTCGAGCCGATTAATCCCCAATGTTCACACATGCTGCATGGGGGCGATTACAACCCGGACCAATGGATCGATACTCCTGAGATCTGGGATGAGGACATGCGACTGATGAAGCTTTCCGGCTGCAACGCGATGTCGGTCGGCATCTTCGCCTGGTCGGCGCTCGAGCCAAGTGAAGGTCAGTTCGAATTCGGATGGCTCGACACGATCATGGGCAAGCTTGCCGAAAATAGCGCGTACGCAGTCCTGGCCACACCCAGCGGTTCGAAACCGGCATGGTTGAGCCGAGCATACCCGGAGGTCTGCCTGGGGAATGCCGATGGCACGCGGCAGAAACACGGTGGCCGCCATAATCATTGCCGCACCTCGCCCATCTACCGGGAAAAGTGCCGGATCATTAACCGGAAGCTGGCCGAGCGGTACAAGGATCATCCCGCCCTGCTGGTCTGGCACGCGTCCAACGAATACAACGGCGGAGACTGCCACTGCGAACTGTGCTACGCAGCTTTCCAGAACTGGCTCAAGGTGCGATACGACAGAGACATTGAGAAGCTGAACCACGCCTACTGGTCCTCCTTCTGGTCGCACACCTTCCCGGATTGGGATTACGTCGTGCCGACGGACAAGGGGATCCATGGTTTGATGCTCGATTGGGAGCGCTTCAAGACGGCCCAGACCATTGACTTCTTCAGGAGCGAGACGGCCCCACTTCGGGACGTTACGCCGGCGGTGCCCATCACCACCAACTTCATGAACGGTTCAGATACTCTCGACTACTGGGCTTTTGCCCGGGCGGTAGACGTGATCTCATGGGATTCCTATCCCAACTGGCATGAAACCGGCGACGATGTCAGCGAAGCGGTCAAGACCGCCCTCCAGCATGACCAATGCCGCAGCATGAAAGGCGGCAAGCCGTTCATGCTGATGGAAAGCGTGCCTAGCATTCCAACTCGCGGCCGTGTCAAGAAACGCAAAGAGCCCGGCATGCACTTGCTCTCCAGTCTGCAGGCGGTTGCACACGGGTCCGATACCGTGCAGTACTTCCAGTGGCGGAAGAGCCGCGGCAGCATGGAGAAATTCCATGGCGCGGTTGTTGATCATGTCGGCAACGAACACACCAGAGAGTTCAAGGAAGTGGCGGAAGTTGGCGACGCGCTGGCAAAGCTCGACGATATAGTCGGAACAAGCGTCCAGCCCGAGGTCGCAGTGATACAGGACTGGGAGAATGAGTGGGCCCTGAATTCCGGTGCCAGGGTTTATCTTGGAGACAATGTGAAGTACCGTCAGGAATGTACCGCCCATTACCGACCCTTCTGGGACGGCGGCGTGCCGGTCGATGTCATTGATCAGACTTGCGAGCTGAATCGATACAAACTGGTCGTGATTCCCATGGCCTACATGTTGCGGCCTGGATTTGCGGACAAGCTCATGGCGTACGTTGAAGGGGGCGGCACGGCTGTGATGACCTACTGGAGCGGCATAGTCGACGAATCCGATCTGTGCTGCCTGGGCGGTGTGCCAGGGCAGGGGCTGCGTGAGGTGTTCGGGGTTCGTGAAGAAGAAAGCCAGAGCTATTACCCGAATGAATCGGTGAAGCTCAGGATGACGAGCGGAAATCCTCTCGGATTAACCGGAACGTATAGGGCTGTTGATACCTGTTCGGTTATTCATGCCGAGGGCTCGGAGATCCTGGCGACCTTTGCGGATCAGTATTTCGCAGGCTCCCCGGCACTCACGGTGAACGCGTACGGAAAGGGCAAAGCATACTATATGGCCTCGCGGAATGAGGCTAAGTTTCTGAGTGACTTCTACGGGAAGCTCATTGCCGAACTGCCTCTTGTGCGGGCGCTGGATGTCCATTTGCCGGCGGGTGTTACGGCCCAAGTCAGAACGGGCGGTCAGAGCAGGTACGTCTTCTTGATGAACTTCAATAACAGACCGAAGAGCGTTGATCTGGACTCAACCTATGACGACGTGCGGTCAGAGAAGACACTGGGTACGACGGTGACGCTTGAAGGATACGGCGTAATGGTTCTGCGAAAGAAATAGGAGCCGAACAAGCCATCCGAGGCGACTCGCTGAAGCTCGCGCCTCAATGGTGGCGTTCGACCAAAGAGATGAAAAGATGGACACAACCCCATGTGAGTTCAAACGTACGAGAAGATCGTACGGTTGAACTAGGAGATCATCATGAGCACTGGAGAAACTGAAAAACTCGCCGTGTTTGAAGGTCGGCGGATACGGAAAGCGTTCCGCGAGGGCGAGTGGTGGTTCTCGATCATCGATGTGGTCGAGGTTCTGGTTGGAGGCGACCGGCCTCGCAAGTACTGGAACGACCTCAAGAAGAAGCTCTTGCAGGAAGGCTACGACCAGTTGTCCGAAAAAATCGGACAACTGAAAATGAAGTCCAGCTGGCGAGCGGGGTCACGTCTCGACAAGCGACAAGTGAATGCGGCGGTGAACGAAGATGGCAAAGCGATGGTGAGGCAATAATAGAAATGTCGCTTGTCGAGACGTGACCCTTCACATACAAAACATCTAAAGTAAGCTCAATAACACTGTTGGCATAAGAAATGTGATTGATGACGATATCAATAATGATACTATATCTGTATGGCCACGGTTGAAGACATAGTCTCGGATATGCGAAGCAACCCCAACGGGGTTCGGTTTGCGGACTTGTGCCGCGTGTGCGAGCGCGTTTTCGGGCAACCAAGGCAAAGAGGAAGCAGCCATCGGATATACAGGACACCGTGGCAGGGGGATCCCCGGGTGAACATTCAGGATGACAAAGGCAAAGCCAAGGCTTACCAAGTCAGGCAAGTCCTAAAGGCCATTGAGAGGTGGGAATATGAAAACCGTTCCGCATGATCACTACACCTACCGCGTCACGTGGTCGGAAGAGGATAAAGAGTACGTCGGTTTGTGCGCGGAATTTCCGGGACTGAGCTGGCTGGCTGCGGCACCCGAAGCCGCTCTTCGAGGCGTTCGCTCCGTTGTGGCGGATGTCGTTGAAGACATGAATAGACAGCGGGAGCCGGTTCCCGAGCCGCTGGCAAGCCGGTCATTTAGTGGCAAGTTTATGGTGCGCGTTCCACCCAACGTACACCGTGAACTCGCACTCGAGGCCGCTGAGGCTGGTGTCAGCTTGAATCGCCTGGCTTCAGCCAAACTGGCGCATGCATAGGGACCATGCCAACCACACAATTCTGGCTATCGTCGCTCCGCTCCTCAGCCAGATTGTGAACGTTGGGCCAGAATGACTGCGATGAAGACGAACTACGCCGGACATGACTCCGCCTACCGGCTCCGAAAGGCAGAAGGCAGTGCCGGTTGGGACAAGACGGCCGAAGCCTACGCGCGCAGAGAACTCGACTTTGCGGAAATCCTTCGCGGCGGCACTGCGCCGGCGTCCGGTCGCCTTCTTGAGTTGGGCTGTGGCGCCGGAAACATCGCCGTGTGGTTCGCCCGTCAGGGGTTTGACGTTACCGGCGTCGACATCTCGCCAACCGCCATCGAGTGGGCCAGAGAGCGCGCACGAGCGGCCGGCGTCAAGGCTGTGTTCTTGTGTGCGGATGTTCTGGATCTCGACGACGTTCTGCCGGACGCATCGTTCGACTTCTTGTTGGACGGACATTGCTTCCATTGCATCATTGGGCAAGATCGTGAGCAATTCTTGCAACAGGCTTACCGTTTATTGAAGCCGAAGGGCTTCTTTCTTGTCGATACCATGTGCGGTCCCGTCCAGAATGACGGCATCAGTGGGTATGATCCTGCCTCAAAATGTGCCATGGTGCACGGAGTCGCAACGCGATACTGGGGTGACCCTGAAGAGATTCAGAAGGAACTTACGGATTCCGATTTCACGATTGTCGATGTGTCGGTTGAGCACGAGACTGCTCACGGAAACATCATGATTCAGGCTATAAAGAGGCCCAAAAGGAGTCCACGCGACGCGGTAAACCGCGCGCCTGACTCCCGACGTGTGCGCCCGGCATGGCGCACGACTTAATGGGTGAAAGTCCCATAACCACCTGACAGGAGGAAGGTTTAGCGAAGGGGAAGGGCGTCGTCGCGAGGCGGGGTCTGAAGGAAGCCTGGAGCAAAGCGCTGGCCCGACGAATAGGAAGTGCATCTTGGATGAGATAGATTTTGTGAACCACGGCATGGTCCGCGCGATGGGGGGCCCGGCCCCATTGCAGGGTTCAAAACCCGTGCATCGGCACCGCGGCTTTGGTATTCTTGTCACTCACATACGCGGTGGTGTGTGGAGCTGCCGCTTGAATACGAGGGAGACGACACCATGGTTACGGAGTTGGCAAAAGGCGTTTACTGGGTGGGCATCACGGACTGGGGGCTGCGGAAGTTTCACGGGCACGAGCTCTCGATTCATCGCGGCACCACGTACAATTCCTTCCTGATCAAGGACGAGAAGACCGTATTGGTGGATACGGCGTGGAGTGTCCACTCCGACGAGTTTATCGCCAAGGTGCGGGCGGTGGTCGATCCGGCCACGATCGACTATGTGGTGGTGAACCACTGCGAGCCGGACCACTCCAGCAGCCTGCCGGCACTGATGAAGCTGTGCCCCAAGGCCACGGTGGTGGTCTCGCGCGGCGGCGCCACCAGCGTGCCGGGTCATTACCATGAGGCGTGGCCGATGAAGATCGTCAAGACGGGCGATCGCCTGTCGATCGGATCGCGCGAACTGGTGTTCGTTGAGGCGCAGATGCTGCACTGGCCCGACACGATGTTCACGTACCTGACCGGTTCGAACATCCTGATGTCCAACGATGCGTTCGGCCAGCACTACGCGACGGCCTTCCGTTTCAACGACCTCGTGAACCAGGGGGAGTTATACGAGGAGGCGCTGAAGTACTACGCCAACATTCTCACGCCCTACAGCGACCGGATCATCAAGAAGATCGACGAACTGCTGGCGCTGAATCTGCCCGTGGACATGATCGCGACCAGCCACGGCGTATTGTGGCGCAAGGATCCGCTGCAGATCGTGAAGAAGTACCGCGAGTGGGCGGAACAGAAGCCCGAGCCGCGGGCCGTGATCGTCTACGGCACGATGTGGAATGCCACGGAACGGATGGCCAAGGCCATTGCCGAAGGCCTGGCCGCGGCCGGTGTTGAGAGCAAGGTGTTCAATGCCGCGCTCACCGACAGCAATGACCTGATGGTGCATGTGTTCCGGGCGCGCCTGATCGTGCTCGGCTGTTGCACGCACAACAACGGGATCCTGCCGACCCTGGCGCCTGTCCTGGAGGAAATGCGCGGCCTGCGCTTCAAGAACAAGATTGGCGCCGCGTTCGGGTCCTACGGGTGGTCGGGCGAGAGCGTGAAGATACTCGAAGAACACCTGACGTTGTGCCAGATGCCGGTGGTCCGGGACGGGCTGCGCGTGAAATGGCAGCCGGGTGTCGGGGATCTGGAGCAGTGCCGGGCCTTCGGGCGCGAGCTTGCGACGGCCGTGAAAGCGTAGTCAGCGGGGAAAGGAGCGTGGGCGATGGCACATGACGATGCCGACAGGCCGGGCGAAGGCGATCTCGCGGAGTGGGAGCAGGCGTTGTCGATCCAGGTCGGCTCCGCCTACGTGTGCCGCACGTGTGGCAATGTCGTGATGGTGACCCGCGGCGGGGTGGGCGTGATGGAACTGATCTGTTGCGGCGTTCTCATGGAGAGGATCGGGGGCCGGCCGTGAGCACCGCGGTCTCCACGGGGCTGGTCTACCGTTGCCCGGTATGCGGCTCGGAGGTGGTCGTCGTGGGCACACGAATGGGGGAATTCGCTCCCCGTTGCTGCAATCAGCCGATGCGACTGACGCGCCAGCGCGCGGTGTTCTTCTGGTGCCCGGTGTGCGGCGCGGAAATCGTGATCGTGCGCAAGGGCCGCGGCGCATTCACTCCGCGGTGCTGCAATACGGCCATGCTCAAGCGGGAACTGGCAGCGTAGGGAACGAAGGGGGAAGGTGTTGGGTGGTAGGTGTTAGGTGGGAGGCAGGACTTCACCGCGAGCTTCGTCGGAATCCCAATCGGCAACGTTCACGATCAAGGCAGGAACCCTGACGTTCCAAGCCGGGAATTTACGACCTGACACCCATCCCACCTGTCACCAACCCCCTAACACCCAACACCCAACACCTGACACCTTCCTATGCCTCCGACTGTCTGGTTCATTCAACTCCCTCAACTGGATAACGATGTCAGCGGGGCGCATGAGAATGTGCCGCTGGCGGCGGCCTATCTGCAGCATGCCGCCGAACGGGCGGGCGAAGGGCGCCACTATCGGTTCAAACGACTTCCGGGCACGCTCGACGACGCCGATACGCCTGCGGTGGCGGCCTGGCTCGCGGCGCAAGGCCCCGGCATCCTGGCCTTGTCGCTCTACCTGTGGAACATCGAGCGCAGCCTGAGGCTGGCGCGGTTCGTCAAGGCCCGGTCACCGCGGACCCGTGTGGTCGTGGGCGGCCCGGAGGTGGCCCGGCATCACCCCTTCCTCTACCGTGGCGGTGTGGCGGATGCCGTTGTGGTGGGCGAGGGGGAAACCGTCTTCCCGGAAATCCTGAGGGCATTGCGCACCCGGGGAAGGGTGAATGCCGCGACGGTGGCCTGGCGTACGCCACGGGGGTACCGATGGGGATTACGCGCGCCGGTCGAAATCGAACTGGGGGAGGCGCTGCCGCCACCCGGACACGCGGCCTGTCGGCCGGACGCCCGCGGCATGGCCTACCTTGAGTCCTCGCGCGGGTGCCCGTTCCGCTGCACCTACTGCCGCTATCCACACCTGCGGCGACGGATGACATTCCTGCCGCCGGATGAGGTCGTGGCACGCGTGCGGGCGCTGCAAACGCTGGGCGCGAAGGAGATCCGTTTTGTCGATCCGACCTTCAACGCCCACCCACTGTTTCGCGAGGTGCTTGAGCGATTGGCGGCGATCAACCGCGGACGCGCGCTGTCGTTCTTCGTCGAACTGAGCGCGGACCGGATCACGGACGCCGATGCCGAGGCGTTGGCGGCGGCGCATGTGACCGAAATCGAGGTGGGGCTGCAAAGTCGTGATGCGGAGGTGCTGCGCGCCATCCGGCGTCCCACCGACGTGCGGGCGCTGGAGCAGGGGGTAAGGCGGCTGACGCGGCGCGGGATTCGCGTGACGCTGGACCTCATGTACGGCCTGCCGTTGCAGCGGGTGGGGGATGTGCGCGCCGCTCTATCGTGGGCGGCGCGTCTGCGCGGGGTGGACGTGCAGTGTCTGCAGACGCTCCTGCTCCCGGGCACGGAACTGCGTAACCGGTGTCGGGAGTGGAGCCTCGTGGCCGATCGGCGGCCACCGTATGCCGTGCAGCGCACTTCCACCATGGCTGCCGACGATTGTCGGCGCATTGAAGACCTCATCGAACGCGATCCACGGCTTCGGTCGGACATCCGGACCCGGCAATTCGTCGGGCGGCGGCTCCCCGACCTGTTCCCTGAGGAGGTCCGGATTGACCTGGCGGACTGGCGGCCGGGTCGGGCGATTCCCGGTACGCAGAACCGTCGCGCGGTGATCCTGGCGGGCACCGACCTGTTCGCAGCCCGCGGCCGGATCGCCGGGGTGATCCGGCAGGCGGTTCGACAGGACCCGGACATGCTGTGGCAGTTTGTGTTGGAGCCAGCCGGCGAGGAGCCGCTGGACCTGTTTGACGAGCTGGGGCGGGTTTTGCGCCGCCTGCCGGCGCACCTGATCGACCGCTATGCGTCTGCCGCCCTGCGCGGGCGGGTGGCGTCCCGGCGGATCCTCGTGCGCCTTCCGGGCCGTCGTCTTTTTGATCCCGCCTGGGTTGCGGCGGTGGAAGACGCCCTGGCGGGCATGTTCTTCTGAGACGGCGCCCGAACCGTGGTTGTTCCCGTGGCGTCCCTGTGAGCCACGCCACGGACGGGCCTCGCATCGGTCCGTGCAGTGGGCTCCGCGTTCGCATGACTGCGGATTCGGGGCGTGTCGACGATTCCGAATTACATATTCTTCGGATTGAGGGCGGGTAGCGGATGGCGGG
>CAZTAJ010000020.1:0-29881 GCA_964611575.1 uncultured Verrucomicrobiota bacterium
CCTGCGATCAAGAAGGCGATTCCGAATAGTCTCATCATCTTCATGGTTCGAACGTCGGCGGTGAACCTCGGCGCGGTTACGCGCCGTAGCGTTCCACCGCCTTGTTCGCCAACATGTCTATTCTACTTGTCTGAAATCACCAACTCAGCCCACATCATACGCGCCTGGCACCCACTCTCTCAAGCGCCAGTCGCACATTAGTCATGTCCTTCTCGTGTTCTGTATCATTATGGGGAACGAACTCAAGAATGCGGGCAAGAACCATCGCGGCCGACAGTTGTTCCTCCTGAGTGAAATCGGTGTAGAAGTATTCCGATGCTGGAATTGTGCCCTGGCGAAGGGCTTCGATGTCGGACAGGAACTCCATTTTGATTTCCGCAACGTTATCACTCCAATGCACAACTGCCGATGAGTGGAGAAGCAACGACTGCCGGAACCGTATGGGCCAAGCTGGACAGGCGTCTACAACCATGTCTATCACGTCGTATTTGTCCATCGTTCCCCTCCAGTCGATCTGGCTCGGATCACCGATAAATCGGAAGACGCGAGTCTCCGGCTTGAGGTCGATGCGGATGAGGCGGGGGCGCGAAGTCCGCCCGAGGAAGTGAATGCCACCTACGGCGTATCGAAGGCAGTAGATGAAATGCTGCAGTACGCCTTTGGTGATGTTCCCTCTCGGTGCCGGAGGATGAAGGAGTAATTCGCCGCCGTTGGCCACGGCATGTGCTCTTTTCTTTTCGAGCGCCTCTTCAGAAAGAAAGTGCCAAAGCTTCAGACGACCAGACCCCATCTCTCCGATCTCCTGATCTGTCTGTTTCATATTTTCTTCCATGCGAACGTCGCAAATCTGCCTGAGCGCGGAGCGCAATAGGCAGGATTTGCTTGTTCGGCCTACTTCTCGTGATTCAGATCCAAGATTTCGCCTGTTGATTGACTGATGTGCACAACGGCCGTGCCTCCCTTCCTGACGCCAAGCAGCGGTTGATGCAGTGTTCCTCGAACTTCCCAAACGCCATTGCTCAACCGCCCTGAAAACGGGGATTCGTTCCGAATTTGCGTCGCACCGTAGATCGGCGTCAGGACTGCAACCGCTATCTTCACCGCCGTGATCTCGTCTGGCACGATGCCGATTCTCTGGGCGTCCGGCATGGGTGGCTTGGCGCATCCACACAGCATCGCCATCACGATGAGCATGCTTCGTGTCTTCATTTTCATGGCCGAACGCTCAGCCTGTGGGTTTCGAGCGGAGCGAGAATACCCACCAGGCTGTGGTTGGAAGCCTCTTCATTTCGCTCTGTGAACCTTGCATTTGAAGGCGGTCTCGTGCTTCTCGATGGAAACACGAAGAGTTCTCGCGGGATCACCGCTGCTGTGTTTCCAGATCACATATCCGTCATTGGGGTCGATGGTGTTCCGTGCGAAGACCCGCTCCGGCTTGCCTTCCCATTCCCGGGTGCCCCACGCCAATGCGGTGAACTCATTCTGATTCCTCCCGCTCCGGGAGATCGCTTCATGCGTGATGGTGATGGCCTCAGATTCGGTTAGGACACCCGCCCGCGTTACGGCGAACTCGTGCGCGCGAGGATGGGTTTCAATGTATAGCGTAATGGCAACGGCCGCGCCGAGCAGCAGGGCCAGCAATCCCGCGATGGCCGCAATTCTCTTGATCCATTTCATCGTGCTTCCAACGGCGCAACTCACCGTTGAGGAGACCGCGCAGCGGGCTCCGAATACGGTGGGGTTGCTGGTTGTGCAGTTCCTTTCATTGCGATCAAGCACGCCGTGAATGCGAAGAACGCCAAGAACAGGACGAACAGGCTGATAAATCCGATCATCCCGATCCTGAGCAGTCGTCTCGTCTTTTGCACCATGTCTCTGGTCTCCGGATGCGCCGCACCATCGCCACCCTTGAGGAGCCAGCCGCAAAACCGGGCTTGAGAGATGAGTCCTTGGAACGGATTGAAGGATGCATGGAACATGGGAAACATGGTCGGGCGGCCAAGGGAGACCCACAGCGTCGGCTCGGCAGTCTTGACTTGCCGAATCAGCCTGAATACTGAGATCAGGTATCGCACGACGAGGGCGAACACCACCCAGAACAGGATCATCATGATGCCCATGCCAACGATGATAGTAGCCACCTGCCAAGTTACGTTCATTCAATCTCTTTCGCTTGCACAACGGCGAGGCCAACCGGACGGTGCCCCGCGTCCGCGCGGGGAACCGGTACGGTTTGGCCTCTTGTTTGGTGCTATGCAGTCATCTCAACAGCCTGCTTGTACTTGCTCGTGAACTCTGAGAATTTCACCGACGCGAGTATGCCTTCCTTTCCGGATATCACGCAGGGAACCTTACGTTCTTCTTCTGGAACATCCGCGATCAGCGCGGTGACGCCCGCCAGGAGTTGATCCTGTCTGGCAAAGCGCTGTTCTGCATCCGGTCCGAGGAAAGGCTCGCCCAAACGTGCGTAAGCGAAGCAGAATTCAACCCATTTCCCGACAACCACGCGCGCGCCAGAAAAGATGCCGTCTGCCGCCAATTGCGCATCAGGCAGGCCGGATGTCCCCGTGAGAGTGAAATTGACGACAACCCCAGCGCCCCAGCGCGCGGCAACTTCAGCCTCCACAGCATCGGCTTGCGACTGTTCGTTAGTGAGCACATGCACGGTTGCCCGCGGCGCGCCCAACTTTGCCATTTGATCGACTACTGCCTTCACGTTCATGACCTGTCTCCCTTCGGTGTTTGTGGAGACGGAGGCCCTGAGATGACGCCAACTCCGATAGCCACGCTCACGCGCAACAACAAGTTGAACTTGTGCCAGCTTGAGCGGGAAGTCCGGAGAGGCTGCCTTGGGCCAGCACACAGAGACTCGACTCACTGCGGAAGGTTGACGCTCGCGGTAATCCCGCAGAAGGCGCTTTGCCTCTCTCCGCAACGCATCAAGCGTTCTAGTGGTGACCTGTTGGCTCATCGAGAAACCTCCGCCATGTCATCGCTTGCGGTCAGCGCTATCAAGCGATAGCGTAGGTTTCTGTTTAATTATGGGTGAGACTGGCTCTTTACGCTGACCCGAAGGCGTCCCATACGCCGTTAGAGGAGGTATGTAGCACCCCGCATGGATGGAGTCAACATCGATTGTCGCAAAATCGAAAATATCTTTCGGGTGCATCCTTTTCTGACACCCAACGTTTTATCGGTAACGCGTTACATTTCCTAGCGAATGAGCCTAGTGTGGCCAGGAGTCTGCGTCAACCCGGTTTTCGAACGCGAGGCGCGACGTAACCGCCAATGAACCGTATACCCCAGCCAAGTGTCCGTTCATCAACGTCTTGCGCTGGATGTGACTTTACCAGATGCCGCGAATGCTCGCCGCTCAGACTTCGACGCTTAAATAGCTTCCATTAAATACTGTTACAATTGCCGGCAATATGCCATGATGAACCATCGTTTACATATCAAGGTGCACGGGTGTGTGCCAGGACCGAAAAGAAGGGGCGAGAGGGTTACTTTTGGCCGGTATTACCAGGATAAGTAACGCGTTACCTATCCTGGTATTGGAGGGCGAACGATGGACAGGACATTGTATGATAACGACTTACAACTGGGACGATTTGCGGAGTACCTGCTTAAGCAGCGTCTGGTGCCGGAGAAGAACGCGCCCTATCACGTTTCCTGGGTGCGCAGGTTCCTCTCGCGCGGCGTCACGGTGCCGGTTGCAGGACTGGACGAACGTATCGCGGCCTTCCTGCGTGAGTTGGAGGTGACAGGCAGTTATCAGGACTGGCAGGTCACCCAGGCGGAACGGGCGTTGCGCCTGTATTTCGTGAATTTCAAGGGCGATACGACTTGGTCCGCGCCGACCGTGTCAACCGTTACCGCGAACGCGGATGGTTCCTATGGACGCAACCACGTCATGGAGGCCCTGCGAACAAGACTGCGATTGAAGCACTACGCCTACAGCACCGAGAAGACGTACCTGGACTGGGTGGGCCGGTTCTTTGACTATCTGCGGGAGACGGGCCATGGGGCCACGGGCGACGGATGCCAATTGAATGCGGAACGGGTGCGGGATTTCCTGGCGTATCTGGCTACGCGTCGGGAGGTGGCGGCGTCTACGCAGAACCAAGCGTTCAGCGCCATCCTGTTCCTGTTTCGGGATGTCCTCCGCATTGAATTGGGGGAACTGAGCGAGGGCGTGCGCGCGAAACGGGGCCCGAAACTACCTGTGGTGTTGACTGTCGCGGAAGTGGCGGCGGTACTGGGGAAACTCCAGGGAACGCCGCGTCTGATGTCGGAAACACTCTATGGGGGCGGTCTGAGGGTCATGGAATGCTGCCGGTTGAGGGTCAAGGATCTGGATTTCGATAATAACCTGGTCTTTGTGCGGGCGGGCAAGGGCGATAAAGACCGATCGACGCTGTTGGCTGAGTCAGTGAAGACCGGTTTGCGGGAGCACCTGGCGCGGGTCAAAGCCTTGCACGAACAGGATATGGGGGCTGGCGTGGGGGAGGTGTGGCTGCCCGGGGCGTTGGCCGTGAAGTATCCCAAGGCGCCCCGCGAGTGGGGCTGGCAGTATGTGTTCCCGAGCAAACAATTGTCCACCGATCCGCGCAGTGGAAAAGTCCGCCGCCATCACGTTAGCGACATGGTGATGCAAAGGGCCGTCAAGGAGGCGGTGCAGGCCGCCGGGATCGCCAAGCCGGCTTCAGTCCATACCCTTCGTCACAGTTTCGCCACGCACCTGCTCCTGCAAGGCGTGGATATAAGGCAAATCCAGGACTACCTGGGGCACGCGAATGTGGAGACAACCATGATCTACACCCACGTGGTGAAGGATATGCGCAGCCCCGCGACCAGCCCCTTGGACATGATGCGGCGGGGAGGGCCGGCGTGACGCCGGCCGAGAGTGGCCGGAGTGAACCCGGCCCTACCCCATGCCTCGTCAGGTATCGATGGAAGCTTCACCAGCGGCTGGAGGCGTCTGCGGCGCGCACCCGACTTCGCCAAGGCTACGTCGGGCAAGACATGCGCGCCCTCCCATGAGGACGGGTGCCGAAACCGCAGTGAATTGCCGACGGAACGACAGGGAGGGCCGGCGTGACGCCGGCCGAAAGTGGCCGGAGTGAACCCGGCCCTACCCCATGCCTCGTCAGGTATCGATGGAAGCTTCACCAGCGGCTGGAGGCGTCTGCGGCGCGCAACATGCGCGCCCTCCCTTTAGACGGCAGGGGCCCCAACCGCACAATCACGCCTGGGGCTTGGCGGCTGCGCGTCCGCCATTCACGCGCGGCAACTTGATGCGGGGCGAGTGGCGCTGGTATTCCTGGATGCTGCACACCTCGATGTGCTGCATCTCCCGCATCGCCTCCAGACCCATGATGGCCGCGCGTAACCCGTGCACCGTGGTCGTGATCGGGATGCCCCGAATCACCGCATGCGACCGCATCTTGACCTCGTCAATGCGTGGCGTCGGCCCGCTGGCCGGCGTGTTGACAATCCACTGGACCTGCTTCTCCTCGATCATGTCCACCACGTTCGGCCGACCGTCCGCAATCCGGAACATGGCCTGGCTGCGAATGCCGTTGTTCCGCAGAAGCGTGCTCGTGCCGACCGTTGCGTATAGCGAGAAGCCCAAGTCCACGAGCTTCTTGGCCAGCGGCAGCACGTCATCCTTGTCCTCGTCACGCACACTGATGAACACGTTGCCGGTCAGGGGCAGCGGATTGCCCGCCGCGATCTGGCTCTTGAGAAACGCCATGCCGCCCGTGGCATCGATGCCCATCACTTCGCCCGTGGACTTCATCTCGGGCGACAGGATCACGTCAACCCCGGGGAACCGGGCGAACGGGAACACCGCCTCCTTCACGGAGTAGTGTTTCGGGACGAATTCCTTCGTGAACCCCAACTCCTTGAGCTTGTAGCCGGCCATCACCAGCGCCGCGAGCTTGGCGAGGGGGACGCCGATCGCCTTGCTCACGTACGGCACGGTCCGCGAGGCGCGCGGATTGACCTCCAGCACATAGACCACGCTGTCCTTGATCGCGTATTGCACGTTCATCAACCCGACGACGTGCAATTCCTTCGCCATCAGCAGCGTGCAGCGGCGGATCTCTTTCTTCACATCCTCGGTCAGCGTGGGCGCCGGGATCGTGCAGGCGCTGTCGCCCGAATGAATGCCGGCCAGCTCCACGTGTTCCATGATCGCCCCGATCACCGACGTCTCGCCGTCGGAGATGCAATCGACATCCACCTCCACCGCGTTTTCCAGATACCGGTCGATCAGGATCGGCCGGTCCTCGGACACATACACGGCCTCGGCCATGTACTTGCGCAGCGACTCGTCATTGTAGACGATGACCATGGCGCGGCCGCCCAGCACGAACGAGGGGCGCATCAACACCGGGTAGCCCAACCGCTCCGCAATGGCCTCGGCCTGCTGGATGTTCGTGGCCATGCCGTTCGGCGGCTGCTTGATTCCCAGGCGGGTCACGAGGGCGGCGAACAGGTCGCGATCCTCGGCGACCTCGATGCTGCCGGGTTTGGTGCCGATGATATTGACGCCGTTGGCCTCCAGATCCTTCGCCAGGTTCAGCGGGGTCTGTCCCCCGAACTGCACAATGGCCCCCCAGCAACCTTCCCGGCGGTAGATGTGCAGGACATCCTCAAGGGTCAGCGGCTCGAAATACAGGCGGTCGCTGGTGTCGTAGTCCGTACTGACCGTCTCCGGGTTGCTGTTGACCATGAGGGTCTCGAACCCGGCATCGCGCAGGGCAAAGGCGGCATGCACACAGCAGTAATCGAACTCGATCCCCTGCCCGATCCGGTTCGGACCGCCGCCCAGGATCATGACCTTCTTCTTCGTGCTCGGCCGGCTCTCGTCGATATCCCCGTACGTCGAGTAAAAATAGGGCGTATAGGCCGTGAACTCCGCCGCGCAGGTATCGACCAGGCCGTACACCGGCAGCAGTTTGAGTTCCTCGCGGGCCTGACGGATCTCGCCTTCTTTGGCGCCCAGCAGGAACGCCATCTGGCGATCCGAAAAGCCCAGCTCCTTGGCCTGGCGGAACAGCGGCAGGTCCTTCTTCATCCCCTCCAGCGAGCCGGCGGTCCGGATCTCGTCGGCGAAGGCGGTCAATTCCTCAAGGTGCCGCAGGAACCACGGATCGATGCCCGTCAGCGCATGGATCTTCTCGACGGTCCACCCCCGCGTGAACGCCGCGCGGATGACGAACACCCGCATTGCATGCGGCCGCTTGAGCTCGGCCGCGACCTTCTCGTCGCTCAGCGCCTCATAGGCGCCGTCCTTGCCGTCCCCCCCGTACCCGGCCCGTCCGATTTCCAGCGAGCGGCAGGCCTTCTGGAAGGACTGTTTGAAGGTCTTCCCGATGCTCATCGCCTCGCCGACCGACTTCATCTGCGTGCCGAGGGTGCTGTCGACGCCCGGGAACTTCTCGAAGGCGAAGCGCGGCATCTTGGTCACGACATAATCGATGGCGGGCTCGAAACAGGCGGGCGTCTCGCGCGTGATGTCGTTGCGCAGTTCGTCCAGCGTGTAGCCCACGGCGAGTTTCGCCGCGATCTTGGCGATGGGAAACCCGGTGGCCTTCGACGCCAGGGCGCTGGAGCGCGACACCCGCGGGTTCATCTCGATAATCACCATGCGGCCGTTGGCGGGATTGAGCGCCCACTGCACATTCGACCCGCCCGTATCCACGCCGATCTCGCGCATGACGGCGATCGACTTGTCGCGCATGATCTGGTATTCGCGGTCGGTCAGCGTCTGGGCCGGCGCGACGGTGATGCTGTCGCCCGTGTGGACGCCCATCGGGTCCAGGTTCTCGATGGAACACACGATCACGCAGTTGTCCTTGTTATCCCGCATGACCTCCAGTTCGAACTCTTTCCAGCCCAGCACCGATTCCTCGACCAGGACCTCCGACGTCGGGCTGTAGAACAGGCCGCGGCGGACGATCTCCTCGAAGTCCGCCTCGTTGAACGCGATGCCGCCGCCGGTCCCGCCCATGGTGAACCCGGGCCGAATCACGACCGGATACGCCCCGATGGTCTCACGGACGGCGCGCGCCTCCTCGATCGTGTGCGCCGAACCGCTGCGCGGCAGGTCCAGGCCGATCTTGAGCATGGCCTGCTTGAACAGCAGCCGGTCCTCGGCCTTGCGGATCACATCCGCCTTGGCCCCGATCATTTCCACCCCGTAGCGCTTGAGAACGCCGCTGTCGTACAGCGCCACGCCCAGGTTCAGCGCCGTCTGGCCGCCGAGGGTCGGCAGCAGGGCATCGGGCCGCTCGCGCCGGATGATCTCGGTCAACGCGTCGACGGTCAGGGGCTCGATGTAGGTGCGGTCCGCGAACTCCGGGTCGGTCATGATCGTGGCGGGATTGCTGTTGACCAGCACGACCTCGTACCCCTCCTCCTTGAGGGATTTGCAGGCCTGCACCCCGGAGTAGTCGAACTCACACGCCTGGCCGATGACGATCGGGCCCGACCCTATCAGCATGATCTTCTTGATATCCGTGCGTTTCGGCATGCGTGCGGCCCCGTTCTCTCAGGTCTTTTTCTTGTTGCTCTTGTTCCGCAGCTTCACCGCCGCGCCCACAAAGTCGCGGAACAGCGGGTGCGCCTGCAACGGTGTGGATTGAAACTCGGGATGGAACTGGCACCCCACGAACCAGGGGTGCTCCTTGAGTTCGACGATCTCGACCAGGTCGCGGCCGGGGCAGGTCCCCGACAGCACCAGGCCGTGCTTGCGCATCTGGTCCCGGAAGCGGTTATTGAACTCGTAGCGATGGCGGTGGCGTTCCTGAATATCCGCCACCCCGTAGGCGGCCCCCGCCTTCGTATCCGCCTCGAGATGACAGGGGTAGGCGCCCAGCCGCATCGTCCCGCCCTTTTCCGTCACCGCCTTCTGCTCCGCCATGAGATCGATCACGGGGAAGGCGGTATCGGGGGCGAACTCGGTGCTGTTGGCGCCCTTCATGCCGCAGACGTTGCGGGCGAACTCGATCGTCGCGCACTGCATGCCGAGGCAGATGCCGAAGAAGGGGATGCGATTCGTGCGCGCGTACTCGATGGCCCGGATCTTGCCCTCGATCCCGCGGTCGCCGAACCCGCCCGGCACCAGGATGCCGGAAACGCCTTCCAGCAGTTTCTCGGCGCTTTCCTTCTCCACATCCTCGGACTCCACCATGCGGACCTTGACCTTGACGCCGTTGGTGATGCCCCCGTGGGTCAGCGATTCATAGATGCTCTTGTAGGCGTCGCGCAGGCTGATGTACTTGCCCACCACGCCGATCTCGACGGTGCCGTTGGGCGGGGTGATCAGGGTGTCGACCATCGCCTTCCAGTCGTCGATCTTCACCGCATGGGCGTGCAGTTGCAGCATTTCGAGGATGAACACGTCCACATCCTGCCGCGCCAGTTCCAGCGGCACCTCGTAGATCGAATGCTCGACATCCTTCTCCTCGATCACCTTGTTCAGGTCCACGTCGCAGAACAGGGCCAGCTTGGCCTTGTGATCGGGCGTCATCGAGTGCTCACAGCGGCAGATCAGGATGTCGGGAATGATGCCGATGGTCCGCAGGATGCCGACCGACTGCTGCGACGGCTTCGTCTTCAACTCGCCCGCCGCCTTGAGATACGGCACGAGCGTCAGGTGGATGAACAGCCCGTTCTGGCGGCCGATCTCATGCCGGTACTGCCGGATCGCCTCCATGAACGGCAGCGACTCGATATCGCCGACCGTTCCGCCGATCTCCGTGATGGCGATATCGACATCGTCGCCGTCAAGCGAGCGGATGGCGGCCTTGATCTCGTCGGTGACATGCGGGATCACCTGCACAGTCTTGCCCAGGTAGCCGCCTTCGCGTTCGCGCTGGATCACCGAACGATAGATGCTGCCCGACGTGTAGTTGCTGTTGCGGGTGCAGGGGATGCCGGTGAACCGCTCGTAGTGGCCGAGATCGAGGTCGGTTTCCGCCCCATCCACCGTCACATACACTTCGCCGTGCTGGTAGGGCGACATCGTGCCCGGATCGACGTTCAGGTAGGGGTCGAGCTTCTGCATCTTGACCCGGTAACCGCGCCGCTTCAACAGCAACGCCAGGGAGGCGGAGGTTAATCCCTTGCCGAGGGACGAGACAACACCGCCCGTGATGAAGATGTGTCGTGTGGGGCCGTTGTTCCTGGTCATAAGTCCATCGCCGTATTGATTCTTCCCGGTAGGGCCGGCTTTATGCCGGCCACCCTGTTCGACAGGACACCTGCGCATAGCCGGCGTAAAGCCGGCTCTACCCGTTCTTCCGTCTGTTCGTCACCGCACTTTTTGCTCCCATGCGCTCAGTGGTTGGGTTTCGGATCGAGGTTCAGCAACGGGGTCAATCGTTCCAGGGCGTCCTTGCCGGTCATGCGGCTGATATCGAGGGGGTACCGCCCGGAGAAACACGCCGTGCAGTAGGCCCCGCCCTGTTTGCCGAAAGGCGAAAGCAAGCCCTCGACGCTGAGGTAGCCGAGACTGTCCGCCCCGATATACTCGCGGATCTCCTCCACGCTCCGGTTGGCCGCAATCAGCTCGGCATGGGTCGCAAAATCGATGCCGAAGAAGCAAGGGTGCATCGTGGGCGGGCAGGAGATCCGCAGGTGGATCTCGCGGGCCCCCGCCGCGCGCAAAGCCGACACCCGGCGCCGCGCCGTCGTCCCGCGGATGATCGAATCGTCCACCACCACCACGCGCTTGCCCCGGACCACATCGTCCACGACGGTCAGCTTCATATCCACGCTGCGCGCGCGCTGATCGGCCTCGGGCATGATGAACGTGCGGCCCACGTAATGATTGCGCATGAATCCGAAGTCCAGCGGGATCCCGCTCTGGCGCGAGTAGCCCAGGGCCGCCGAATTGCCGCTGTCCGGCACCGCGATCACCACATCGGCATCCACCGGGTGCTCCTCGGCAAGCCGCATGCCCAGTTTGACGCGCACGCCATGCACATTATGCCCGAACAGGAGACTGTCGGGCCGCGCGAAATAGACATGTTCGAAGACGCAGTGCGAGGCGCCGCACGATTCGTCCTCATCGGCGAACCGGCTGGAATGCAGGCCCGTTGCGTCAATCACCACCAGTTCGCCGGGCTCGACATCCCGGACAAAATCGGCGCCGACCTGCACCAGGGCGCACGTCTCGCTGGCCACCACAAACCCGCTGCCGAGTTTCCCGATGCTGAGCGGCTTGAACCCGAGCGGATCGCGCGCGGCCATCAGGCAGTCCTTGGTCATGAGCAGGAAGGAGAAGGAGCCCTTCAACTCCGCCAGCGCCCGCGCCACGCGCCGGGGACGGGACCGGTACATGGGATCGGACAGCAGGTGCACCAGCACTTCGCTGTCCGTGCTGGTCTGGAAGATCGCGCCGGATTCCTGGTACATCAGGCGCAACGCCTGCGCATTGACGAGGTTCCCGTTATGGGCGATGGCCCAGATGCCGTCGCAGCACTCGACCACCAGGGGCTGCACGTTCTGGAGGCGCGGCGCCCCGGTCGTGGAGTACCGCACATGCCCGATGCCCAGATGCCCGGTCAGCTCGGACAGCACATCCCGCGAAAACACATCGTTCACCAGGCCCAGCCCCTTGGTGGAGCGCACCTGGGTGCCGTCCGACACCACGATGCCGGCGGCTTCCTGGCCCCGGTGCTGCAGGGCGAAAAGTCCCGTGTAGATCAGTGCGGACGCATCGGGGATGCCAAAAACGCCGACAATGCCGCAGGCTTCGCGCGGTCGATCGTGTTCGAAGTCGGAATTCACGGCTATACCCCCAAACGGCGCTGTGCTGTTTAGCGGTCAGCACGGCGAATTGCAAGCTCTAACTCAACGGCGTTCGGCCAGATAAGCGGCGATGCCCGCGGCGGCCTTGCGGCCATCGGCGATGGCGCGCACCACCAGGGAGGCGCCCTGCGACATGTCGCCCGACACAAAAATGCCCTCCACGCTGGTCATGTTCCGGGCGTCCCGGCAGAGGTTGCCGCCGGCATCCCGGCTCATGGGCAGGCTGTCGATGATCGCGTTGCGCACCGGCCCCGTGAACCCCATGGCCAGCAGGACGAGGTCGGCCGCCAGGGTGAACTCCGATCCGGCCTTGGTCTTCATGACCGGCCGCCCGCCGCCCTCCGGCGCCTGCCACTCGACCTCCACGCACTTGACCCCGGTCACCCGCCCGTCTTTGCCGGTGAAGGCCTGGGTGGCCACGGCCCAGCGCCGGTCACAGCCTTCCAGGTGGCTGCTCGACACACGCAGCATGTGGGGCCATTGCGGCCACGGCGTGCCCGGCGATCGCGTCTCCGGCGGCTTGGGCAGAATCTCCACCTGGGTCACCGAGGCCGCGCCCTGGCGGATGGACGTTCCCACGCAATCCGAGCCGGTATCCCCGCCGCCGATCACCAGCACATGCCGGCCGCCCGCAAGCACCTCCTGCGCGGGATCCACCGGTTCGCCGCCCAGGCGCATGTTCTGCTGCGTCAGGAAATCCATCGCCGGCCGGATGCCCGCGAGTTCGCGGCCCGGCACCTTGAGTTCGCGCGCTTCGCGCGCCCCGGCCGAGAAACAGATGGCGTCGAAACGGCTCTTGAGGTACCGGTACGAGAGATCCTCGCCCACGACGGTGCGGCATTCGAACACCACGCCTTCCGCCTCCATGAGCCTGACGCGCCGGTCGACGACCGACTTCTCCAGCTTGAAATCGGGAATGCCGTAACGCAGGATGCCGCCGGGTTTCGCCGCATCGTCGTAAACCACCACCCGGTAGCCGGCGCGGTTCAGGCAATCGGCCGCCGCCAGGCCGGCCGGACCGGACCCGATCACCGCCACCCGCTGGTCGAACCGCACGGCAGGAAGGCGGGGTTGCACATACCCCAGTTCGAAGCCCTTCTCGATGATTGTCCGCTCGATCTGGCGGATGGCGACGGGTTCCTTGTTGATCCCCAGCACGCAGGATCCCTCGCAGGGCGCCGGGCAGATGCGCCCGGTGAACTCCGGGAAATTGTCCGTGGCCAGCAGCAGGTCCAGCGCCTCGCGCCACTTGCCGCGATACGCGAGATCGTTCCATTCCGGGATGATGTTGTTCAGAGGACAGCCGCAGCCGTGGCAGAACGGCACCCCGCAGTCCATGCAGCGCGCCGCCTGCTTCACCAGGTCCTCCTCCGGCAACGCCAGCTCGACGGGCTTGTAGTCACGCACCCGCTCCTCAAGCGGACGATACCCCGGGGTCTGGCGCGGATATTCCATGAAACCGGTCAGCTTACCCATGGACCACCTCGGCTCGCTCGGTCGCTTCGTCTTCCCGCATCATCTGCCCCAGCACGCGGCGGTATTCCATGGGGAACACCTTCACGAAGAACGGCAGGTAATCGTCCCAGTTGGCGAGCACCGCGCGTGCCTTCGCGCTGCCCGTGAACGCCACGTGCCTCTCGATCAACCCGCGGAGTTCGGCGACGTCACGCCGGTTGACCACCAGTTCGAGATCCACCATCTCCAGGTTGCACCGATTGTCGAAGATGCGGTCCTCATCCAGCACATAGGCGATGCCGCCGCTCATGCCCGCCCCGAAATTGAGGCCCGTCCGCCCCAGCACCACGACCCGGCCGCCGGTCATGTACTCGCAGCCGTGGTCCCCCACCCCCTCGACCACCGCCGACGCCCCGCTGTTGCGGATGGCGAACCGCTCGCCCGCGCGGCCGTTGAGGTAGACCTCGCCGCAGGTCGCGCCGTACAGCAGCACATTGCCGGCGATGATGTTCTGCTCGGCTTCGTAGAGGACACCATTGAACGGTTTGACGATGATCCGGCCGCCCGACAGGCCCTTGCCCAGGTAATCGTTCGCTTCGCCTTCCAGGGTCATCGTCATCCCGCGGGCGCACCACGCCCCGAAACTCTGCCCCGCCGACCCGTGGAACGTGAGCGCGATGGTGTCGTCCGGCAGCCCCGCGTGCCCATACCGTCGCGCCACGAGCCCCGCGGTCATAGCGCCCACGGTGCGATTGACGTTGCGGATCGGGAATTCCAGCGCCACCCGGTCGCCCGTCTCGATGGCCGCCTTGACCTTCGGGATGATCTGCAGGTCGAGCGCCCGGTCGAGCTCGTGGTCCTGGGCCTGCCGGCACCGCACCGGGCCATCGGTGGCCGGCCGGTGCAGGATCCGCGAGAAATCCAACCCCTGCGCCTTCCAGAACGTGATGGCGTCGTTCATCTCCAGCAGGTCCGAACGGCCGATCAACTCGTCCATCGTGCGGATCCCCAGTTGCGCGAGGATTTCGCGGACCTCCTCCGCGATGAAGCGGAAGAACGCGATCACGTGTTCCGGCTTGCCGGCGAACAGTTTGCGCAGGGCGGGATCCTGCGTGGCCACGCCCACCGGGCAAGTGTTGTTGTGGCACCGGCGCATCATCACGCAGCCGAGCACCACCAGGGCGGTCGTGGCGAACCCGTACTCCTCGGCCCCGAGCATCGCAGCGATCGCCACGTCGCGGCCGGTCTTGATCTGGCCATCCGCCTGCAGCCGGACGCCGGCGCGCAGGTCGTTGAGCACGAGCGTCTGCTGCGCCTCGGCCAGGCCCAGTTCCCACGGCACGCCCGCATGGCGGATCGACGACAGCGGCGAGGCGCCCGTGCCGCCGTCGTAGCCGCTGATCAGCACCATGTCGGCCTTGGCCTTCGCCACGCCCGCGGCGATCGTGCCCACGCCGAGCTCGGAGACCAGTTTGACCGACACCCGCGCGTCGGGGTTGATGTTCTTCAGGTCGTAGATGAGCTGCTTGATGTCCTCGATCGAGTAGATGTCGTGATGCGGCGGGGGCGAGATCAGCGTCACGCCCGGCGTGGAGTGGCGCGTCTTCGCGATCTCCTCGTTGACCTTGTGCCCGGGAAGCTGGCCGCCTTCGCCGGGCTTCGCCCCCTGGGCAATCTTGATCTGGAGCTCGCGGGCGTTGACGCAGTATTCCGCCGTCACGCCGAAGCGGCCGCTGGCGATCTGCTTGATCGCGCTCGACCGGCTGTCGCCGTTGGGCAGCGGCACATACCGGGCGGGATCCTCCCCGCCCTCGCCGCTGTTGCTCCGGCCACCGATGCGGTTCATGGCGATCGCCAGGCATTCGTGCGCCTCGCGGCTGATCGACCCGAACGACATCGCGCCGGTGACAAACCGGCTCATGATGGCCTCGGCCGGCTCGACCTCCCCGATCGGGATCGCCTGCGCCGGCTTGAACCGGAACATGCCGCGCAGGGTGAATTGTTTCGCCGACTGGTCGTTGATCAGCCGGGCGTACTCGCGATAACTCCGGACGTCGTTCTGCCGGGTCGCCTGCTGCAGCCGGGCAATCGATTCCGTGTTCCATAAATGGCGCTCGCCGTCCGCGCGCCAGCGGTACAAGCCGCCGCTGGTGAGCAGGCCCGGCGTTTCCTGCGCCGCCTGGTACGCGGCCTGGTGCCGGGCGTTCGCCTCGGCGGCGACGGCCTCGAGCCCGATGCCCTCGACCCGGGAGGCCGTCCCCTCGAAATAGGCGTCGATCACGCCGCTGTTCAGCCCCACCGCCTCGAACACCTGTGCGCTGCGATAGCTGCGCAGGGTCGAGATGCCCATCTTGGACATGATCTTGCGCAGCCCCTCGCAGAGGGCGGCCACGTAGTTCTCCAGCGCCTTGGCCACGCCGAGGCCGACGCTCAACTCGTCCCGGGAGGCCAGGTCGGCAATCGACTCGAACGCCAGATAAGGATGGATCGCCGTGGCCCCATAGCCGAGCAACAGGGCCATGTGCATCACTTCGCGCGGCTCGCCCGACTCCACGATCAGGCCCGCGCTCGTGCGCATGCCGCACCGGATGAGATGCCGGTTCACCGCCGCCACCGCCAGCAGGCACGGAATGGGCGTCTGGTCGGACGGCAACTGGCGGTCGCTGAGGATCAGGAGGCTGGCCCCCCCCTTCACCGCGGCTTCCGCCTCGCGGCAGAGCGCCCCCAGGGCCTCCTCAAGCGCGCCGGCCGCGCCACCCGCCGGGAAGCCGATCGTCAGCGTCCGCGCGGAGAACTCCTTGCGGTGCAGGCCGCGGATGCGGTCGAGATCCTCCGCCGACAGGAACGGGTGGCGGAGTTTGATCAGGCACGCGTGTTGCGGCACCTCGGAGAGAATGTTCGCCGGGTTGCCGATGAACGTCATCAGCGACATCACCAGGTCCTCGCGGATCGGGTCGATCGGCGGATTGGTGACCTGCGCGAAAAGCTGTTTGAAATACGAGAACAGGAGCTGCGGTTTCTCGGAGAAGACGGCCAGCGGCACGTCCGTGCCCATCGAACCGACCGGCTCATGGGCCTTGGAGGACATGGCCTCCAGGATCACCTGGAGATCCTCGCGGGTGTAACCGAACAGCCGCTGTCGCTGCAGCAGCGTCGCCGTATCCGGCACGACCGGGGCAATCGCCTCGAACAGCCCCTGCACCGTGACCTTGTGTTCATCCACCCACCGGCGATAAGGCTGGCGGCGGGCCACCTGCGCCTTGATGGCGCCATCCTTGAGCACCCGCCGCCCGTCCAACTCCACCAGCAACATCTGCCCGGGCCGCAGGGCGCCCTTCTCCAGCACGCGTTCGGGCGGCAGGTCGAGCACGCCGGCCTCCGACGCCATCACGATGAAATTGTCCTTCGTGATCGTATACCGCGCCGGCCGCAATCCATTGCGGTCCAGCAGGGTGCCCACGACGCTGCCATCGGTGAAAGCCACCGTGGCCGGGCCGTCCCACGGCTCCATCAGGCCCGCGTGGTACTCGAAGAAGCCGCGCTGATCCGGACCCATCGGGTACTTGGGGCCCCACGCCTCGGGGATCAGCATCATCATCGCGTGCGGCAGGCTCCGGCCCGCCGCCGACAAGAGTTCCAGCGCGTTATCCAGGCAGGCCGAATCGCTGCCCTGGGGATCGATGATCGGGATCAACTTCGCCAGGTCCGCGCCGAACAGCGGGGACTCCATCCCCTGCTCGCGCGACCCCATCTGGTTGACGTTGCCGCGGATCGTGTTGATCTCGCCGTTGTGCGCCAGATACCGGAACGGCTGGGACAACTCCCATGAGGGAAACGTATTCGTGCTGTAGCGCTGGTGCAGCACCGCCACCGCGCTCTCCAGGGCGGGGTTGTTCAGTTCCTGGTAGAAGCCGGACACCTGGCCGCCCATCAGCATGCCCTTGTAAACGATCGTCCGGCTGGAGAAGCTGACGATGTAGAACCCGTCCTGGGGCCCCAGCGCCTGGCTCACGCGGCGCATGACCTGTTTGCGCACGATGTACAACTTGCGGTCGAGCGCCGCGCCCCGCGCCCCGTTGCCGTGGACGAAGGCCTGCATCACGACCGGCTCGTTCTTGCGCGCCTTCTCGCCCAGGATGCTGCCGTCGGTCGGCACCTCGCGCCAGCCGAGAAACGTCAGGCCTTCCTCCGCCGTCACGGCTTCCAGGACCGCCTGGCAGCGCTTGCGCGCCGCGCTGCGGGGCATGAAGACCATGGCCACGCCGTATTCCTTCGGGGCCGGCAGGGCGAACCCGAGACGCTCGCCCTCCTCCCGGAAGAACCCGTCGGGAACCTGGATCAGGATGCCGGCGCCATCCCCGGTCGTCTGGTCGCCGCCCACCGCCCCGCGGTGCAGGAGGTTCTTGAGCACCACCACGGCATCGGTCACGATCTTATGCGACGCCACCCCGTCTATATTTGCCACGAACCCGACGCCGCAACTGTCGTGCTCGTTCGCCGGATCGTAGAGGCCCTGGGCCTCGGGCAATCCGTTCCTTGTCGTTGAATCTAAAGCACTTTCCTGCATCAGGGTAACAACTCAAATGAAGAGGCTGAAGGCCCCTGGACTAACCTGTACGACTCTTATTCTGGCTTGCAGCCCAAGGGAGGGCGCGCATGTCTTGCCCGACGTAGCCTTGGCGAAGTCGGGTGCGCGCCGCGGACGGCGACACGCCGTCCCTCCCACAGCCGCCACGGGCATCCGATGGCAGCCTTCAACGATAAAACAACATGTCCGCGTAGGTCGGCAACGGCCAGTATTCCGCGCTGATCACCGGCTCGATACCGTCGCACACGTGGCGCAGCGCCACCATGGCCGGCACCACGTGATCGCGATAGGCCTCGGCCTTCTCGGCGGCATGCCCATGCGACGCCGCCTGGGCGACGGCCCCGGCCAGCGCGTCGATCGCCTGATTGATACCCTCGGCCGCCGTATTGAGCGTCGTGAGCAGGTTCACCTGCACCGTCGGGGTCACCCCGGCTGCGGTGATCGCGCCGATGCCGTCGGCCACATCGGCCGAGTAACTCATCACCGTCGGCAGGATCTCGCGCCGCGCCATGGACAACATGGTTTTGGCCTCGATATTGATCGTCTTGACGTAGTGCTCAAGCAGGATCTCGTGCCGCGCCTTGATCTCGCCCGCGGGCAGCGTCCCGTGCTTGATCAGCACCTTGGCGTTCTCGGGCTCGACCATGGCGTGAATGCCGTCCACGCAATTGCGGATGTTCGGCAGGCCGCGCCGCGCGGCTTCCTTCACCCAGGCCTCGGAATAGTTGTCGCCGTTGAACACAACGTCCTCGTGCTCCTTGGCGTACTCCTGAAGCATCGCCTGGATACTGCCGTTCAGATTCTTGACCCCCTCCAGGCGGTCCGCGATCTCGCACAGCGTTTCGGCCACGATCGTGTTGAGCACGAAGTTGGGCCCCGCCAGGGACTGGGATGAGCCCACCATGCGGAACTCGAACTTGTTCCCGGTGAAGGCGAAGGGCGACGTCCGGTTGCGATCCGTCGTGTCCTTCGGAATCTCGGGCAGGTGCGTCACGCCCAGTTTCAGCGTGCCGCCCTGTTTGGACCGGCTCGCCGCGCCCTTCTTGAGCTGGTTGACGATATCCGTGAGCTGCGCCCCCAGGAAGATCGACACGATCGCCGGCGGCGCTTCGTTGGCGCCCAGGCGATGGTCGTTGCCCGGCGTGGCGACGGTGGCCCGCAACAGGCTGGCGTACTTGTGCACCGCGCGGATGACGGCGAACAGGAACACCAGGAACTGCATGTTGTCGTGCGGCGTATTGCCGGGATTCAACAGGTTGAGCCCGTCATCGGTCCCCAGCGCCCAGTTGTTGTGCTTGCCGGAGCCGTTCACCCCCGCGAAGGGCTTCTCGTGGAGCAGGCACACGAACCCGTGCTTGCGCGCCACGCGCTGCATCAGCTCCATCGTGAGCTGGTTGTGATCGACGCCGATGTTGACCGTGGCGTAGACCGGCGCCAGCTCATGCTGGGCGGGCGCCACCTCGTTGTGCTGCGTCTTGGCCAGCACGCCGACCTTCCAGAGTTCCTCGTTCAGCTCAGCCATGAACGACGCGACGCGCTCGTGCAGCGAGCCGAAATACTGATCCTCCAACTCCTGGCCTTTCGGCGGCGGCGCCCCGAACAACGTGCGGCCGGTGAGCCGCAGGTCGATGCGCTTCTCGACAAACTGGCGATCGATCAGGAAATACTCCTGCTCGCCGCCCAGCGTCGCGGTGACGCGCTTGCTGCGCTGGTTGCCCATCGCGCGCAACACCCGCAACGCCTGCTTGTTCAGCGCATCCATCGACCGCAACAGGGGGGTCTTCTTGTCCAGCGCCTCGCCCGTGTAGGACGCGAACGTGGTCGGGATGAACAGCGTGGTGTTGGCGCCATCGGTCTTGATGAACACCGGCGACGTGCAATCCCACACCGTGTAGCCGCGCGCCTCGAACGTGGCGCGGATGCCGCCGGACGGGAAGGAAGACGCGTCGGGCTCGCCCTGCGTGAGCTCCTTGCCGCTGAACTCCATCATGATGGCGCCTTCGCTGGTCGGGGAAATAAAGGCGTCATGCTTCTCGGCCGTGATGCCCGTCATCGGCTGGAACCAGTGGCAGAAGTGCGTCGCGCCCTTCTCGTTGGCCCAGTCCTTCATGGCGTTGGCCACCACATCGGCGATCGACGGATCCAGCGCCTTGCCGCCGTCAATCGTCGCCTTCAGTTTCTTGTAGATGTTCTTCGGCAGCCGCGCCCGCATGACGGCATCGTTGAACACGTTCGATCCAAACATCTCCGGTAAACTCGCCATGGTCTTGCCTCCGCTCCAAACGCTCATTGACGCCTTATTCGTGGGCTCCCAGTCCCTTTCGCACCGATCCCTCACTCCCGGTTGACGGCCACGTCATCAACGCTCTGCGTCCGCCTTATCAGCAGCATCCATGCCACCCGAAATCATCGAATGCGCAAGTATTTAATCAGCAACATCTTGCGCAACAGAAGGTTTTCTTGAGACCTTAAAGACGGCTGAAACCCATGCCAAACAGCCCCTGAAATCGATTCAAAAATGTAGGATTCAAGCGAAGTATTCCAAAAATGTAGGATCGCCAACGACCGACCCGAGAGAGATTTCCAGGCACCATCTCATAGCCCTTGAACCTTACACGCGCGCCGCGGCCCGACAAGCAAAAACGACGTACGTAACGGCTCACGGGCGTATGTGAGTTCCGTAGGGGTTGCGCCTTTGCTTCTTCGCGGCAACGCCGCTTTGGAGTGCGGCGGCTTGACGCCGCTTTCGTCTGACGGGAGCACATGACTCCACCCCATATGGCGCACGCGCCCTGCTTCATGGCATAAAGGGGCCATGCTCTTTGGCGACGGGACGACCCAAAGCGGCGTCAAGCCGCCGCACTCCAAAACCGCACATCAGAAAACCCCTACGGAAGTCACATGTACCCCACGGCTCACACCGACACGGACAGGCGCGGGATGCCGAGCCGCCGCCGGGACGTTTCGCCGGGCAGCCGGTCCGTTGTACGGCGGGCCGGCGGGGCCTCGCGCGGCATGACCGGCCGGCCGACCAGCGGCAGGGAGGCCGCCGAACGCACCGTGTAGCGGCCGAACTGTTCGTTGACCGCATCCACCGCCGCCTCCACCCGTTGATACGCCTCGATCCGCGGCCGGTCCTCGAAGAGCTCCAGTTGCTCGCTGCGATCGTCTTCCAGCCCGCCGAGCGCGATCAGCGTAGCCCGGTATTCAACGCCGGCCGTGTACACACGGTCGAACACCCCGCGAATCAGCGGCAATACCTCCAGGGTGACCGACGTCGGCCGATTGAGCGCCGCTTCCAGTCCGTCATGCCGGAAATCCTGGCGCCGCAAGACCACGCCCACCTGGCGCGGGCGGACCCCATATTGCCGTGCCCGGGCAAACGCCGCCTCCACATTACGCACCAGGTACGCGTAGATCAGCTCACGGTCAGCCGAGGGCGGCGTGAACGTCTTCGACCTGACGATCGTGGTTTTAGGGGGCTGGGTTTCCGTCTGGATCGCATACACCGCCTGGCCCCGTAATTCGTGCCAGAGTTCCCGTCCCACCTTGCCCAGCAACTGCCCCGCCCACCCTTCCGGCCGCCGGACAAAATCGTACGCCGTCCGCAATCCCTGCGCGTTGAGGAGGCTGACCGTGTTGGGGCCGAATCCCGTCACCTTTTCGAGGGCAATGAGCGGCAGCAACCGGTGAATCTCGCGCCCCTCCAGCGGCATGAACCCCGCCGGCTTGCGGTGCTTGGAGCACAACTTGGCCAGAATTTTGGAAGGCGCCAATCCGACCGACACCGTGATGCCCAGTTCGCTTTGGATCCCGGCCTGCATGCGGCGCGCGATATCCTCGTAGGAGGTGTGGTAAAGCCTGCGCAGGCCCGTCAGGTCGGCAAACCCCTCGTCGATGGAATATTCCTCCACCACCGGGGTGAAACGCCGCATGATCGTGAACATGCGCCGGGAATAAATGCCATAGGATTCGTAATCGCTTGGCAGAATCGTCAGTTCCGGGCATAGCCGCCGGGCAACGGACAACGGCATGCCGCGCGCAATGCCCAGCGCCTTGGCCTCGTAACTGGCGCAGGCGATGATGCCCCGCTCCTTGCCGGTGACCACCGGCCGCCCCCTGAGCGCCGGCACCAGGGCCTGCTCCACCGAGGTGAAGAACGCATCCCCGTCCAGGTGCACGATCGCCCGCGGATAGGAACTGAGCATCAGCGGGGTATCGTCCATACGGGGCTCCTTCTCGATCGCCAGCCCCCATGATAGTGAACGATCGTTCCACAAGCAAGGCGATTCCCGGGCAGGGACGAAACGTTTATGAAAAACGCCGCCTCTGACGGGAGGGACGGCGTGTCGCCGTCCGCGGCGCGCATCATGCGCGCCCTCCCATGGGTTGCGTCAGAAAGGGAAAGCGACTATTTCGCAGTCAGGCGCTTTGCGATCTGGGCCACATGCTGCCCCTGGAAACGGGCAATGGCCAGTTCGTTCTCCGACGGCATCCGGGACCCGTCCGCGCCCGCCAGCGTGGTCGCCCCATAGGGACTTCCACCCGTGATTTCCTTCATGTTCATCAGGCGTTGCTCGGAATACGGGCACCCTACAATGATCATGCCGTGATGCAGCAACGTGGTATGGAAACTGGTGATCGTGGTCTCCTGCCCGCCATGCTGGGTGCCGGTGCTGGCGAACACACTGCCGACCTTGCCGATCAAGGCGCCTTTCGCCCATAAACCGCCCGTGCCGTCGAGAAAACTGCGCATTTGCCCGCACATGTTGCCAAACCGCGTCGGCGTCCCGAAAATGATGGCGTCGGCCTCCGCCAGGCCGTCCACATCCGCCACCGGCACCTTCGCAAACGCCTTGCGGGCCTGAGTGGCGCCCATTTTCGCCAGAACCTCATCGGAAAGTGTCTCCGGCACCTGCTTGAGCACCCCCTCCACGCCCGGCACCAGGCGAACGCCTTCCACCATGGCTTCCGCCAGGCGATAGATATGACCATACATGCTGTAGAACACGACTTGCACTTTGGTACTCATGGTTTCGTTCCTTTCTTGAAGAGCAACCCAATGACTGGCTATTCCCCGGCGGCAACCGCCGCCCGCTCAATAGCAGTGTTCGTCGCCGGGGAACCGCCCGGCGTCGACATCGGCTTTGTACGCCTTGAACGCCTGCTTCATGCCGTCCCCCAATTCCGCATAGCGCTTTACGAAGCGCGGACCGGAACCGGCCGACAATCCCAACACATCGTGACTCACCAGGATCTGTCCGTCGCAGCCGGGGCCCGCCCCGATGCCAATCGTCGGAACGTGGACCGCCTGCGTGAGTTCCGCGCCCAGCGCCCGGGGCAGGCATTCCAGCACGATTGCGAACACACCCGCCTCCTGCAGCGCCTGCGCATCGGCCAGAAGGTTCCGGGCACCCTCGTCGGTTCGGCCCTGGACCTTGTACCCGCCCATGGCCTTCAAGCTCTGGGGCGTGAGCCCGATGTGGCCCAGCACCGGAATGCCATTCTGCACCAGCGCCCGGATCGTCTCCGCACGAAAGGCGCCGCCTTCGAGTTTCACGCCATCAGCGCCGGCCTCCTTTATAAAACGCCCGGCATTGGTCAAGGCCTGCTCCACGCTCGCCTGGTAGGACATGAACGGCATGTCGGCCACCACCATGGCCTGCTGGGTGCCGCGCACCACCGCCGCCGTGTGGCGCACCATGTCCTCCATGGTCACCGGCAGGGTCGTGGCGTAGCCCAGCATGGTCTGGGCCAGCGAATCGCCGACGAGGATCAGATGGACCCCGGCCTCGTCGACATAGCGCGCGGTGCAAGAGTCATAGGCCGTCAGGCATACGACTTTCGCCTGGCCTTTCAACGCCTGAATCTTGTCCGCGGTCCACTTGCCGGTTTGCATGTCAGGTAACGTAACACATCGGACCGATTAGTCCAGCCGCCTGAGCGAAACGGAAGAAATGACGGTTGTCCGGGCCACATTCCCTAACCCGGCGTAGCCGGAACCAAAACTATCGCCATAAAGACCTCACCACGGAGACACGGAAGCACGGAGAAGACCCGTCTCCTTCATACTCCCCTCTTCCTCCCGAGAAGACGTTGCGCGAATTGGGCGCAGGGCCTCGGTCATGACAGGCACACATCCGGCGCCAGGGAGGCCACCCGTGTGCCCCATTCGCGCAACACCGGGTTGTCGAGCCCACCGAAAAGAACGTCGCTCGCTTTCACGGGTTCTCTTCTCCGAGCCCGCCGCTCCGTGCTTCCGTGCCTCCGTGGTGCATCTTCTTGTTCCCATCTGCAAGCATGACCATGATGCGACGAATTCAATTCGTAAGGGCCTAAACCACTGTACTTGCCCATCTCCATTCCATTATTCTCCCCACATTAACAGGGAACATAGTCATTCCGCTGAAAGGATAGCCGCCTTGCCAACGAAGCATACGAACGGCAGATTGATCGTCCACATGGTGGGCAATGCCCACCTCGATCCCGCCTGGCTGTGGACCTGGCCGGCGGGAGTCGACGAGGCGCTCGCGACCTGCCGCTCGGCCTGCGACCTGCTGGACGAGTATCCCCGGCTGCATGTGACGCGCGGCGAGGCGTGGGTGCATGATCAGGTGCGACGCCTCGATCCCGCGCTCTTCAAACGCATCGCGGGTCAGGTCAAGGCCGGACGCTGGCACGTGGTCAATGGCTGGTGGGTCCAGCCCGACTGCAACCTGCCCACGCCCGGGTCGTTCCTGAAGCAAGCCGAGATCGGCGGGACGTTCTTCAGGAAGCATCTGGGAATCAAGGTCACCGTCGGCTACAACGTCGATTCGTTCGGCCATTGCGCCATGCTCCCGACCGTCCTGCGCCGGGGAGGCCAGGACTCGTATGTGTTCATGCGGCCGATGGCGGGCGAGATGACTCTGCCGGCCAACCTGTTCCGCTGGCAAAGCCCGGTCGGCGACACCGTGACGGCCTTCCGCATCGACCACAGTTACGGAACCAGCCGCGTGCTGGACCTGAAGGCCAATGTCGACAGCGAAATCGCGGCGGCCAACCGGTCGATCGGCCACACGATGTGCTTTTATGGGGTCGGCGACCACGGCGGGGGCCCCACCCGCGAACAGATCGACTGGATCGCGGCGAACCGGCGTTACGGCGACGACGTGGAGCTGCGGTTCAGCCATCCGCGGGCTTTTTTCGATGCCGTCAGGAAGCACGTCAGAATGCTGCCGACGTTCGAGGGCGAACTCCATTACCATGCGGTGGGCTGTTACTCGGTGGTGTGGGAAATCAAACACGCCGTCCGAGAAGCCGAATCGCTGGTGACCCAGGCGTCCCGGATGGCCGAGGGCGCGGGAGTCAGCCGCGACAAGCGCATCGCCTCGCTCCTGGATGAAGCCTGGCGCCTGATCGTGTTCAACCAGTTTCATGATGTGCTCGGGGGAAGTTCCATCAGCGCGGTATACAAACAGGCACTCGACGAATTGGGCCGGGCCAGGAGTATCGCGCGCGACCTCCTCGTCGAATTGTCGCGGAAAGCCAATGCCTCCCTGCCCCCTCATCCCCGGCAGAGGATCGTCATCGACAACCCCAGTGACCGTGCCTGGCAGGGCCTGGCACAGTTCAGCCCGTGGCTCCCCAACGACGGGGCTTCACCGTCCTTTGTCCTGCTGGGCGAAGACCACGCGGTCATCCCCTCGCAATCCATCACCGTCGCGGGGTCGAAGCTCACGCTGTTTCCCGTCGACGTGCCGACGGGCGGACGGCGCGTCATCAGCCTGCGGCGCAAGACGCTGTCACCGGATATCCCTCCGACCTCGCGGCTCGACGTCGCCGGCAACACCCTCTCGAACAAGACCGTGTCGGCCACCGTCGGACCCACCGGCATCTCGGAACTGAATGTCAACGGCCAGTCCATGCTGGGAGCCGCCGGTATTCGTGTCGAAGTCATCGAGGACCTGTCGGACGCCTGGTCGGCACGGAACGCCGGCCGCTTTGAGGGGGCGGTCCTGAATACCTTTTCCGCCGCAACGCCCTGGAGCGTCCACGAGCGCGGCCCGTTGCGCGCCACCCTGGCGAACACCTTCAAGACCGAGGATGCATCCCTCGTCTGGAGGGTGTCGCTCGTTGACGGCGAAACGGCGTTGAGGATGAGCCTCACGCTCCACTGGCGCGGCAGAAACCGAATGGTCAAACTGGTCATCCCCCCCGGTTTCACGGTCAGGACTCGCCGCGACGGCACCCCCGGGGCCTTCATCGCGCGAAACCTGGACGGGAAGGAATACCCGGTCATGGATGCGGTCTCCGTCGCCGGCGCCGGCGCCAGCCTGACCGCAGTCAGCCCGGATATCTACGCGGCTGACGTCCGCCCTGACGGAACGATCCGGCTCACCCTGTTGCGCTGCCCGCTCCACGCGCCGCAGGATCCCGCCGCCCTGCCATCGGAAAGCCCCTGCACGACTACCGACCAGGGCCTTCACGAATACGAGATCACGCTGCTCCCGGCGCGGCAGTTCTCCGGGCCCGATATTCTCGACGAAGCGAACCGGTTGAACCATCCCCTGCTGATCTCCGAGACGACCCGGGGAATGCCGGCCGGCTGGCGATATGACGCCCCGACCGGCGCGTTCGCCGGGGAATCGGGGACGCCGCTTCCTCCTGCCGGAGCCTTGTTAGCCGAGGATCTCAACGGCCTCCTGCGAAAACCGAAAGAGGCCGCGTTGATCGACAGCGGGACGATCTGCCCGCGCTGGATCGGGGAACGGCTCCTCGTCACGACGGCAAAGCCGCTGCGCATCAACGTGCCGGTTCCCATCGAGGCGAAATACCAGATCACCGTCGCCTGCGCCGCGGGCGCCGGCTACTCAGTCCACGTGCTGGCGGGCGGACAACTTCTTGGCGGTTCGGTCGCGACTCGTTCCCGCAGGCCGGAGGCCGTCGTGGTCAGCCTGGCCACGCCCATGCTGGCCAAGGGCACCGTCATGCTGGACCTGCGTCCGGCCACGGGCGACCGGGCGGCCGTCGGATTCATCCATGTCACACCGATCAGCAAAGACATACCCAGCGGGGCATGGAGAGCGGTCGGCCCTTTTCTTTACGGGGACAATGGCGGGACGGCTGTCGGCACCGTCATGCGGGACCAGGGGTTCGCGCCCGAACTGAAGCGGGAATTCTCGGAACCCGTCAATCTGGGGAACGGTACATCGGCGCCATGGCAGCCAGTGGAGGGGGAGGACGGCTATGTCGACTTCTTCGCCCTGACCGGCAAACGATCCGGAAACATTCACTACGCCGTGACACGCATTCACGCCGCCACGCGTTGCATGGTCCGGTTTTCCTATGGCGTCGATTTCTGGATCCGAATCTGGCTAAACGGGACGGTGGTCGTTGACTTCGCCACCCCACCCTCTTCGTTCCCCGGCAAAGGCCAGTTGACCTTCGACGCCGCGTTGGAGGAAGGATGGAACGAGGTGTTCGTCAAAGTGGCGTCGGGCTCCGGCGGAAACGGTTTCTGGATGGCGGTCAGCGACAACGGCCGTTTGCGGTTCGATGCCCCGAGTGCTTGATGTGGGGAAGAAGGACTGACGCGTTCCTGTGCCCCGCAGTCACCGTCCACCGCGCCACGTGAAGATTGTCCTTGTCACGCCGGGGATGACTAGTGAATAGAAGGAGATCGTAGAGGAACGCTGGGGGCGGGCATGGGCCACAAGGCCGACTGCCCAACGCAACCGGAAAACAGCCATGGTGTGCAGACAATAGGGGAAGACCGATGAGCCGCTCGATTCTCGACCGCAAGAAACTGGAAGCGCTGCAGCCGGCATTCGGTTTGTGGAAACGGTACGACCCCAAAGCGGCGCGTTATGCCTTCACGGCCGGCAACATCGGGCAGGCGCGCCGCTGGCAAAAGGCCACCCGCGCGGCATTGGCCCGCCTGATCGGGCTGGAGGCGCTGGCGGCGGCACCGGCCGCCCCGCGCCGGATCGAATTGGTCGACAAAGGCGATTATGTCCGGGAGAAGGTGTTGTTGCGGACCGGGCCCGCGACCGTGATGCCCGTCTACATGCTTGTGCCGAAGCGGGCCGCGCGGCCGCTGCCGGTGGTGGTGGCATTTCACGGACACGGGTATGGCGTGAAGGACATCGTCGGGCTGTGGGAAGACGGTGGCGAGCGCAACACCCCGGATGGATACCACCAGGACTTCGGCGTGGCCCTGTGCCGCGCGGGTTTTGCGGTGGCGGCACCGGAAATTTCCTGCTTTGGGGAACGGCAGAGCGATTTTTCGCATCTCGACACGCAGATCGGGCAATCGCCCCCGCCCACCTGCCTGCACACCGCCGTTCTGGCGCAGCACCTTGGCCTCTCGGTCCTGGGCTTGCGGGTGCATGACGGCATGCAACTGATCGACTATCTCGAAACGCGCAAGGACGTCGATGCGACTCGCCTGGGAGCCATGGGGATCTCAGGCGGTGGAATGCACACCTTCTTTTCGACCTGTCTCGATCCACGGATCAAGGCATGCGTGGTCAGCGGGTATTACTCGACGTTCCGGGACAGCTTATTCGCCATGCATCACTGCGCGTGCAACTTTGTCCCGGGGTTGGCGCAATTCGGCGAAATGCATGATCTGGTGGGAATGATCGCGCCACGGCCGATGCTGGTGGAGGCCGGAAGCCGTGATCCGATCTTCCCGCTTCGGGCGGTCAAGACGGGTGTGGCCAAGGCGCGGAACGTGTATGCCGTCTTCGGCGCGCGTGACCGCGTCGAGACAGACTACTTCGAGGGCCGCCACCGGATCAACGGAATCAAAGCCTACGCGTTCCTCAGGCAGAACCTGTAATCACGCTGACGCTATTCCAGGCCGCTGCCGGACCACTCGTATCGGTTCGATCGGAAGGAGTTGTCGGATGACATTCCATTGTCGCCTATTTCCGTCATCGCTTCTGCTGTCCGTCATTCTTTACACAACCGGCGGATACGCTCAGGAGGCGACCCGGAAGGCGACGGCACCCTTGCCTGTTCCAATGGTGGAACGGGTTCCATCTGCGATGTATCGGGTGCCGTGCTTGTAAATTGCAGCGTCACTCCCGGCGCCGGAGTGCCTGTCACAGTGTACTACGCCTATGGGGAGCCGCCGGTTGAGCCGCCCATGCCTGTGGTCAATGTCATCGGAGAAACGAACGGTCTGGGTGACGGAACGAGTCATGTCTATGCAGGCATTCTAGGACACATTCCCGTGGTCACGAATAGCGTCACCCTTATGGCCGGCGGGTTTGTGTTTGCAGATAACACCAATGGGATTCTGTCAGCCAATGTGCCCAACTGCAGCGGGAACATCGACTACACGACGGGGGCATGGTCTCTCGAGTTGGGCACAAATGTGTTCGCCCCGGGCGCAATCATCTACGCGACCTACCAATATCCTGAGTGAGGTCGCTCGATCATAGTCCACAGGAAACACGCGGGTTTAAAGGTTGGTGGTGGGACAAGGATTCCTGCGAACCAGTCCGCCTGTGGCGGAGAACCTTGGAAGGCATAGCCGACAGATTTCCCGCCCCGGCGGGTCCGCCTGCGGCGGAACAGTCTGCCAGGCCGCTTGCTAGGCCCCCATCTGTTCACGAATCCATTCGCGGCCGACTCCGCTCTTGAGCCACGCTTCACGGCGTAGAGCATCACGGTAGTCATCGAAATATTCAACCGAGACCATCTGAAGAGGCCGACGATTCTTTGTCCGGGCAGCACGGCCGGCGTGGTGGTCCTTCAGCCGTTCCCTCAGATTTCTGCAGGCGCCTTTGTACAAGTACGCCCCATCCGAACCCAACAAGACATACGCGGCGGGTTTTGCCAGCGCCTGGACAATGGCTTTGTCGAGCGAAAGAGGTGCCACGGTGTATCAGTGACGCGGAGTTGAAGCGAAGAATGGTGGTGGGACAAGGATTCGAACCTTGGAAGGCATAGCCGACAGATTTACAGTCTGCCCTCGTTGACCACTTGAGTATCCCACCATGACTGAAACTAGACCAA
>CAZTAJ010000020.1:29981-49279 GCA_964611575.1 uncultured Verrucomicrobiota bacterium
CGGGTCCGCCTGCGGCGGAACAGTCTGCCCTCGTTGACCACTTGAGTATCCCACCATGACTGAAACTAGACCAACATCTTCTCAGCAGATTTCCCGCCCCGGCGGGTCCGCCTGCGGCGGAACAGTCTGCCCTCGTTGACCACTTGAGTATCCCACCGTCTCGACGAAAGGCGTGTATGATGCCGCCTCAACCGACCACCGGCAAGAAAAAAGACTTCGGCCTTCAGAAGTGCCAGGCCAGACCCGCACTGAACTCGACACCCTCCGTGCTGAAGTCGCTCAGCGCGTCCCATGATTCGAAGGGGTAGATCGCGAGCAGATCGACCGTCAACTTGGCCGGCAACCCAAAACTCAACCCCAACATGAACTGCCAGTACACGTCCGTCCAATCGTCGTCAGCCTCCCCTTTGGTGTAGGAAGACAGGATTCCCAGGCCGCCCCTGAAAATACGGTCCTTCAGGATCAGATTCGCCTGGGGCGTGATGGCATAGTCAAGCGCTTCATTGTCTTCAAAACTCGGACATACCGCCGCCCCCAACTGGAGCATGGCATCGTCGGTGTGCGTTTCCCAGGCAGCCATGTAGGACAGGTCGCCATCCCCGAAAGGATACCCGGCGAACTCCGTTTGATCGCGATGATATCGCCCACCCAGACTCACCGCACTATCGGCGCACGCCGTACCCGCCAGCAAGGCCGCCACCGCCACCCCGACCGCCATTGTTTTCATCATGTTCATCCCCTGCCTCCTTGTTTCACGCCCACCCGTCTCACATGTGCGCGATGACGGCATCGCCAAACTCACTGCACTTGATCTCACGCGCCCCATCCATCTGCCGGGCGAAGTCGTAAGTCACCGCCCTCGCCCCGATGGCGCCATCCATGCCCTTGACGATCCGGTCGGCCGCCTCGGCCCAGCCGAGGTGGCGCAACATCATCTCGCCGGACAGAATCACCGAGCCGGGATTCACGCGGTCCAGATTCGCATACTTGGGCGCCGTGCCATGGGTGGCCTCGAAGATCGCATGGCCTGATACATAATTGATGTTGCCGCCCGGCGCAATGCCGATGCCGCCCACCTGCGCGGCCAGCGCATCGCTGATGTAGTCGCCGTTCAGGTTCATCGTGGCGATCACGTCGAACTCCTTCGCGCGCGTCAGGGTCTGCTGGAAGCAGATGTCGGCAATCACATCCTTGATCACCAGCCCGCCGGGCAGACGGCACCAGGGACCGCCGTCGATCTCCACGGCGCCGAATTCGCGCTTGGCAAGGTCATAGCCCCACTTCATGAAAGCGCCCTCGGTGAACTTCATGATGTTGCCCTTATGGACAAGGGTCAGCGACGCGCGCCGGTTCTCGAGAGCATACCGGATGGCCGCGCGCACCAACCGCTCCGTGCCCTCACGCGACACCGGCTTGATGCTGATGCCGGACGACTCCGGAAAGCGGATCTTGGCGTACTCTTTCGGGAAATGTTGCCGGAGCAGCTCCATGAACTGCCGGTTGGCGTCCGTCCCCTCCTCGAACTCGATGCCGGTATAGATGTCCTCGGTATTCTCACGAAAGATCACCATGTCAACATCCTGCGGGGCCTTGACCGGCGACGGCACCCCGCGATACCAGCGAACCGGACGCAGGCACACGTACAAATCGAGCAACTTGCGCAAGGCCACATTCAGGCTGCGAATCCCGCCGCCGATCGGGGTGGTCAGCGGCCCCTTGATGCCCACCCGGAACTCCCTGAAGGCGTCGACGGTCTCATCGAGCAGCCAGGTCTGGTGCAGCTTGAAACACTTCTCGCCGGCAAACACTTCCATCCAGGCGATCGACCGCCGGCCATCGTAGGCCTTGCGCACCGCCGCATCAAGCACCCTGACCGACGCGCGCCAGATATCCGGCCCCGTGCCATCGCCCTCGATGAACGGGATGATCGGCCGGTCCGGCACCTTCAGGCACCCGTCCGGCCCCATCGTGATCGCCTGACCCTCCTTCGGAACCACGAGTTTCTGATACGTCGTCATCGTTGTTACATGCCCTTCGTGTAATTCAGCAATCCGCCGGCCAGCAGGATCGCGCGCTGGCGTTGCGTGAAAACCGCCCGAACGGCGATATCCACGCCCCGGGTTTCATTCTTCAGGACCAGTCGGGGCTGTCCGCCCTCCAGGGCCTGACGCAGGTCGTCTATTCGCAGCGCATCCCCCAGCGCCACCCGGTCGTAGTCCGCCGCATTTTCGAACAACAGCGGCACAATCCCGAAGTTGATCAAATTGGCCATGTGGATGCGCTCGATCGACTTGGCGACCACCGCCTTGACGCCCAGGTACATGGGGCACAACGCCGCGTGCTCGCGGCTCGATCCCTGGCCGTAACTCTCCCCGCCCACGATCACATTGTGCTTGCCCGCGTCGCGCAGTTCCACGGCCCGCTTTGCGAATGCCGGATCGGTATGCTCGAACACGTACTGCGAATAGGCGGGGATATTCGAGCGGTACTTCAGCCGGGAGCCTGCCGGCATGATGTGATCGGTCGTGATCTTGTCGCCGACTTTGATCGCGGCCACACCCTCCAGCGCCCGGGGCAGCGGCACATTGCGCGGCGGATCCCCGATATTGGGGCCGCGCACGATCTTCACGGACGCCCCATCCGCCGGCGGCCGGATCAGCAGGGCATCGTCGATGTCGAACACCTTCGGCGTCTTGACGCGCGGATACGGGATGTCAGTCCCGGCCATCGGGTCCACGATCTTCCCGTGAATCGCAGCCAACGCGGCCACCGGCGGACTGACCAGATAGACTTTCGCGGACTGGGTCCCTGTCCGTCCTTCGAAGTTCCGGTTGCTGGTGCGCAGGGATACGGAATCCGTCCCGGGCGCCTGCGAATTGCCGATGCAGAAGCCGCACGCGTTTTCCAGCAGACGCGCCCCCGCCGCCAGCAGCGAGGTCAAACCGCCCTCGTCCGCCATCATCTTCAGCACCTGGCGCGACCCCGGGGCCACCCCCAGGCTGACCTCGGGATGAACAGTGCGCCCGTCAAGGATCCGCGCCACCGTCCTGAGATCGGCATAGGATGAGTTCGTGCAGGACCCGATCATCACCTGGTCAACCCGGGTCCCCGCCAGTGACGCCACCGTGACGATTTGATCCGGCGAGTGCGGCGCCGCGGCCAGCGGCTCCAGTCCGGAGAGGTCGATCTCGACGGCCTTGTCGTAGACGGCATCCGGATCCGCATGCAGGTCGCGCCAGTCCTGCCCGCGCCCCTGCGCCGCCATGAACGCCTGCGTCACTTCATCGCTGGGGAACACCGATGTGGTCACACCGCACTCGGCGCCCATGTTGGTGATGGTGGCGCGCTCCGGCACCGTGAGCGTTTTCACGCCGGGCCCCGCGTACTCGAAGACAACGCCGACATTGCCCTTGGTGGAGAACAGTTGCAGGACCTTCAGGATGACGTCCTTGGCGGTGACCCAGGGGCGGAGCCTGCCCTTCAGGTTGATCTTCACCACCCGCGGCGCCGTGAGATAGAACGGGCCGCCCCCCATGGCCACGGCCACGTCGATGCCGCCCGCGCCGATGGCGATCATCCCGATGCCGCCGCCCATGCAGGTGTGCGAATCGGAACCGAGCAACGTCTTGCCCGGCGCCCCGAACCGTTCGAGATGCAGTTGATGACAAATACCGTTGCCCGGCTTGGAATACACGATCCCGTAGCGCGCCGCGACGCTTTGCAGGTAGCGATGGTCATCCGCGTTCTCGAAACCCATCTGGATGGTATTGTGGTCGACGTAACTGACGGCCAGTTCATTCCTCACACGATCAAGCCCCATGGCCTCGAACTGCAGATAGGCCATCGTACCCGTGGCGTCCTGCGTCAACGTCTGGTCAATGCGGATGGCGATCTCCTGGCCGGCCACCAGTTCGCCGACGGTCAGGTGCTCCTTCAGGATCTTCTGGGTGAGATTCAGTCCCATGGTTGTACCCCCTGCCCGTTCGACCCTACGCCCCGAGAAACAGCGGTCGAATGTGTTTTTCGAAAAGGTTTTCCGTCACCAGCCGCCCGATGATCGCGTGGTTGGCCTCGACCGCCGCCAGGTACGCGCCGCCCTTCTCCGCCGCAACCTTGTAACCGACGTGGATCAACTGGCGCAGGTGCGGGTTGAAGGCCGGGTTCGCCGGGTCGTGGCGCAGGGCCGCCGCAAACGCCTCGCCACTCCACCCCGTCACGGCGGCCGGCGTCGGCAGGCGGGCGCGATCGATGTCGATCACGCTCGCGTAGGGTTTGCACATTTCGTCGAACCGCGACAGCGCGCCCACATAGACCTCCTTCGCCAAGGCCAGGGCCGCCCCGCCCGCCAGGGCCAGGCCGGCGGCCTCTTCCAGCCAGGTCGTGCCGGCCGTCTTGAGGTGCACACCGGCGTCATGTCGCTTCAGCAAGCGACAAATCGGACGGTAGAGCGAGAACTTGTCGCTCCCGGAATGCACGCTCAACTTCAGGTCAGCCGGCAGGGCGAACGTCTTCACGGCATGCGCGATCACCGCTAGATCGTCCTCGAATTCGCGCGTGAACCGACCGACATCGCCCACGTAGTCGACGCCTTTGTTGAACCGCCCCGTGAACTTGGGCGCGATCGTGCGCACCGGCACACCCTCCGCGGCCAGGGCCGCCAGGATAAAGAACAACTCCACCGGCGTCTGCGGCTCGGCCGATTCGTCCATCGACACCTCGGTCACAAACGTCCCGGCTCCCTTGACGCCCGCGATGCGGCGATAGGTCGAAGCGGCCTCCCGAACGGCGACCAGGTACTTCCGGCCGATGTCGGCCAGGGTCCGATCGGTCACGTCGACCGACTGCGGGACGCCGGGGATGACCAGGCGCCCGACGAACCGCCGGTTGGATTCCACGAACGCGTTCAGGTCGGCGTCCGTCGGCGCCTGGCCGATGAAATCCGCGACATCCAGCGTGAAGAAATCACTGGCCGCCATGAACCCGTCCACCGTCTTGAGGTTGATGTGGTCGGCATCGACGAAATAGGGCGACGCCCACCCGGTGGCCTGCACGGCCGCATCCGCCGCGCGGCGGGTATCGGCCGGCGTTGTGCCGATGATGCCGTGCTCGCGGTTGGACTTGTTCCACACCGGCGTGATATCCACCCCGAGATCCCGCGCCTGGATCACGGCGCGCAACTGAGCCGCGCCCTCGCGTCCAAACCGATCCCCCATCCCGATTGAATAACGTCCCAGTTCCATGGCAGCCTCCTGCACCGGCACCTGCCGGCAACGCGCTGCATCATGCCACACCTCGGCGCCGCATTGCCAGCGCAACTGCGGCCGACTCCCCGATCCCCGTCGCGCACGGCCATTTCACCACCCCCGCATCACCCCGCAGCGATTGACACCCTTGGATGATCGTGACAGTATTCAAACCGTTGACCCGCGAAAGGAATCGTTATGGCTGTCCTTATCGGAATGTCCAGCTTACTTAAGGGGCAAAAGGTCGATCTCGATCGCGAGGAAGTGTTCATCGGGCGCAATGCCCATAACACCATCACCGTCGATGACGCAGCGGTGTCGGGACGCCATTGCAGCATCACGCGCGATGGCCACACCTACACGCTGGTTGATCTCGGGTCCACCAACGGCACTCGCCTGAACGGCGCGCCCGTCACCAAGGCCGTGCTACGGCCCAAGGACATCATTCAGGTCGGCGCCGTCGAATTGATGTTCGATGGACAGGATGTCGCGTCGGACTCCACGCCGTCCCGCACCACCACCCGTGTCGAAGTGATGTCCGAACCGGTCGCGGTGCCCGAGACGTTCAAGACCGCGTCCCCCTTCGGCTCGCGCCGGGATAGCCGCAAACCGTGGGCGATCGTCACCGCAGTCCTGGGGGTCCTGGTCGTCGTTGCACTGGTCTTCTTCATCATCAGGGTGCTGTAGACCACCCGGCATGTCCCGCCGCGTTTGCCCGTGTCCCGCCGCCCGGGGGTTCACCCTGGTCGAACTGCTGGTGGCCATGGCTGCCGCCACGCTCGTGACGGCTGCCGCCTTGTCCGTGTTCCTGACCATCACCGCCTCCCAGCGCCGGCAAACGGAGTCGCGCCGCCACGACGCCCTGCAGGCGCTCGACGTGCTGCGGCGGGACATCGCCTGCGCGTTGCCCACGGTTTTCACCAGCACGCCGCCCTTCTTCCTGGAGACAACGACCGGAATCCCCGCCGCTGGCCTGGAGGGCACCCGCACCGATCTGATCCTGACCACGGCACAACTCGATGACGATGCCACCGAGTTGACCCGGCTGCGCGTCTGGCGTGTGCAGTACCGGCGGGTCCCGCCCGGTCCGCACGACGATGCCCCCGTCCTGGTGCGGGAAGCCGTCCGGCTTGATGCACCGGCACCCGGCCCGGCCACTGAAACCGGCGTCATCTTCCGCGGCGCCGCCTCGTTCGACGTCAGCGTGCTGGTCGGCGCGACCTGGACGAATCGTTGGACCCCGTCGTCACGGCAGCCGTTGCCGAAAGCCGTCCGGATGGAATTGGGTTGGGCCGAGGCCGCCACCACGATGACCGCCGAGGCATGGACGGTGCTTCCCGCCGCGCAGCCTTTCCCGGCCAAGACACGGCGCGCGGCTCCGGCAAGCAGCCGATAGGCCGGCTCAGCCGATTCTCAGGGGGTCAATCGCTTCCGGCGCCGCCCCCGTGACCAGCCTCCGGCTCACCCCGGCTCCCGTGGTGACTTCGATTTCCACGGGGCGGCCGCCCGCGTCGCTGTAACGGGCGCAAATGCCGGCCGCGCAGGCAATCTCCGCCTCCGTCGCCGTGGCGGTCAGCAGCGCCGTCGGGCCCGCGATATCCACGATGCGCAGCACACCGTGGCGACCGGCCAGCGCCGCCTGCTCCAGCGCCTCATTGTCTTGCGCATCCCGGCCGACAATCAGCCTGACGCCGGCGCTCAACCGGAAATGACGCCCGAACCGCAGCAAGCGGATATTTTCCACGTCACGCAATCCCTCGTGGGCTTTCAACTCCCTCAATCGCGCGGAAAAATGGGGTTCGGTCAGTTTGCATCCACCCGCCGCTGCAGGCCAATCCTTGAGCCCGTATTCGGCGGCCAGGGCAAGCTGGCGTTTCCGGCTGCGGCCTTCGATGTCCAGCAGGCGGCTGCGATCGACCCAGCCCCGCCGTTCCGCCTCCGTTTCCGGCAGCAGTCTGGCGCTCAGCGGCCTCACGATCCGATCCGCGTACCCCGATTCCGTCGCTACGACCGCCAGGTTCCGGAACGTCTGGGACATCGGACGCTGATTGAGCACCTCGCCGGTCGCAAGGAACCGGTACCCCTCGCCTTCCATGATCTGCCCCGCCCGGCGCAACATGGCCGCATGGCAGTCGATGCAGGGATTCATGTTGCCGCCGAACCCGTGCGGCGGATGCTCCACCAGCGCGACAATCGTGTCGGTGAAGGGTTCAACCCGCAACGGAACACCCAGCGCATCGGCTGCCTGGACAGCCTTGGTCGCATCGAAAAACGGGCTGACGAAACTGATGCCGGCCACCTCGATGTCCTGTGCCTTCAGGACGCAGACTGCCAGGCGGCTGTCCAGTCCACCCGACATCAACACCAGGGCCTTCACCGGTTCGCCATCGACACAACGCGCCATGCTTCCTCCGTTTTTCGCACCTGCACGGGCCGCAGCATACGCCCCTGCTCGCGGTTCAGGCAAGCGCGGCGCTGCCCGCCGCCGGCGCCGGACCACGCCACGCCCGAGCCGCCGGCGAGGGGGATGCTTGACATGGAGTAAGCGGCTCTTTATCTACTAGCCCACAACCCATGACTCCATCCCCCTCACCGCCCGCCGGCCGCGCTTCACCCCCGGCGCTTTGCCTGACGCTGGATGTGGAGTCGGACTATGGACGCAGCGCCACGGCGGCCATCCTCGACAAGGCGGATTCGTTTTTCCACTGGATCCGGACCGAGCGCATTCCGGTGACCGCCTTCGTGACCGGACGCCTCATCGAACAGGGGCACCGCATCATCGATCTCCTGGCCGCCGCCGGCGCCGCCGTGGAATTGCACGGCTATGCGCACGCCACCCGGGACTTCGGCACCATGTACAATTCCCATGCCGAGGAGATCGAGCGCGGCACCGCGGCTTATCGCCGGCGGTTCGGCCGCGCCCCCGCCGGCTACCGAGCCCCATTGGGCATCATCAGTGCGGAAGATCTGAGACTCCTCGACCGGCTCGGCTACCGTTATGACTCAACGGTATTCCCGGTAAAGCGGCCGGGCCGCTACGATTTCTCCGCCCTGCCCCGCACCCCCTTCCGGTGGGCCGGCTTGAATCTGGCCGAATTCCCGGTGGCGCTGCTGACCCCCGACATGCCCGCCGGGCTCTCGTTCATCAACCTCCTGGGGCCCGCGCTGAGCGCCAGGCTGATCCGGCGCTCGGCGGCCGCAAGATCCCCGGTCGCGGGCTGCGCCCCGCTCATCATCGACGGACATTTCCATAACCTGTATGCCCATTCGGCGGCCCTCTCCCGCCTTCCCCTGGCCCTGCGCGCCGTCTATGTCATCGGACGCTGGTCCGGCGGGCTGGCCTGCACGCAAAGGCTGGTCGACACCCTGCGCCGCGCCGGGCACGAGCCGGCCAGTCTGCACGATCTCGCCATGCAGATTCAGCCTGCCGATATGCCAACGGTGGAGTTTGACCTCTTCCACCGCGACGACGGTCCGGTCCGCCCGCCACTCACGCCATGAGCCTGTCCCGCACCAGAACCTGGATCCCGACCCTGACGGTCGTCGCGATCTCGCTGGCGCTGCTGGCCTGGCTGCTCACCCAGATCCGCTTCGCCGACCTGGCCCGGCTCGCCACCCGGTTGACCGTCCTGCAAGTGCTGGCGATTGTCATGCTCTACCTGGCCGCCACGGTCTTCCGCGGCATCCGACTCGGCCTGATCCTGCAGGATCGGCGTTATGGAACCCTGACCGCTGTATCGGGGGTGCATGCCTTCCTCAATCACATCCTCCCCTTCCGGAGCGGGGAACTCTCCCTGCCCCTGCTGGTCAGGACCTTCATGAACCAAAGCCTGGCCTCCGGCGCCATCTCGCTCGTGCTGGTGCGCCTCTATGATACGCTCAGCATCGCCCTGCTGATGCTGTTGTCGCTGGCCATGGTGGGCGCCGACCTGGAAAGCCGTCTGGCGGCCTCGATGGCCTGCGCGCTGCTGATTCTCACCGGGCTGCTGCTGGCCGCCTTCGGCGCCCTCCCGCTGCTCCTCAGGACGGCGGGCCGGGTGCTGCCTGTCTTGGGACGCCTTTTCGGCGCACGCGGTGTTGAGCCAGCCGCCCGTCTGGTCGCTGCCACCGTTCAGATGCAGGGCCAGCTCACCGCCCTCGGGGCCCTGCGGCGCTACCTCTGGATCCCGTTGACGAGTCTGTTGACGCAGACCGCCATCTACGCCTTCTTCTACGTAACCATGCGGGGCATGGGCATCGATATCGGATTCTTCAAGAACATGCTGGCGTCATCCGGCGAGATGATCACCGGCCTCTTGCCCATCAACATGGTGGGGAGCATCGGCACGCTGGAGGCCGGCTGGGCCGTCGGCTACGTGTTATGCGGCGTCAGCCGCGTGGACGCCATCGCGTCGGGGTTTATCGTGCATGGCCTGATTATCGTCTCCGGCTTCGCCATTTCCGTCGCCGGCATCGCGTACCTGGCTGCGCGGCGCAGGCTGGATCGCTGCCCCACCCAACCCCCAACGCGTGAACCGCCGCCCCCTGAACCCTAGGCAGTCCCCACTCCTCCCATGAACCGCTGGCGCAAACAACTGTTGGGCACAGGATTCAGCCTCGTCCTCACCTTTGTCCTGCTGGAAGCCGGCCTGGCATTGTTTTGTGCCCGGGGGCTCCTCCCGATCCAGCGTCCGTCCTATTGCCTCGGGAACGTGTGGTCCCGGTTCTGGGCCGATATCAACCCGGTCTTCGGGGTCTGGCATGCACCGCACTCGGTCTACAAGCATGTGTCGGCCTGCTTCCACGTCACCTACCGCGCCAATGCCCACGGCATGCGCGACCGGGAACGCGACCCCTCAGCGCAAGGCCGCCGCCGCGTCGTGGTGCTGGGCGATTCCTTCGTCGAAGGCTGGGGTGTCGCGACGGAAGACCGCCTGAGCGACCGCCTGGAGCGGGCCACCGGCCTGGAACACCTCAACTTCGGCACCTCGGGCTCGTTCGGGCCCACGCAGGAGTACCTGCTCTACAAGACGCTCGCCCGCCGGTTCGAACATGACGCCGTGATTGTGGCGCTGCTGCCGGACAACGATTTCCTCGATGATGACTACGATTACGGGCGCGAGATGCACCGCGGACGCCTGCGGCCGTACTGGGTCGGACAGGCGCCGGATTACCGGATCGAGTACCTGCCGAAAGCGCACGACGCCCTGTTGGCACGCCTCGCTGAAAATGCGGTGCGGCAATTCACCTATACCGGCAACCTGATCAAGTACCTGAAGAGCATGAAGCGGCATCGGGCATCCACCGTCAAGCCGGACTATGCGGGCTATTTCGATTTCACGCCTGCCCAATGGGCGCGTTTGGAGAAGGTTCTCACGGAACTGCGGCGTGAGGCCGGAGGCAGGCCCATCCTGGTGTTGACGATCCCGTGCGACACGGACTTCCGGCGTTGCGCAAAGGCGGGCGAACCGCCGCTCCCCGGGAAACTGCGCGAACTGTGTGCGGCGCTCGGGATGGACTACCTTGATTTGCTCCCGGCGATCCGGGCGGCGGACGGGGGCTGGGAGAGCTGCTATCTCGCCTGCGACCGGCACTGGAACGCGCGCGGCAATGCCGTCGCCGCCGCCGCCGTGGAAACCGCCGGCACTTTTTACCGCCGCGCAAACACCGGCCGCTGACCACCGCCCCGGGGTCAGAGCTCGACGAATGTGATGCCGGGATTGTGCCGGTCCGATCGTTCGCTGTCGCGCAGGTCCCGACACCGGCGCTGAAGGTCCCGGCCCATGTTCGCGGCCCTGGAGTAGTCGTCCCCCTCCACCATGCGCCGGATCCGCCCCGCCGTCAGTTCCCGACCCAGAAAGGCGCGGCAGGCCAGGCGCAGCCGACCGCCCGTGCCGCTCGACCCCCATCCGTGAATGACCCGGATCACGCGTGCCCCGGACTGCCGGGCAAGCGATAGTTCCCGGTCGAGACGCGCGAGCGCCTGTTCCACGGTGGGCATGCCGTCTTCCACATTGATGGTGCGGACCGGTTCACGCGGGCTGGCGGCACGTCCCGCCGCCGATGTCTGCCGTGAGCCGCAGAACTGGCACAGCATGCATGCATCCGGGATCTCGTTGCCGCAGGTATCGCAGTCTTTCATAGGGGGGGCACAGGCCCGCACAAGACAAAAGGGCCGCTCACCGGGAGCGGCCCTCTCCATATACCCGTCGCCGCGGGTTACTTGACTTCCTTCATCTCTTTGCCGCAACCGCACTTGCCGGGCTTGGCGGCAATCCGGTTACACGTGCAGTCCGCCCCGCAGTCACAGACAAACTTGCCTTTGAGATCGCAAGACTGGACGTCCTTGCCGCAACTGCACTTCGTATCGCCTTCCTTAACCGTGCACTTGCAGTCCTTGGGACACGCACAGCACTGGGCCTTGCCATCCTTGACGGCCAGCACATGACATTTCCTGGTCATGCACGCGGCGCATACGCTGCCGGCATCCTTGCATGCCGCACAAGCCGGACAGCCCTTGGTGACTGCACAAGCCGCCTTGGCCTCAGGCTTCGCCGGGGCAGCCGCAACCGGCTCCTCCGCCCGCATCGTGAACGCGCTCGCCACCACCACCGCCATCGCCATCCATAGTGCTCTTGTCATTGTCGGTCTCCTGTCCGGGTTAATCACACACGACCATAATACGCCACCGCACCAAGGAATTCAAGGCGAGGATCAGGGGTCAGGCGGACCGAGAGCCAAACGCGCGCCAAACGTGCGCTTGACTCACCCACGTCGATTTGAGACTGTCTTGCGCTTTTTTGTTCATCAGCACCTGATGACGGATCCTCATGGGGGCCGTCCGGCAGCAACGTCCCGTCTGATGCCACGAACACACCGGAATGCCGCTGCGTTCTGCACTCTGGCGAACGGATGAACATAGGCCATAAAAACGTGAGCGACATAGAAAGTAGTCATCTGACGGTGCTGGTGCCGGCCTATAACGAGGCCACCACCCTTGCCGATACCTTGCGCAGCCTTGCGGCACAGACCCTGCCGGCGGAGGAAATCATCGTCATCGACGATTGCTCCACGGACAACACGTCCGAGATCGCCCGGTCGTTCGGCGTCACGGTTGTCCGCCCGCCCCGTAATACCGGCACCAAGGCCGGCGCCCAGAACTTCGGGCTGACCCTCGTCAAGACCCCGTACACCATGGCGATCGACGCCGACACCACCCTGGCCCCCGACGCCATCGAGACACTCATCCCGGCCGTTCATGACCCGAAGATATGCGCCGCCTGCGGCATGGTGCTGCCCCGCTATGTCCGGACGGTCTGGGAGCGCGGGCGCTATATCGAGTACCTGTTCGCCTTCTCCTTCTACAAGCCGATCCAGGACTACTATGACCGCCCCCTGATCTCCTCGGGCTGTTTTTCCGTCTACCACACCTCCGCCCTGCGCGCGAATAACGGATGGCCCACGCGCACCATGGCCGAGGATATGGACCTGACGTGGAGTTTCTACCACAGCGGGCTCGGGGTGCGCTTCCTGCCGGAAGCGGTCTGTTATCCCGTGGAGCCGCACGACTTCAACTTCATGAGCAAGCAGTTGCGCCGCTGGTCGCATGGATTCGTGCAGAACGTGCGCCTGCACTGGCGCGACGTCGTCCATATCCCCATGCTGCGTTCGGCCATCGCCGTGGTATTGTGGGACGCCGTCGTGGCCACCCTCGCCTACCTCGTGCTGTTCCCGTTGCTGGCCATCTTCGTCAGCCCGTTTTTCCTGCTGTGGTACTTGATCGATGGCCCCGCCGTGGCCTTCCCCGTGCTCATCCAGGCGGCCCGGCGCGGGGAGTTCCTCAAGGCGCTCGCCAGTTTGCCGAGTTTCTTCGTCCTCCGCACCGTGAACAGCTATTTCATGTTGGAGGCTTTGTGGCAGGAAGTGGTTTTGGGGGAAACCCTGACGGTTTACGAGAAAGGACATTGACGCATGGTTGCTGGAATTCCGGGTACAAGCATCAGCGGTCTGTATTACATCCTCCTGGCCTTCATGATGCCGGTCAAGGAGGTGCATATGTCGTGGAACGGGCGCAGTTCGGTGAAACGCTGGATGAGCGTTTTTCTCCAGATGTTCAATGCGGCCGGCATTCTCGGGTCCATCTACGGCACCGGCTGGGTGTTGAGTTACGTGATCCGCAAAAGCGCCGTGATGGGGATAACATCGGGGCGAATTCCGCAGCAGGTCAGCGGGCTCATGTCGCTGACGAGCGCCTGCTTCGCGCTGGCCATCCTGGGGATCGTGCTGGTGGTGGTCCTGGGCATGAGCGTGGTGCTCCCCAAACGCCCGGTACGCACGGTGATGCCGACCGTCGTTTGATCCGCGGACCCGGTCACGTCGAGACGCTTCCCCATCGCTTGCCTCCTCTGGAAACCAGAAACATCCAACAACCAACGCCCAACAACCAACTTCCAACGGGAAGGGCAGACTTCTTGCCAACTTGGGCGTTGAGTGTTCGACGTTGGTTGTCGGGCGTTCTCAGACCAGTTCTTTAGCTGCCGCACAGCCGCATGCGCGTTTTCTGGTCCGGCGATTTTGGATTGAAGCCCCGCGGGGGGCATGGTATTCCTAAGCCCCGTTTTTTGCGCGGTCACGGCCGCATTGACCAGGAGTTGCCCGGTGTATTTGAAATCCATCGAAATCGTCGGATTCAAGAGTTTCGCGCACCCCACCCTGCTCCGCTTCGAGCCCGGCATGACCGCCATCGTGGGGCCCAATGGCTGCGGCAAGAGCAACATCGCCGACGCCATCCGCTGGGTGCTGGGCGAAACCAGCGCCAAAGCCCTGCGCGGGTCCAAGATGGAGGACTGCATCTTCAACGGCACCGACGCCCGCAAGCCACTGGGCATGTCCGAAGTCAGCATCACCTTTGCCGACTGCGAGAAGACGCTTGGCACCGATTACAACGAGGTCACCGTGACCCGCCGGGTCTTCCGCTCGGGCGAGGGTCAGTACTTCCTGAACAAGACGGCCTGCCGCCTCAAGGATATCGCACGCCTGTTCATGGACACCGGCATCGGCACCTCCTCCTATTCGCTGATGGAACAGGGCCGCATCGATCAGGTGCTCAGTTCCCGCCCTGAAGATCGTCGCGAGATTTTCGAGGAGGCCAGCGGGATCACGCGTTTCAAGGCCGACCGGAAGGAAGCGCTCCGCAAACTGGAGCAGACCGAAGCCAACCTCCTGCGCCTGGATGACGTCATCCGCGAGGTGAAACGCCAGATCGGGTCGCTGCAGCGCCAGGCCGGCAAGGCCCGCCGCTACAAGGAACTGCGCGATCAACTGTGCAAGCTGGATACATTCTGGACCGGACGGCGCCTGCAGCAGATGGGCGAGGACCTGCAATCGCTCGAAACGACCATCGCGGAGTTGAACCGCAAGATCCAGGTCATGCAGGACGATACGCAGAAGGCGGCCCAGCAGGAAGGCGCCCTGCGCACCGCCCTGGCGGACACGGAGCAGGCCATCTCCCAGGCCACCGAAGACCGGGCAGCCGCCCAGACCCGCCTCGAACACAATCACGACCTGATCCGGATCAATCGTGAACGCGTCCAGGAACTGCTCAACCTGGCCGAGCGGGATAAACGCGACGGCACGCTCGCCCAGACGCAGGCCGAGCAACAGCGCCGGTCGCTGGAGGAAATCGTCGCCTCCCTGGCCAGAATCCAAACGGCGCGCGACAAGGCCGAACTGGACTGGAAACAGAAGAACGACACGCTCCTCGCCCACGAGGCCCATGTCGAGAAAACCCGGCACACCATCCAGGACCTGCGGCAGCAGGCCATGACGCGCGATCACACGATCGCCACGCTGCAGAATCAGCTCGGGCAGATCGAGGTCCGCCAGCAGGCCACACTGGTCCGTCGCGAACGTCTCGCCGCCGAGCACGCCCAGATCGCGCGGGTGGCCAACGACAACGAGGCCCAGCTCGGACTCATCGCGGAACACCTCGGCACCCTGCAGCAGGAACTCGAGCGCCGCGAAAACCGGTCGGCCGAACTCCAGGCCCGCCGCCAGCAGCAGACCGGCGAATTGGAAACCCTGCGGCGGCTATCCGCCGAGGCGCAGTCGCAAATCGCCGTCAAGAAGGCGCAGATCGAGATCCTGGAAGCGGACGAACAGTCGGCGAAGGACTTCCCCGAAGGCGCCCGGCTGATCTTGGATGCCGCCAACCCCCTTGGACTGAACGCCCAGGCCGTGCTGGGAGCGCTGGCCAGCCATCTGCAGATCGCCTCGGAGTACCGCCTGGCGCTCGAGGCCGTGCTGCGGGCCTGGCTGGATGCGGTGGTCCTCGCCGATGCCCCGGACGCCCTGGCAGCCCTGACGGAACTCCACAAGCGCAAAGGCGGCCCGGCCCGCATCCTGACCGTGCAAGCCGTCGATGCGGCCCCGGCGCCGGTGGCGGCGCCCTCGGGCAGCCGCCGGCTGTTCGAGCTGGTGCAGACCACGCCTTTCGTGCGACCGCTCATCGAACGCCTGCTGGCCAACGTCTTCGTAGTGGACACTCCCGCCGCCGTTCCCGCCGAGGTGCCCGCCACGTCCATCGTGGTGACCCGTTCCGGCATCGTAGCCCATTCCAGCGGCGCGTTCGAGTATTGGACCGCCGATGCCCGTGCCAGCAATCCCCTCACCCGCCGTCTGCAACTCACCGACCTCCATGAATCGCTTGCCACGCTCGAATCGGACGTCGAGAGCCGAACCCAGACCCTGCGTGATAGTGCGGAGATGGCGCAGCGCCTGGAATCCGACATCCAGGATGCCGGTCGCCTGTTGACCGAGCAACGGCGCGCGGTGGCGTTGAAGGAGGGCGAATACCAGATCGTCTCCAAGGAGGTCCGCCAGGCCAAGGAACGCCTCGGCGTCGTCGGGTTCGAACTGGAGAATCTCACCAAGCAGGTCGGACTGGACGACGAACGCCAGGGCCTGGCCGTCAAGATGGACGAAGCCCGGACCCAGCAGGCCGAGTCGCACGCCCGGATCGAGAGCCTCACCCGCGAGCTTCAGGAAATGGAACGCAAGCGGTCGGGCTTGCAGGCCGAGGCCACCGAGGCCCGCGTCGCCTTCTCGGAAGCCCGGCAGCAGGCCGAACACCTGACTGCCCAACAGGAACCGCTCCAACGTCGCCTCGTTGAACTGGCGTCCGTCATCAAGTCGCGCTCCGAGGGCGTCGTGCAGTACGAGAAGACCATCGCCCAGTTGACCCAGGCCACCGCGGCCGCCGAAGCCCAGCTTTCAACGCTCGAGGCCAGCGCCGCCGGATTCACGCGGACACTCGACACCCTCCGGGTGGGCCGGACCGAGAAGGCCAAACAACTGGCCCTGCTCGAGGCGGACATCACCGGCAAACGCGAGGCGGCGGATACCCTCCGCGAAGAGCGCGGACAACTCGACGTCAAACTCGCCGAGAATCGTATGCGCCGCCAGAATCTGGCCGATCGTGTCACCTCCGAATGGGGCGCCACGCTCGAAGACATCGCCGCCGCCCCCGAGCCGGAGTGGGAGGGCGAAGCGCCCGTTGAAGGCCCGATTCCCTACGACAAAGCCATTGCCGAACTGCGCGGCAAGATCGACGCCATGGGCGCGGTCAACCTCGTGGCCATCGAGGAGTACCAGGAGCTGGAGGAACGCTACGCCTTCCTGACCAGCCAGCAAAGCGACCTGATCAACGCCAAGCAGCAACTGCTCGAGATGATCCGCAAGATCAATCAGACCACGGCGGAACTGTTTTCCGTGACATTCGCCAAGATCAACGAGAACTTCCAGGTCATGTACGAACGCCTCTTCAACGGCGGCTCGGCCAAACTGGTCATGGTGAGCGAGGATGACATCCTGGAAAGCGGCATCGACATCGTCGCCCGGCCGCCCGGCAAACGGCTGCAGAGCGTCTCCCTGTTGTCGGGCGGCGAGCGCACCATGACAGCCGTTGCGCTGCTGTTCTCGATCTACATGATCAAGCCGAGTCCCTTCTGCATGCTGGACGAGCTCGACGCCGCCCTCGACGAATCGAATATCGGCCGGTTTGTGAAGGTGCTGGCCGACTTCCTGAAACAGTCCCAGTTCATTGTCATCACCCATAACCGGCGCACCATCGCCGCCGCCGACACGATTTACGGTGTCACGATGCAGGAAACCGGCATCTCGAAGGTCGTGTCCATGAAGTTCGCCGAATACGAGCAGAACAAGGAAATGCAGGCCGCTGCCCGCCGGGGCGCGACCCCACCGCCTGCGCCCGCGACCCCCGGATGATGCCCATGCCCGCCCCGGTTGCATCGACCCCGGACCTGGAGAACCGGCTGCTGGCCGCCGCCGTGGAGGCGACCCGCGCCGCCACGGACCATGCCCGCCGTCACCGCGACCGCCGCCTTGAGGTCGCGCAGGATTTCGCCCACGACGTGAAGCTCTCCCTCGACACCGAATGCCAGGTCATCGCCATCGAACGGATCCGAGCGCATTTTCCCGACCATGCGGTCCTTGCCGAGGAGTCGGCCGGGCACGGCCCGGAATCGCCGCCACCCACGCCCGGGTTTGAGTGGATCATCGACCCCATCGACGGTACGGTGAATTTCTCGCATGGCCTGCCGCACTGGTGCTGTTCCATTGCGGTGCGGCTTGACGGCCGGACCCTGGCCGGGGCGGTGCATGCCGCGGATTCCAACGAACTCTACACGGCCACCCGGTCCGGCCCGGCCCTCTGCAACGGCGTGCCTCTGCGGGTGTCGGACGTCACTATGCTTGCCAAATCCATGGTCATGACCGGCCTGGACCAGAAGATCAACCCGCGCGGCGAACGCTTCAGCGTCTTCAGCGCCATCGCCGATTCGACCCAGAAGACCCGGGTGATGGGCGCGGCGGCCGTGGATATCTGCCGGGTCGCCGCCGGGCAGGCGGACGGATACTTCGAATCGGGCATCTACACGTGGGACATTGCCGCCGCGGGGCTCATTGTGGAACGCGCCGGCGGCCGTACGGAGACGCTGGCCTCGCTGGGGCCCCACCGCTGGTGCTTCATGGCCACCAACGGCCATGTGCATGAACCCCTGAAGAAGGTGATCGTCGAGGCGCTCGGCCGGCCGATGTCAGCTACGAAGCCTTGAACGAGTGCAGCGGTCGGTGGGGGCGATCGATGGGTCGCGACCATTCAGGGAAGCGCCGATGTCCCAGGTCACGGCGACTCCGGCCGGGAAACCGTGCAAAGAAGCGGCGCACTCAGGTCAACAGAAACGGGATCATCTTTTCCCGTGCTCCCGCCTCCCGTAACGCAGCGACAAACCCCTCCGGCCACTTCGGATTGGTATTCAGTGGCGCCACCCCGCGCCGAACCAAGGTTGACGGTTTGGGCACAAACAGGAATCATTACCTGTGCTATGCGTGACGGCTAATACAAGGTTGGGGCAACAAAGAGATGGATATTGACGCGTAATCACAATGTGGCTACATTGCTGGTATGAAAACGACATTGATACCCATCGGGAACTCGCGTGGAGTTCGGATACCTAAGCCGTTCATAGAACAGTGCGGCCTTGCCGAAGAAGTGGAGATGGATGTGCAGGATTGCATGATCCTCATCCATTCACCCCGACGCCCTCGAGCCGGCTGGGGCGCAGCGTTCGAGTTTATGGCCCGCCAGGGGGACGACAAGTTACTCGACCCAGTGCCTATTCCCACACGATGGGATAACGAGGAATGGCAATGGAAGTGAGTCGCTTCGATGTGTTCCTCGTTGCGCTCGATCCAACGATCGGACACGAGATCAAGAAGACTCGTCCTTGTATGGTAATCTCGCCGGACGAGATGAACCATCATATCGGCACGGTAATCATCGCGCCCATGACGACGAAGGGACGTGATTACCCAACACGTGTGGCATGCACGTTCCAGGGCGTTGAAGGGCAAGTTGTACTGGACCAGTTGAGAACCGTGGATAAGACCCGGTTGGTCAAGAAGCTGGGGCGACTCTCCCCGTCGGCGGCAGAACGTGTGCTCGATATCCTGATCGAGATGTTCCAAAAATGAAGCCCCAACGATCCGGTGCTGGGT
>CAZTAJ010000021.1:0-47134 GCA_964611575.1 uncultured Verrucomicrobiota bacterium
CCGACTCCTCAGCCGCTCCCGGAGAACGTGCCGTTGAGTTTTCTGAGGAACTGACCCCCTCGACGCGCGGTTGACCGCCGGCCCCAAGCCGTGTAATAAACAGGCGGTTGCTTCTCAGGCCGTCAGGAGTCAGTCCGTAGATAAGGAGCCCGATGCTTAGCCGCACAACCTACTTGATCAAAGAGCAGGTCGCTTTTCTGAAACTGACGGACCGCTACGACATCTATGCCCCGGAAACCGGGCAGCCGATCGGCTTCGCCCAGGAACAGGCCGGCTGGTTCATGCACCTGCTCCGACTACTGGTGAACAAACAGATGCTGCCGACGCGCGTGGAGGTGTTCGAGCGCGAGAATGCCCCCGCCCTGCTGGCCATCCGCCGCGGCTTCACCCTGTTGCGCTCCAAGGTCCATGTGCTGGACCGCGACGGACACGAAATCGGCTACCTCAAGAGCAAGGTCTTTTCGCTGGGCGGCGGCTTCTACGTGTTCGACAGCCAGAACAGCCAGGTGGCTGAAATCAAGGGCGACTGGAAGGGCTGGAATTTCAAGATGCTGGCGGCCGACGGCAAGGAACTTGGCACCGTCACCAAACAGTGGGCCGGCATCGGCCGGGAGTTCTTCACCTCGGCGGACAACTACATCATCGCCCTGGCCGACGGCATGCCCGCCAACCCCGGCCTCGCCGCCCTCCTGCTGGCCGCAGGTCTCGCCATTGACATCGTCTTCAAAGAACAATCATGACCGTGTGACGCAACCCTGATGGCCGATAACGCACCAGTCCAGAAGCCGGCCGCCGCCGCCCAACCGCTGATCAAGTGGCAGGCGCCGATGACCCAGGTGCTCTATGCCCTGGTCCCCATCGTGCTGTCCGGCATCTATTTCTTCGGCTGGCGCGTGCTGGTCATCGTCGCCGTTGCCAACGCCGCCGGGTTCCTGACGGAATACCTGTTCCTGCGATCCGCCCGTCAGCCCGTGACCTCGGCCGTATTCGTGACCAACACGCTCTTCGCGCTCAGCCTCACCCCCACCCTGCCGATCTGGATGGTGGGGGTCGGCGCCGTGTTCGCCGTGGCGTTCGGAAAGATGATGTTCGGCGGGTTCGGGAAGAATGTCTTCAACCCGGCCCTGGTGGGACGCGCCTTCATCTACGTCAGCTTCGGCAACTTCATGACGGCGCAGTGGGCGGTGCCGTTCAGCGGCGGCGCGGCGGGCTTCGCCGCTTATGCACGGCAGGGCGTCGATGCGATGACCACGGCAACGCCCGGCATGTTACTTAAGACCGGCAGCGTGTTCGGCTTCCGTGAACTGGTGCTGGGCATCGAACCCGGCACAATCGGCGGCACCAGCGCCCTCCTGACCGTCCTGGGCGGCCTCTATATCATCTGGAAGAAAGCGGCCAACTGGCGGCTGGCGCTGTCGGCCATTCTCGGCTTCGTCCTGGTCCAGTCCGGCTTGTGGCTGGGCCACGTGAAGGGCGCGGCCGAGCCGTTGCACGCCCTCCTGTCCGGCAGTTTCCTGTTCGGCGCGTTCTTTTTTGCCACGGAACCGATCACCGCCTCCAAGCATGCGGTCGGCCGCTGGATCTACGGCGCCTTCATCGGGGCGATGTCGTCGGCCATCGGCGTCTTCTCGGCCTGGCCGGCGGGCACCATGTTCGCCATCCTTCTGGCCAACATGTTCACGCCGATCATGGATTACGGGTTGAAACAGATGGATTTGATGCGCAAACCGGCCCCGGCCGCCAAGGCACGCAATGCGGGGAGTGTGCAGACACAATGACAGAAAGCCCGGTAGGGCCGGCTTTATGCCGGCCAGGTGCATGGCCGGCATAAAGCCGGCCCTACCTTGGGAATCGCAGGACAAAGGTGGAATGGGAATGGCAGCCCGAAACAAAACACGTGAACGGGTCATGACGCTGGTGTTCATGCTGGCGTCAACCCTGATCATTGTGGGTGCCGTCGCGGGCGCCTACCTGGCCACGGCGGACCGCATCCACACGAACGCCTCGCTGTACCTCAGGCGTGCCGTGCTCAAGGCGGCCGGACTGACCGTCCCGACCGACGCGGCGGGAGTGGAGGCGCTCTACACGGCGCGCATCCGGCCGGAAGGCAGCCCGCCGGCAACCTTTGTGGTGCTGGACGAGGCGGGCACGGCAGCCGGGCGCGTGTTGCTGGAGTCCGGCGCGGGCCTCTGGGGTCCCATCCGGGCGGTGGTCGGATTCGACGACGGCAACGGCCGCGTAACAGGCATCGAGTTCATCGAGCAGGGCGAAACGCCCGGCTTGGGAGCCCGGATCGAGGAAGACGGGTTCAAGGCGCAGTTCAAAGGGAAGAAGGGCCCGTTCACCCGCGTGCCTGAAGGGACCCGGTCAGGCAAGGAAACCGAGTTTGACGCCATCACCGGCGCGACGATCACGTCCAAGGCCGTCGAGGACATCCTGAACCGAAGCGTGGCAAAACTGAAGCCCGAGTCCGCCCCCGTTGAGCCATGAACAAGGCCGTCAAAGTCTTTAAAACGAACCTCGGGGCCAATAACCCCGTGTTCGTGCAGATCCTGGGAATCTGCTCAACGCTGGCGGTGACCAACGTCATGCGCAACACGCTGGTCATGTGCCTGGGCCTTATTTTCGCCACATCGCTCTCCAACGTCACCGTGTCCGCCCTGCGCCACTGGATCCCGTCCCGCATCCGCATGATGATCGAGGTGTTGATCATCGCGGCTTACGTGATCGTGGTGGACATCATTTTGCGCGCCTTCTACCCGGACATCTCGCGCCAGTTGGGCCCCTATGTGGGCCTGATCATCACCAACTGCATCGTCATGGGCCGCACGGAGGCGTACGCACTCAGCAATCCGCCGTGGTTGTCCCTGGTGGACGGCGCGTCCGCAGGACTCGGGTACTCGTACGTGCTGCTGATCATCGCCTTCATCCGCGAGCTGATGGGGTCGGGCACCATCTGGGGGATCAAGGTCATGGGCGCGTGGTGGACCAACTGGTCCATCATGGTCATGGCGCCGGGCGCCTTCTTCGTGCTGGCGCTGTTCATCTGGTTCATCCGGGCGCGGGTGCTGCCGGCAGCCGAAGCCGGCAAGGAGAAGAAGGCATGAACGAGTCGATGGGCTTGTTTGCGGTGTTCTTCTCCGCCATCTTCACGAGCAACATCCTGCTCACCAACTACCTGGGCATGTGCTCCTTCCTGGCCGTATCGCGCGAGATCAAGACCTCGCTCGGGCTGGGCGCGGCCGTGGTCTTCGTGATGGCGGTGACCAGCCCGCTGAACTGGCTGGTCCAATACTGGATCCTCGTCCCCCTGCATCTTGAATACCTGTCGTTCATCGTATTCATCGTGGTGATTGCCGCGTTCACCCAGGTGGTCGAGATGATCATCGAGCGGACGTCGGAGACGCTCTACGCGGCGCTGGGAATTTTCCTGCCGCTGATCACGGTCAACTGCGCCATCCTGGGCGCCTGCCTGTTCATGATCATCCGCAAGTACACGTTCGCGCAGTCGTGCCTGTACGGGTTCGGCAGCGGGCTCGGCTGGGCGCTGGCGATCCTGGCCATGGCCGGCATCCGCCAGGAGAAGTTGAACGCCGTCAAGTTGCCGAAGGGCCTCGAAGGCCCCGGCATCGCGCTGGTCGTCGCCGGGATCATGGCGCTGGCGTTCATGGGATTCAGCGGCATGATCACGACGAACTGACGCTTCAGGACAACATGCTCATCGACTGGCTCATAGGACTGGGAGTGGCGTGCGCGATCACGGGGGGGCTGACACTGATCATCCTCGTGTGCGAGGCCACCATCGGCAATTACGGCGAAAGACGGGTCACGATCAACGGCGAGAAGGAACTCGTGGTTGACGGCGGCCGCCCGCTGCTGGGGCTGTTGAAGGAAAAAGGCATCTTCATCCCGTCCGCCTGCGGCGGGCGCGGCTCGTGCGGCTTGTGCAAGGTCAAGGTGACCGGGGGCGGCGGCGACGTGCTGCCCACTGAACTGCCCTGGCTGTCCGCCCGGGAAAAGACGGACGGCACGCGGTTGTCGTGTCAGCTCAAGGTCAAGCGGGACCTGCGCATCGAGATCGATCCCGCCCTGTTCAAGGTGCGCCAGTACGTGACCCGGGTGAGCGCCATGCGCGACCTGACGTATGACATCAAGGAGATCGTTTTTCAATTGCCGGAGGGGGAGACGATCGACTGCCGCGCGGGCCAGTTCGTGCAGATCGAGGTGCCGCCCTACGAATTGACCGACGAACCGGTCTACCGGGCCTATTCGGTGGCCTCGAGCCCCTCGCAGAAGGACCGCGTGGAACTGGAGATCCGGCTGGTTCCGAACGGCATCTGCACCACCTATGTGCACAAATACCTCAAGGTCGGCCAGCCGGTGACGCTGAACGGGCCCTACGGCGATTTCTACCTGCGCGACACCAACCGGGACATCGTCTGCATCGCGGGCGGCTCCGGCATGGCGCCCATCAAGGCCATTCTGCACCAGATGGCGGAAACGGGCTGCACGCGGAAAGCCCGGTATTTTTTCGGCGCGCGCACCGCCAAGGACCTGTTCCTGGTCGATGAGATGAGGGCCTTCGAGAAGCGACTGGCGGACTTCCGCTTCATTCCGGCGCTGTCGGCGCCCGAGCCCGTCACCGCCTGGGACGGCGAGACCGGGCTGATCACCGAGGTGGTGGACCGGCAGATCACATCCGGCGAAAACGTCGAGGCGTATTTGTGCGGCAGTCCAGGCTTGATCGACGCCTGCGTCGCCGTCCTGAAGAAGAAAGGCGTTCCGGCGGAGTTGATCTACTACGACAAATTCGCATAGCGTGTCTAACGCCGCCGTGCCGTTGGCGGGGCGGCCGGGCCCGCTCCGGGGAGATACCATGAAACAAACGCCGCCCATGAAGAAAGCCGAGCGCGAAATGCGGCCGGGACATATCAGCCTGAGCGGGTTTCTCGGGGGTGAGACCCGCGACCTGGCGCAGTTGCTTGACGACGATCACGAGACGGTCAAGGCCCTGGGCCTGACCCATGCGCGCATTGCCGACCGGATGCGCCGCCTGCGCGAGGCCGGGGTCGGCGGGCTGGGCGATTTCGTCACGGTGCCGCCGAATTTCGAGGTGCGCGTCGATTCCGTGCGCGGCCGGCTGCCCTGCCCCTTCGGCGAACGCGGGCTGCATTCGAAAGCGTTCACGATTGTCCGCAACACCCGGCTCGGGCGGGAACTCACGTTCTCCGACCTGCACATCCATCTCATTGCCGTGCACGGTTTCTACGAAGGACGCGGCTCGCCCTTCCGGCTGGCTCCGGCCGACCTGCAGGCCATCCTTGAAATCGCGCCGGAAGAAACCCGGCAGGGCCATCCCGTATAATCTTGTCAATTCCGTCAAACGATTCACGGGCTAACACCCAAAGAGAGGGGCCTTGCGCCCCCGCGCAAGCTTTCCAAGAAAACTGGCTTGCAGGGAAGCGGCATGTGGCATAGCATGCGGTAACAAGACGAGGCCAGCCTGAACGAATGTTCGGGCAGAGGGCTCGTCGTTCAGATGATCAAGCGGCGTTTCGAGGTGCCCGATGGACCTTAATTTTAGTCTGTGGCTGGCATTCAGAATCTTCTTCATCACCCTGGTGATGATCTACCTTCTCAGCGGACTCGATGATCTGCTGGTGGACCTGGTCTACTATGGGCGCCTGCTTTACCGCTCCCTCTTCAAGCGGCGCAGCATCCGTCCCGTCACCCAGGAACAGCTGAATTCCGTGCCGGAAAAACCGATCGTCATCATCGTGCCCGCATGGGACGAATCGAATGTCATCAGCCGGATGCTGTTGAACACGGTGAATACCGTGCTGTACAAGAACTACACCATCTTTGTCGGCACCTACCCGAACGACGAGGCCACCAAATTCGAGGTGGAGAAGATCCGCGAAGTCTACCCGAACATTGAAGTGGTCGTGACGCCCGCGGACGGCCCCACCAACAAGGCCGATTGCCTGAACTGGGTCTACCAGGGCATCAAGGTCTTCGAGCGGGACCACCAGACGCGGTTCGAAATCTACCTCTTCCATGACGCCGAGGACATCATCCATCCGCTGTCGCTGAAGTTCTACAACTTCCTCATGCCGCGAATCCCGTTCGTCCAACTCCCGGTATTCCCGCTCGAGCAGGGCTGGGCGAATTTCACCGTGGGCGTGTACATGGACGAATTCGCCGAGAACCACACCAAGGACCTGCGGGCGCGGGAGATCCTGGCGGCGACCATTCCGTCGGCGGGCGTCGGCACGGCGCTGAGCAGCGAGGCGATGGACTATCTGGCCCAACTGCGTAAGAACCAGTTGTTCGACATCCGGTCGCTGACCGAGGATTACCTCCTGGGCATGAGCCTCAAGGACATGCCGGGCCGGAAGATCCTGTTGCAGCAGGCCGTGCAGCGGACCGAAAAGCGACGGCACTGGCTCACCGGGAAACTCGAGGAAGTCGTGGTCTCCGAGCCGATCGCGACCCGTGAATTCTTTCCGACCGCTTTCTGGGCGGCCGTGCACCAGAAATCGCGCTGGATCCTGGGCATCGCCCTGCAGGGCTGGGCATACGGCTGGTCCGACACGTGGGGGATGAACTACTTCCTGTACCGCGACCGCAAGTCGATCGTGGCGAACCTGCTCACGGTGGCGGGGTATATCGTCGTCTCCTTCTGGTTCCTGAGCTGGCAGATCGGGGTCTGGATTCCGGCCCGGGCGACCCCGCCGCTGGTGGAGCCGGGTGAAATCTGGTACTCGCTGATGTCGGTCGTGATCGGGCTGTTTGTCTGGCGTCTGTTCAATCGCATGATAGCCGTGTGGCGCATCTACGGCCCCCTGCATGCGCTGCTGTCGATCCCCCGGCTGCTTTTCGGCAACCTGCTGAACTTCTGCGCCACCGTGAAAGCCATTCACCGCTACGTGAAGTCGCGCATATCGGGGCGGGTGCCGGCGTGGGGCAAGACCGCTCATGCCTATCCGACCGAGGCGCAACTGCGCACGTTCCACCGCAAACTGGGCGACCTGCTCCTGGACCGGCGCATCATCAGCACCACGCAACTTGAAGCCGCGCTGGCCAAGCAGAAGTCCACCGGCCGCAAACTGGGCGACATCCTGATCGAGATGGGGGCCGTCTGGGAGGAGGATCTTGTATCGGTTCTTGCCTCGCAGCGGAATATGAAGGCCGTGGAGCTGGACCCATCCGCCACGCCGCCCGCGCTGCTCGCCCTCATCCCGCGCTCCGTGGCCGCCAAGCACCGGGTGTTCCCCGTGGAGACGCGCGGCGACGTGCTGGTCCTGGCCACCGACCAGGAGGACCAGGGCGTCCTGCGCAAGGCCCTGGCCCTGGACCTCACGCGGCCGGTGGCTTTTCAGATGACCTCCTCGGCCGACATCGACTTCGCCATCGAGCGCGGGTACGGCGCCGAGCGCCGCCCGCGCACCACGAGCCCGCGGCTGGGCGAACACCTCCTCCGCTCAGGACGGCTGAAAGAGGACGATCTACGCAAGGCGCTGCGCACGCAGAAACGAACAGGCAAGATGCTGGGCGAAGTGCTCATGGAACTCAATCTCATGACCCGACTCGAGGTGGAAGAGGAGTTGAAGAAATTATGAGCGCCCTGGATAGGCGATGGACCGGCTTGGCCGTGGTGGCCGCAAGCCTGATGGGAATCGGGACCGCCGTGACGACGCGCGCCGAAGGCGTCACCACCACCCTGTCATTGCCGGAGTTTCACGGCAGCACGGGATGGCTTCGCTCGCAACGGGTACGGTACGCGAACCGCCCGATCTGGCAGGAGGCGCTTTCCGATATCGGGCGCGGGGACTATGCGGCGGCGTACAAACGCCTCCGCGACATCCTCGCCAACGACCCGCAAAGCAACCATGCCCGCATCTATCTCATCGAAGTGTGCGGCCGTCTCGACAAGCCCGATGAAGCCATCACGCTGTGCGATGAGCTGCTGGCCCTGTATCCCGACTATGCCGAAGGTTATCTGAACAAAGCCTACCTCGCCACCCGAACGGGCAAGACCGATCTCGCCCTGCGGACGTTTGACGCGCTGCTCCAGCGGCCCGGGTTCAGCGGCCCGGCCCGCCTGCAGGCCCTTCAAGACGCCGCGGAACTGTGCATGAAGTCCGGGCATGCGGAGCCAGCGGAGCGCTACGGCCGCCAATGGGCGGAGGCCCAGGACGGGTTGAAACCCCGCCTGTTCCTCGTCGAGTGCGCCGTCCAGCAGCAACAGTGGACGGAAGCCATCGAGCATATCGACCGCGCCGCCGAGTTTACGCGCGGCGCGCCCATGCGCGGCGAACTCGCTCTCAAGAAGGCCTACGCGCTGGTCGCCCTGGGTCACTATCGCGACGCCGACGAGGCCCTGATGCAGGCCAAGGAACAATTGCCCGGCGCCGAACACCGGCTGGTCATCGAACGCCAGCTCGGATTCAATGCCGCCGTCGTCACCAATCCCGCAATGGCAGTGGTCCATTTCAAGGCCTATCTACTGGAAGCGTTTGACGAAACCGTGGCGCGCGGGTATCTCGATGCCGTGGTTGCCTCCGACCAGTGGGACCTGGCGCTGGCCGAAGCCCGGCCCATGCTCAAGCGCGACGGGCTCTCGCCGGAATTCAAGGAGTACGTCCAGTGCACCCTGATGTATGCGAACACGCACCTGGGCAACTGGCCCGCAGTTTATCTCGGAGCCCGCCAGCTCGCCGAGCAGACCGGCAAAGCCTCCTACCTGCTCAATGCCGCCGCAGCCGCCGAGAAGATGCAGGAAACCGGTGAGGCCGCCGGCTTGTACCGCGCCTATCTCGATCGGGAGACAGACCCTGACGTCACGCTGGCCTATCACTACCTGCTCAAGAAGGCGGGCCGATCGTCAGAAAGCGCCCCGTACCTCCAGAGGATCATCGATCTGCCGAAGACTCCGGCGGCCGCGCGGACCGCCGCCCTCTATGAACTGGCCCAGGTGCATCGCGGGGAAAAGCAGATGGACCGCTATTTCGAACTCATGGCCCTGCTGCTCAAGGAAAAGCGGGAAGCGGCCTTCCTGAACGAATACGCCGTGCAACTCTATGGCGCAGGCCGGTACGAAGAGGCGAGCACCTTGTTCGCGCAGTATTACGAAACCGAGACCCATGCCGCGGCGCGGGTGGTGGCCTGCAACGTGCTGGCCGATATCGCCCTAGCCCTCCAGCGGCCGAAGGAAGCCATAACCTGGCTGAATCGTGCCGCAGAACTCGCCCCGAAGGACGAGCCCTGGTCGTTCCGCATGGCCCGCGCCGAATATGCGCTGGGCGAGTACCGGGCCTGCGTCGACCGCCTGCTGCCGCTGGCGGGCACCCGCGATGTGTACCACCTTTACATCGGGTTCTCCTTCTACAAGCTCAAGATGCCGGGCCTGGCCCTGCTGCACCTGAAGCGCCTGCGGGATCCTGCGGCGCTGTCGCCCCAGGAGCGGTTCACGCTTTTCTCTAACCGCGCGTACCTGCAGTACGATCAGGACCAGGACCAGGCAGCACTTGACGACCTCAATGCCGCCCTTTCCTGCCAGGATGACCCCGATCTCGAGATGGTCCGGCTGAAGACGCTGACCCGGCTGGGACGGCATGAGGAAGCCATCGATACCGGCCGGCTCATGGTCGAAGCGCGGACCGAAACCGGAACGCGAGCCGAAATGCTGCGCCTGCTCAAGGACTATCCGGACGATGCGTTCAAGCAACGGCTGCTGGCCATGCTGCATGACCCCGAGGCCGCCTACATGGCCGAGGTCTGCCAGACCGTGGGCGTATCGGCGTTCCGTCTCGGGCGCCACGAGGAGGCCATCGAATGGTTTACACGGGCGCTGGAGTACGAACCCACCCGCATCGACACCTATTATCTGCGCGGGCTGGCCTGGTTCCGGAAGAGCCACTTCAAGGATTCCGAGCGCGATTTCGTGACCTTCTACGACCGCGCCGAGAAGGCCCAGGCCCTGCCCGACACGTTCTGGGGCGATCTCGGCATCCTTGAGGGCAAGTTGAAGGACTTCGACCTGGGAACGGCCGCCCTCGAGCAGTCCGTCCAGGCCTACCAGGCCGACGTCGACTCGATCCGGGAAACCGGGTACCAGTACATGAAGTGGAACCACAACCCGGAGGCGCGCGCGGGCTTCGCCCAGTCCATCGACTTCTACACCGAAGTCCTGCCGTACCTGGAAGGCACCAACGCCGAGCAATACGTGGCTGATCGCAACGCCATGCTCAAGGAATACACCAAGCTCGACAAGACGGTCGGCTTGCAGGCCTATATCAGCAAGACCGACCTCGACGCCAAAACGCAGGGGGAAGTCCCGGCTATCCAGACGATCGACGGCTCACTGCCCTCACAGGCCGGCATCATGGGGACGTACCGTCCGCCGAAGATCGGCTTTCGCAACGAACGGCAACTGGATGTGCTTGGCCGGGTGATGGCGAACTTTGAACCGCACTCGTGGCGCCTCAACGAAGAGTCTTATCAGGGGGGCGTTGGCGCCGTCTACAAGCCGTTCATCAGCCATAACTTCAACACCTCATTCGAGCGGTTGTTCAAGATCGGCGATGATTCGGAAAACAACTGGCTCTGGCGCAACATGGGGTCCTGGGAACGCGGCGAGGCGCCGAAAGTCGAACGATCCTGGTGGCTCTACAACAAGGCCTATGCCGAGATCAGCTACTTCCTGGAAGACACGAAGCGGTGGATCTATTTCATCGACGGCCGGCTCGGCCCGTCCTTCCCGCTCCGTCACAAGATGACTCTCACGGTGCCGCGGCTGCTGGGAATCGCCCGCTACCAGTCGAACGACGAGACCGGGATCGGCACCTACGTCATGATCGGCGCCGGCGCCAACCTGCGCGTGCTGGAACAGGAGCGCCAGTACACCACCGAACGCTGGTACATGGATCTGTTTGCCGACTATGTGTGGGGGTGGTTCGACAAGACGCCGCAAGGGTATTCCGGGGATGATTTCCACGGGGTGATTTTCGGATTCAACTTCGTCAAATAGGCGGGCATGACCGTGAAGACACGAATGATCTGTGGGATCCTCGCGATGGGGCTGGCGGCCGTGGCAGCGACAGGCGCTCCGACAAGGCCGACCGGGACTTTTGTGCAACTGACCCGGGCCGTGGCCACCAATACCGCGGCGAACTGGCGGGCGGATCTGGATGCGGCCAAGGCGGCAGGCATGGACCTGGTCATCGTGCAATGGACGGCTGAGCCGCCCGTGGCCTATTTCGCGGCCGACACCAATGACCTGCCGATGTGCACCGAAACCTATGAAACGCTGGAGCGATTGTTCGATGCGGCCAGGGACAGCGGTCTCACCCTCTATCTGGGGTTGATGAATGACCCGGGATACTGGAAGGCCATTACCGGACGGGATCGTGTGCTGCGCGATTACTTCCTGCTCCGCGTGGCCCGCAACGAGCGGCTGCAAAAGCAATTGCTCGAACGGTTCGGGAGCCGTCCGGAGTGGGCCGGGTACTACATTCCCGAGGAAATCGACGATCTGACATGGCGGAACCCCGCCCGGGCGGCGTTCCTGCGGGACTATCTGTCGCTCATGACGGAGCGGCTCAAGTTCAACGATGCGGCCCGGCCGGTGGCGGTAAGCGCCTTTTTCCGCGGCCGCACGGCGCCCGACATTTTTGCGCGCACGCTTCTCGACCTGACCACCAACGGAACGCACCGCGTGGATGCCGTCCTGGTTCAGGACGGCGCCGGCACGGATGACCCGCCGCTCTCTTATGTCCCTCTGTATTACAAGGCGCTCCGCGACACCTGGACGGCGCAGGCGCCCCGGTTGTGGGGCGTGGTCGAATTGTTCACCCAGACATCGCCGGCGGGACAGCCTTTCGCCGCCGCACCCGCCGATCCCGCGCGCGTGGCCAGGCAGATCGCCGGGGCCGCGCCCCATGTCGAACGACTGGTCGTCTTCACCCTGAAAGACTATGCGGACCCGTCCCGCGGTCCGGATGCGGGACGGTTGTTCCAGGCGCTCTGTGTTCCCGCAACGTCTGCCCCCGTGCCCTGACGAGGCGCCCACGGTAACTGACGATGGCTGTTCCCGCCCCACAATCCAGTCTCTCCGGAATGCGTATTCTCATTCTGGATGACGACGAGGCCGTCCGACTGGTCACCGAGCGCGTGTTGTCCGACTCCGGATGCGCCGTCGAGGCGGCGGAGAACGCCCGGGAAGCGCTGCAGATCCTGCTCCGCCAGGATTTCGACATCGTCGTCGTCGACCTGCGCATGCAGGAAATGGACGGCATCACCTTCATCCAGGAAGCCCGCAACATCTGGCCGTGGCTCGGGTTCATCATCATGACCGGGTTCGCCGACGATACGTCGAAGGCGCGCGCGGCCGAACTGGGAATCACACGCATCCTGCAGAAGCCGGTGGTGCCCGCCGTGCTCCGGCAGAACGTGGTTGATGAAATCGGGGAGCGCCGCTCCCGGATGGGCGCGGATTCCGACGACTACGATCGCCATCAACGCCAGCTCAGGATTCTCGGGCATCTGGGCGAAGCGGCGCTGGCTTCCGGAACGTTCGTCGAGGCCCTCCAGGAGATGAGCGAGGGGCTGGGATCGCTGCTGGGGTGTCACGTGGCCGGTTTGCTCGGGTTGTCGAAGGACCAGCAGATCATTGTGCTCAGCGCCCAGAAACGGGTCGCGGAGTCCTTCCTGCGGAAGGCCGAGGCCGAGCTTCTCGATCGCTATGCGGTGCTCAACGGCAAGCCGCTGAACAAGGGCGAGTTGCGCGTCCAGATCGAAGGGCAGCCGCCCGACCCCGCCGGCCCCGCGGTGCCCGGCCGCATCCTGACAATCCCGATCATTACTTCGGGCGAAATCCAAGGCATCCTCTTGCTGGCGTCGGCATCGGGCGACGCGTTCCCGAGCAAGGACATCTCGTTCCTGTACCACATTGCCAATCTGCTCTCGGCGGTGCTGTCAGCCGTGAACCGCATGCGCCAGATGGCCGTGCACGACGCCCTGACGGGCGTTCATAATCGCGGTTACCTGGAAGAGGAGATGGAACGCGCCTGGGCGCTCGCCCGCCGGCACGGTTACCACATGGGCGTGGCCATCATGGATCTCGACCACTTCAAGACGCTCAATGACACCTACGGGCATATCGTGGGCGATCAGTTGCTCAGGGAGTTTGCGGACGTGGTGCGCCGGGTGGCGCGCGGAACGGACTTCGTGGCGCGCTACGGCGGCGATGAATTTGTCATCGTCCTGCCGCAGACGGACTTGCCGGCCGGGCTGGCCATCGGCGATCGGATTTTGAGCGCGGTCGCCAGCACCCAGTTCTGCCCCACGACCCTGAGGCTGCGGCTGACGGCATCGGTGGGGATTGCCACGAGTTGCGACATCGAACCCACGGACCGCGCGACGGAAATGCTGCGCCTTGCCGATGCGGCGCTCTACTCGGCCAAACGGGACGGGCGCAACCGCGTGCGCATCTGGTCCGCGCCCTACACGGCGGCAGCCGAGGCCGAGGCCGCGGCGAAGGACCCCCAGCCGGCACGACGCGGGCGGATTCTCGTGGTCGATGACGACGCCGCCGTGGGCCAGGTCGTCGTGCGCCTGCTGCAGGACAAGGGTTACGAGGTGGAGGCCGAGACGCTGCCGGCCGCCGTAATCGATAAGGTGCGGACCCGACCCGGTCACTATGACGTGGTCATCACGGATCTCACGATGCCGGAGGCAAGCGGCCTGCAACTGCTGGATGTGCTCCAGGATATCGATCCCCTGATTCTGCGCCTCGTCCTGACGGGGTACGCAACGAAGGAGAACGCCATCGCCAGCCTTCGTCACGGGGCATTCGATTTCATCGAGAAGCCCATCGACGCCGACGAACTGCTGGCAACGGTCGACAAGGCGCTTGAACACCGCCGCCTGCGCGTGGAAAACGATCGGTACCGGATGCGCCTCGAGGAGATGGTCAAACAGAAGAGTTCGGAACTGGTCGAGGCGCTGGAGCAGCTCCGGAACGCACACGACTTCACCCTGCAGGCGCTCGCGAGTCTCCTTGAAGCGAAGGAGCATGGCACCGGCCGGCACAGCGACCGCGTGCGTGAAATGGCCGCCGTCATCGGTCGGGCGATGCAACTCTCGTCCGGCGCCCTGGACACGCTCGCCCAGGGGGCGCTGCTGCACGACATCGGCAAGATCGCCGTGCCGGACGCGATCCTGCTCAAGCCGGGGCCCCTGGACGAAAACGAATGGGCCGTCATGCGGACGCATCCGGAGGTCGGTTACAACATCATTCGTGCGAGCCCCTACCTTGCGGACGTGGCCGAACTCATCTACTCGCATCAGGAACGTTTCGACGGCACCGGCTACCCACGCAGCCTCAAAGGGGATGAGATCTGCCTCGGCGCCCGCGTGTTCGCGATTGTCGACGCCTATGACGCCTTGCGGTCCGACCGGCCGTACCGCAAGTCGTTGAGCGCCTACCGCGCGGTCGAGGAGATCAAGCGGTGGAGCGGGCGCCAGTTCGATCCCGCCGTGGTCGAGGCGTTCCTCGCCTGCCAGGTCGATATCGAACGCGTCGGCAAATGGTCCGCGGATGCGCCGGCCTGATCGGCCGGCCGCGGGGTCACTTCGCGAAGTCTTGCGGGCGAATCGCCAGTTTCTGCATGCGATAGTTCAAGATGCGGCGGGTTGTGCCCAGGCTCCGGGCGGCCCGGGTTTGCACGCCTCCCGCCTCGCACAGGGCATCGAGCACCAGGCGCCGCTCGAACGCATCGACTGCCGCGCCGAGCGGCATGCCGGCGCCCGCCACAGGCGGCGCGGCGGCCGCGCCGCGCATCGCCTCGGGCAGGCTGTCGACATCGATGATGTCCGCCTGCCGATGGAGCACCAGCACGCGTTCGACCACATTCCTCAGCTCACGCGCGTTACCCGGCCAGGGATAGCGTGACATCACCGCAAGCGCCTCCGGGCTGAAATCCCGCGCGGCGACGTTCATGCCCCGGCGGAACAGTCCCAGGAAATGGCGCGCCAGCAACGGAACGTCTTCGGGACGTTCCCGCAAGGGCGGCAGGTGGATCGGCACCACGTTGAGCCGGTAGTAGAGATCGTCCCGGAACCGGTGCTCGCGCACCTCGTCGGCGAGGCTGCGCGCCGTTGCCGTCACGATGCGGGCCGCCGTCCGGATCACCTGGGTTCCGCCGACGCGCATGTACTCGCGTTCCTGCAGCACCCGCAGCAGTTTGACCTGCGTCGCAAGCGACATCTCCCCCACCTCGTCGAAAAACAGCGTGCCCGAACCGGCCAGGTCGAACCGGCCCTGTTTGCGCGACTCGGCGCCCGTGAACGCGCCCTTTTCATGACCGAACAACTCGCTCTCCAGGAGCGCCTCAGGCAGTGCCGCACAGTGGACGGGCACGAACGGCTCGTCGCGACGATTGCTGAGCATGTGCAGGCGACGCGCAATAAGTTCCTTGCCCGTGCCGCTCTCGCCCTGGATCAGCACGGTCGAGTCCGTGTCCGCCGCCCGGGCGGTCTCGTCGAGCGCCTGGCGGAACGCCGGCGACACGCCGACGAGGTCGTTGACCGGATACTCGCGCGACACCTCGTTCTGCAGCACCTCGACCCGCCGGCGCAAAGCGCTGGTTTCGAGCGTGCGCGCCACGATACGCCGGATCTCATCGACATCGAAGGGCTTGATGACGAAATCGTAAGCCCCGGCGCGCATGGCCTCCACCACCGGCCGGACCGCCGCCGAGGCGCTGACCATGACGCATGGCATGTCCGGGTACAGTTCCTGCAGTTCCCGGAGAAACGTGACGCCATCCTTCTCCGGCATCATCACATCCAGCAGGACCACATCGATCTGGCGTTCGGAGAGCACCTTGCTGGCCGCCGAGGCCCGTTCGACCGCGTAAACCTGATACAGGCGCGAGAAGGTCTGGCGCAGCGATTCGCGGCTGCCGAGATCGTCATCGACGATCAGTAGTCGGCGCAGGCTCATGGCGCACTTTCTCCGACATTGAGGGGGAAGACCAGGATGACGCACGTGCCGGCGTCTGACGATTCGATGCGCACCTGACCGCGGTGATCCACGACCGTGCGCTTGACAATGGGCAATCCCAGCCCGAGCCCGCGGGCCTTGGTGGTGGCGAAGGGCGAGAACAGCTTGTCCTGCATGTCCGCGGAAACGCCCGGACCGTTGTCCTGCACCGTCAGTTCCAGGGCCTTGCGCAGAATGGGGTCGCCGATCAACCGCGCCCGCAGCCGCAGGGTCGCGTTGTCACGGCCGACCATGGCCTCGGCGGCATTGCGCACCAGGTGCACCAGCGCCTCCGTCAACGCGCGTTCATCGCCCGAGATGCGGGGCAACTCCGCGGGGAAGGCGATCTCCACCCGCGGGGAGGCGGGCGCGTCCGGCGGCAGGACCGCCGCCACCGCTCTTTCCACACAGGCGCTCAGATCGACAGGCCGGAACTCCATCCGCGACGGATGGGCGAAATCGTTGATCTGCTCGATGATGCTGTTGAGACGATCGACTTCCCGGGAGACCAGGTCACGGAACTCCGACTGGAACTCGGGGTCCTGGTAGCGTTCGGGCAGAAGCTGGGCAAAGGTCTTGATCGCCACCAGCGGATTGCGGACCTCATGCGACATGCTCGCCGCCAGTTCGGCCCAGAACGTCGCGCGATCGAGGCGGTCCTGTGTTTCCTTGAGCGTCTTCTGCTCGGTCAGATCCTGTACGATCGCCACCGCGCCCAGGCACTGGTTCTTGCTGAGCAGCCGCCGGGTCCTGACCGTGAACGTGCGGCGCAGGACCGGGTCCACCCATTCCTCGGAGATGCCCGCCTCCTCCGTCCCCAGCGTGCGGCGGAGCACATCGGCGAGGCGGCTGCCCAGCGACTCGACCGGCCGGTTCAGCACGGACTCGGGCGGTATGCGGAGCATGGCCTGGGCGGTTTCGTTGAACCAGCGCACCACACCGCCGACATCGGCCGCCAGGATGCCGGTCGGCATGGAATGCAGCAAGGTCTCGGCCAGGCACTTCTGGATGGCCACTTCCTCGTAGAGCAGGGCGTTTTCCAGCGTGGTCGAAACGCAGTCGGTGATTTCGATCAGGTTCTCGACGTGGGCGCGCTCGTACGGGAATCCCGTGGATAGATGGCCCACGAACAGCCATCCCAGCAGGCGTTCGCGCGATTGCAGGGGCACGATGATCTCGGCGCCGAGCTGATCGAGCGCGCGCGCAAGCATGAGCCGCGTGGCCGGTTCGGCGACATGTTCGAGATTGGCGCGGGACACCACGTGGCCGTGGCGGGCCAGCCAGGCCGCCAGCGGATCGTCGTCGCGGAATTCGAGCTCGGAGGTGTTCTCGACACAGCGTAAGCCGGCCCGCAGCCGATAGCCCGCCATATCACGGGTGCGGCAGAAGATGCCGACGCGCGCGACCAGCAGGGCGCTGGCCACTTCATCCGCCAGCCTGTGCAGGAGCGCCTCGACATTGTCGAAATGCCTCAGGGCCTTCGCCAGCTGTTGAACCTCCATCGGGGCGGGCCCGGCCGGCAAAGCCTGGGGCGCATCGACCCGGGCCGCCAGGCGTGACGATTCCTCACGCAACAGGCGGTTCTCCTCGCGCACGGCGACATGCTCGACGGCCCGGCGCACCAGCGAGACCAGGCAGCGCCGGTCCATCTGGCGTTCCGCCAACGCATAGACGCCCAGTGTCTCGGCGTGGAGCATGGGGTCGGACCCGCGCAGCCCGAAAACCACAATGGCAACACGCGGCCACGTTTGCACGATGTCGGGCAACCGCTCGATCGCCCCTTCGCTTTGCAGGTCAAGCATCAGCACGCCGCATCCCAGCCGCGTCAGTTCGAGCTCCAGACGCTCGATGGCGCCCACACGCTGGACGGCCATGCTTGAAGCCAGAAAGGACTCCACCCGGCGAAGCCAATCGGGGTCCGTGCTGTAGAGGCAGCAGGCAGGGGTGCTCATGCGGGCGCCTCCGGGGGGATCAACGGCAGGATGAGATAGAAGGTCGTTCCACGCCCCACCTCGCTGGCGACATCCACCAGACCGCCGTGCTCGGTGACAATCCGGTGCGCCACCGACAGGCCGAGCCCCGTCCCCTGACTCTTGGTGGTGAAGAACGGGTCGAAAATGCGGGCGAGGTGGTCCGGCGCAATGCCCTCCCCGGTGTCGGAGATCGCGATCTGGATCCAGCGCTCGCGGCTGGCGCCGTTGGCATCAGGAGGCGCGTGGGCCGGGTCCGGCGCTCCCGTCGCCACCGTCAAGGTGCCGCCGCCCGCCGCCATGGACTCGATGGCGTTAAGGGCGAAATTGATGAAGGCCTGGTTCAACTGGTCGCCATCGGCCTGGATGCGATCCGAGGGCGCCTCCAGTCTGCGGATAAGCTGCACCTTGCTCTGGTGCATCTGCTGGGCCATGAGGTTGAGCGTGTTGGTCAGAATGTCGTGCAACGCCGTCGGGACGAGATTGGGTTTGGAAGGGCGCGAGAAACGCAGGAGCTGGTTGACGATCAGGTCGATGCGCTTGATCTCGTTGCCGACCAACGAGAAGAACGTCTCGCGGAAATCGCTGTCGTCGTAACGCTCCGGCAGAAGCTGCGTGAAGGTCTTGATCGAGACAAGGGGGTTCTTGATCTCGTGCGCCATGCCGGCGGCCAGCGTGCCGAGGCTGGCCAGCCGGTCGGACCGCCGGATCTGCAACTCGAGACGCTTGACCGCCGTGAGGTCGTTGATGACCAGCAGGGCGCCGAGGATGCGGCCCGTGTGGCCGTAGAAAACGGCGCTGCTGACCCGGACCGGAGTCTCCTCGTCGCCTCCGTGACGCAGATCGAGCTCATGGTCCCGTTGCCCGGTCATTTCCTGAAGCGTCGTCTCCAGCACCGTGGCCAGGGACGACGGCAGAGCGTGCAGGGAGCGGCCCAGGACGTCGGCCGCGTCGAGGCGCGTCAGGCGCCGGGCTTCGCGGTTGAACACCGTGATGACGCCATCGGCTCCGGCGGCGATGACACCACTGGCAAGGCTGTCGACAAGAATGTCGTTGTAGATCTTGCCATCCTGGACCTGGGTGTAGAGCCGGGCATTGTTCAGCGCCACGGCGAGTTGGTTGCAGAGAAGCTGGAGGGTCTGCTGTTCGGGCGACCCGTAGATCCGGCCTGAAAGACGCGGGCCGAACATCACGATGCCTTCCATGCCCTCCGGCGACCGCATGCCGACAACGGCGGCCATCTGCATCGCCTCCACCGCGGCACACGCCGCGGCGGTCGCCGGCGTGGACCGGACGCGGCGCATCAATTCCGGGACAAGCGGCTCGTTGGACTGGCGTAACACCTGGATCAGCGTCTCGTCCGAAGCGAACGACGCATGCTGGCCGCCTGACTCATGGGGATACTGCTGAATGAACCGATCCTTCTCGGCGATCATGATCATGACACGGTCCGTCCCCACGGCACGGCCGACAATGTCGGCGAAATCGGCCAGCAGCGTGTCAACGGTGCTGATCGACCGCAGGATACGGTTGGCGCTGTGAATGACGGTCGATATGTCCAGCTGCGCCGTGGTGACAAACAGCCGGTTGGCGAAACGCTGCATCAAGCCTTGCGCAGGGGCGAGCGAAAAGGCGACGGTGAGCGACGCCACCACATAAGGCAGCATGCGGAATCCGGGCCCGAGCCCGTGCGCCATCCATGCGACCAGCCACCAGACCGCTACGTACAAGCACGCCAGGTACAACGCGAGCAGAACGTAGGCCGTTCCAACCCTCACAAAATACGCCACCCCCATGATGCGACGCGTCGCGATGCCGTAGGCGACAATGGAATTCAGCACAACGACGGTTATGGGCGTAAACTGCACCGTCTGCGAGCGCCCATAGATAAGCGGAATCGCCAGCGCCAGGATGACGCCGACAAAAAGACCGGTGCCCCCGCCCAGGAGGATGAACAACAGCTCCTCGCGCTGAATGCGTTCGCATTGGGGCAAGGATTTCGCCAAACGCCACACGAGCAGCCCCAGCAACACCACAAAGCTCAGGGCCAGAACAGGAAACAGGGGGCCGTAGACCGGCTCGGGAATGGCGTTTCGCATGCCGGCATCCGGCCACGACACGCTGGCAATGAGGAGCGGGGAAAACGCCGCCGCGATCAGAACCACCGTCAAGGCCAGCCACACCGGGCTGCTGCACAGGATCATGGCCCTGGTATAAGACGGATTGACGATCGATACCCGCATCCATTCAAAAGCCAGTGGAAAAACAATGGACACACACAGGCAGCCCCGGATCAACCGGATCGCATCGGCCGTCTCGACGGAGTTGAATGCCAAGCCCAGGAACAGCAGCCAGCAAACCAGGAGGCAGGAAAGGAATAGAAATATCTGGTTAGTGATTCGCCGGGGGTTGGTACGGGTAACAACAACACCCAATGCGATGCTCGCGCAAACTGCAAACAGATGGAAGACCATTGAAAAGGTCATGTGAGGCCCGCCCGCTGCACGATGACCGAACTGTTGCCACCGCCCATCCCATGTGAGTTGATGAGGGCGCAGTGGATGCGAATGTGTCGCGCCACACGCGGCACGTAATCCAGGTCGCATTCTGGATCGGCCAGGTCCAGATTAGCCGTGGGTGTGACAATGCCATTCTGGATCATCAGCGCACAGGCAATCACCTGCAGGGCCCCAGCCGCCGACAAGGGGTTGCCGATGACGCCCTTGATCGAACTGATGGGAACCGTCCAGGCGCGCGCGCCAAACACGCTCTTGATCATGGCCGTCTCGATGCGATCCATCCCGGGATGCCCGGGACCATGGGCACAGATATAGTCGATGTCGGCAGGGCGCCGCGAGGCATTGGCGAGGGCTTCCTCCATCGCCACATCGAACCCGGAACCGGAGACTTCCAGGTCCGTGTCAACCCGCGACGCGTACCCGAGGATCTCCAGATAGGGCCGTGCACCGCGCGCCAGGGCATGGTCCAGGTTCTCCAGCACCACCATGCCGGCGCCCTCCGAGATGACGCCGGAATCACGGTCCACATCGAAGGGCCGGCTCGCCTGCTCAGGCCTTTCGTTCCGGGTGGTCAGGAGCCCCGTTTTGGCGAGGCACGCGAAAGTCATCGGGCTGATCGGCGCATCGGTTCCCCCGCACAGAGCGACATCGGCCTTGCCCCGGCGTATCGCATCGGCCCCCAGACCTATGGCATCGAGTCCCGCCGCGCACGCCGATGAAATCGTGATGGCCTGCGTTACGAGCGAAATGTGCTGGGCCACCACGCTGGCCGCATGATGGGGTTGCCCCCCACTGACCGTGTGGGTGGGCACACGGGTGGGCCCTCGCTCAAGAAGCCGCGTCATGCCCTCCTCAATGACGTCCATGGCCGCACAGCCAATGCCCACCAGCAACGGAATGGGGTGCTCGCTCGCCAGTTCCCCTTCGTCAATCTGCGCATCGGCCAGTGCCATGTGCGTGGCGGCCAGCGCAAACTGACACTGTCGTGCCAGTCGTTTCGTCGGGATGCCAGCCAGATGAACCGCAGGGTCAAACCCCTTGACCTCGCCCGCAATGCGACAGGGGTGTTGGGAGGCGTCGAACAAGGTGATCGGGCCAATCCCGCTCCGCCCTGTCAATAACGATTGCCAGAACTCCTCTTTTCCAATGCCATTCGGGGCAACGACTCCGAGTCCCGTTACAACCACTCTGTTACGGTCCGCCATGCGTCACGACATCCTCGGCGAGCATCCCTTTGCGCCCCATGGTCGGCGCGCCTGTCATCGATACACCCTGTTGATAACTATCGGTACACCCTGTTGATAACTGTCGATGAAGTGCACAAACAGTCAGACGTTCCGACATAATGACATGACTCTGTACATTCTTGTGCATACAGAACCATAGCATGTGCTGTAATGCAAATAAAATCGTGCACCTACGAATCATCAATTTTGGAGTGACTCACATCATGCCTGATCACGAAGACTATCCATCAATCAATCCACTAGAAACTGACCACTATATGCAGTGTGGTGATGTCTTAATGACACAATCAGAGCTACTATTAGGCTGACACGAGCACAGTATCGATATGAACACCCACCAAAATCGCCGACGCCAAGGTTTTGATTTCCCACGAACGGCACCCAAGAGTGACAACCTTTAGCGCCACTCGTTGTGCACATGAATGCACAAGTGTTCATTAATGTACGCCAAAGGTTCATGATAGTGCTATATGTTGGTGGATTTTTTTGTGCACCTACAACATGTAGTGGTTTGTCAACTTGGCACTCAGCCTGCTAAGTGTAGGGCTCAAGGTCGTATGAGCAAAAATTACGAGGAGGCAGACTGATGAAGAACGCGTATCGGTGGATGGGAGTTATGAGCGCCGTGGGTGGAAGTTTGATCGCCTTGCACGCAAGTGCGTCGGGCTTGCGTAATCCACCGGAAGGTGCGACGGCTCTTGGACTTGGCGGCGGCAAAGTGGCACTGACCGACGATGCTTCCGCGATTTCTCACAATCCCGCCAATCTTACGGAGTTGAAAGGGCCTCAGGTACTGCCGACGGTGACGTTCATTCATACGGAGACGGAGTTCATCTCGCCCATGGGAACAGGCAAGACAGAGGATCCTTGGAAAATCCTGCCGAATGTCTTCGCGGCCTGGCCCATCGAGAATACGCGATTTGTGGCTGGCGTGGGCGTGACGACCCCCTTTGGTCAGTCGACCGTTTGGGAGCAAGGGTCGTCCCTGCGCTACGTGGCGCCTTACTCGGCGTCGATGACCCTTCTTGACGTCAACCCGACCCTGGCTGCCCGGCTGAATGATCGCGTGTCCGTGGGCGTGGGCGCGGATGTCTACTGGTCGCAACTGGACATGAAACAGAAGCTGCCGTGGTCGGCCCTCACCGGCAGCCCGCTGAGCCCTGATGGCACCATTCACGCCCAGGGGGATGGCATGGCGCTGGGCGCCAATGCGGCCCTCTCCGTCAAACTCACGGCCCGCCAGACCGTCGGCCTCACGTACCGCGCTCCATTTACAGTCGATTACGAGGGTGACTTGGAGGTGAGCGCCATGCCGGCCGGCGCCGCCCTGTTGGGGCTTTCCCGCTCGAGCGATTTCGAGTCCAGCATCGACTTCCCGGCCGTGGCCGCACTGGGCTACGGAATCAAGCTGACCGATACCGTGCGCGTGGGCGCCGACATCGAATGGGTACAGTGGTCGGTTTATGACTCGCTCGCGCTCGATGGCGGTAATAACAACCCGCTCCTGAACGCGCCCGGCACGCCGAACCCGATGGCGCCGGCGGTGGTGCGCCAGGACTGGGATGACTCGTGGACCGCGGGCGTGGGCGCCGACTGGAAGGTCACGGCCGATGTGACGCTGCGCGCAGGTTACATCTACCTCCAAAGCCCCGTGCCGGAGGAAACGTTCTCTCCGACCATACCCGACACCGACCGCCATGTGGTCAGTGCGGGATTGGGCTATGCGCATGCCAGCCACCGGGCCGATCTGGCCTATGGCTACAGCATCATCCCCGATCGCGAAATCCGCTCCAATTCGAATCCCGCCTACAACGGGGATTACGAAACGAGTTCACACCTGTTGAGCGTCTCCTATGGCTATTGTTTCTGAGGCCATGGAAACGGCAACCGAACCTGCGCAGGCCACCGTCCTGGTGATCGATGACGATCGCGGGCCGCGGGAGAGCCTGCGCATCCTGCTCAAGACGGAGTTCCGCGTTCTGTGCGCCGAGTCCGTCGACCTGGGCGTGGGCCTCCTGCGCGAGCAACAGCCGGATGTCGTCGTGATGGATATCCGCATGCCGGGCAAAAGCGGGATCGAGGGCTTGCGCGCCATCCGCGAAATCGACCGGCATGTCGCTGTGGTCATGTTTACGGGCTTCGGCGCGCTGGAGACCGCCCAGGAGGCAATCCGGCTCGGCGCAAACGATTACATCAAGAAGCCGTTCGACGCCTTCGAGATGCAGGCGGTCGTCCGCCGGCACGCGCAGCGGGTGCAAGCCGAGCGTCGGCACCGCCAGGCGGAAGGCGAACTGGCGACCCTGAACGAACAGTTGCGCGCGGAACTGGCCCGCAAGGAACACCTGGCGGCACTGGGCCAGAAATCGGCCGAGCTTGTCCACGACCTGCGTAATCCCCTCGGGGCCGTGCTCGGCTATGTGGACCTGCTGTCGGCCGATTTGCGCAGCTCGCGCGAGAGCCTCGGGGACCACTGGCAGGATACCTCGGAGTACCTGGCCATCATCGAGAAAAGCGTTCTGCGGTGCAAGGACCTCTCGGACATGTGGCTGGAGGCCAGTCGCGGTCGCATGAACCTGGTTCCCGTGCGCATCGCGGACTTGATCGGCGAGGTGGTCCGGGATGTCGAACATCTGGCGGCGCCACGCGGCATCCGCGTGACAGCGGACATTCAAACCCCCGACACCAAGACCGAGGCGGATCGCCTGCAACTCTCGCGCGCCATCCTGAACCTGGTGGTCAACGCCGTTGAGGCGGTGGAATCGGAACGCGGCCTGGTGCGCGTCCGCTGTCGCGACTTGCGGCCGGACACCGTCGAGATCGTGGTCGAGGACAATGGATGCGGCATGGATGCCGAGCAGATCCGGCATGTCATGGAGCCTTTTTTTACGACCAAGAAGTCCGGCGGCACCGGGTTGGGCTTGTTCATCGCCAGGCAGGTCATCGAAAGCGGCGGCGGTACCCTCACCATCGACAGCGAGAAAGGGCACGGCACCCGGATCACGGTGTGGCTGCCGAAACGGGCGGCCCGCCCGGGGCCACCCCCGCGTTGATCTTCGCCACCAGCGGCGCGACGGCATCGCCGTCGCCCGCAAAAAAAGCGCCCAGGGCGGCCTCTCGGAACTCAGCGGCCGGCATCTCCGCCAACACGCTCATCAGGTAGGTCTCGTCCGTGATCCCCATGGTCACGCCGAGAGCGGCCACTTTGCGGCCGAACGCCGAGGTGGCGCCCAGCACCTGACGGTAGGAACGTCCGCCGATCCGGATGGGCAGGGAATCCCAGAACCGGGGCGGAAGCTGGAACTTGACCTTCCACTTCATCGCCTCTTCCAGATAGCGGGCCCTGTCGCGGAACTCGATGCCGTAACGTTCCGGCGACTCGAACCAATCCGTACGCGGCCCCACCACCGGCGCCTGCAACATGAGCGATTTCAGCGGAACCCCCTTCAGCAGCCGCAACGTCTCGGCCTCGGAGTCCGCGTCGTCGCCGGGAGCGGGAACGATGAAACTGCCGACCGTGAAAATGCCCGCGGCGTCCGCCCGCCGCAGCGTGTCCTCAATCTGACCCACCTGGATCCGTTTGCGCATGGCGTCCAGAATCCGCTGACTGCCCGACTCGATGCCGAAGAACAAGGCGACGCACCCGGAACGCGCGATCCGGTCGAAATCCGCCTCCTGGCTGTCCCGAATGTGCGCGAACGAGGCATACCGCAGGTTGCGCTTCTGCCGGATCACCTCGGCGGCAAAGTCGTTCAAGAGCGTATAGGGCGTACAGGATCCGGCGAACCGGAAGGCATGGAAGCCGTACCGCTCGCCCAGCAATCCGATCTCCGTCAGCAGGCGGGAAATGGTTTTCACCCGGACCCGGCGGTGGCTTTTCACCGGGTGCACGCAGAACGCGCACTCATTGCGGCAGCCGCGGCTTTCGTCGACCACGGCAATTTTGACCTTCTCGTCGCCCGCCATGGCCGGGTACACCGCGGGGTCGTAGAGCGGGATGGGCAGGGTGTCGAGATTGTCGATCATCCGTTCCTCGGTTGCAAACGGGGCCCCATCGCGGAAGAGGATGAGGTTGGGAATGCTGCCGTACGAGGCCGGGTCGTTGCCCGTCGCCGCCAGGTATTGGATCGTCTCCTCGCCCTCGCCGCAGACCACCGCGTCGAAGGAGGGATAGTGCGTGAGAATGGCGGCCGAAAAGAGGTCGACGTGGGGGCCGCCCCCGAACACCCGGACGTCGGGGCAGCGCCGGCGCACGGCCTGCGCCAGCCGGCCCGATCCTTCCAGCCCGTCGCCGTTCCACAGCTTGAAGCCCACGGCATTGGCTCCCCGCGTGCGGACCCGCGCCACGACTTCCTCCGCGATCTCCACCAGCGCCAGATCCTGCAGCCGCCGGCGTTCTTTTTCGCAGCGCTGAAGCACCCGCAGCGCCGCAAGCTGTTTCAGGGCGCGCAGGGGCCCTCGGCCGGGGGCCCGCAGCGTCCTCCAGGCTTGCGATAACTCGCGTCGCAGGGCCGGCGACGTCATCCGCCGCAGCGTGCCGACGGTGCAGTAGTCCAGGATTTCGACTTCCTTCCCCTGGCTCTGCAGGGCCCCGGCCAGGTTGGCCAGGCCGTTGTCGGGCATCAGGCTGTTGGGGGCGAACGGATAGCCTGCGTAGTTGACGAGCAACCACCGGTCAAGCGAGTGTGTCGGCATTCCCCTCATCCTCCCCCGAATGGCCCCCTGCGGCCGTCATCCGGACAGCCCCGAACGAAGGCCCTTTACTGAATGCGCTTCATTCCCGAGTGGTAGACGCACTGGCCTTTGCACACCCGGCGCCGAAGGGTAAGGTTCATCGCCAGCGTGTAGGCGAACTCCTCCCGCCGCGCGGCGCGCAGCCTTCGTGAAATCGCCGGAAGGCTGTAATACTGACGCTGCGCCCTGGCCCACCCCGTCTCCAATTCCTCCGGGGTCATCTTCCTCGGCCGGAACACCGCGTGGGTTCCATCATACCGCGTCCAGTCATCCGTGATCAGCCGACCGTCCTGCCGGCACCGTTCATAGAAGGCCGTGCCGGGCAGGGGCGTCGCGATCCCGAACATCGTGCGCTGGAGCTTGACGGTCTCGAGGAAGGCCAGCGTCCGGTCGAAGATCGTCGCGTCGTCCTCGTCCAGCCCGAAGATGATGGAGGCGACGACCGGGATGCGGCGCCGGTCAAACGCGCGGAACACCTCCTGGTAGTTCGCCACCTTGTTGTGCTTCTTGTTGACGGAGGCGAGGCTGCCCTGATCGACGGACTCGACTCCCAGGAAGACGGCCACACAGCCGGCGGCCTTCAGCAGCGGGAAAAGGTCCTCGTGCTCGGCGACGCGGACGGAACTCTCGCAGAAGAACCGGATGTCCTCCCGGGCCATGGCTTTGAGCAGTTCCCGCGCGTGCTCCTTGTCGAAAAGGAAGTAATCATCGGCCAGCAGAAAATAACGCCCCCCGTACCGCTCGCGCACGTGGCGGATGGTGGCGATCACCGAGGCGATGGGGCGTTGCCGGACTTTCGGTCCGTGTGAAAGACGCACGGAACAGAAGTCGCAACTCATGGGGCATCCGCGGCTCGTCTCAAGCGAGAAATAGTTCGACTTCCTGAAAAGGCCGATCTTGAAGTACCGGTCCATGTCGAGCAGGTCGTAGTTGGGAAGGGGTGAGTCGAAGGAGTCCCCGCGCATCGCGGGATCGCCGCCGTAGACCGGTTTCAGTTTGCCGGTGGCCAGGAAATCGTCGATCAGCGCGGGGAAGACCCCCTCCGCCTCCCCCAGCACCAGCGCATCGGCATGCGGCGCGCTCGTGGCCGGGTTGCAGGTGACATGCACGCCTCCCATCACCACGGGAATGCCGCGCTCGCGAAACCGCCGGCTGATGTCCACGGCGCGCGGAAACACGCTCGTGAACGTCACGCCGATGCCGACCAGATCGTAGTCGCCCTCAAAAGGCACATCGTCAAGGAACTCGTTGACGATGGTGACATCCACCGCGGGGTTGTCACGCAACAGGCTGGCCACCGTGATCAGACCCAACGGCGGCACGCCCGCGTACTGGTACTTCGGCACGAGGCCTTGATCGTCATACTGGACCGGATTGACAAGCAGAAGTTTCATGGCGCGCCCGGGTGTTGCGATGACCGGAATGGCGCTTACCTAAGCACATTCCGGGACATCCAAGCGAGAGGATATTTCCGGCGCAAGGTGTGGCAATTCGCCCTTCGTGGATATTCGGGAACCGGAACCGCCTGAAGAAACCGCTTGCCCGCGCCGGGGCACCCCGTATGCTTACGCGCCATTATGGCCTTCATTGACTGTCACGTCTTCTCGGAAGCGCTCGGGATCGCCACGGCCTTTTACGCGGTCATTCCCCAGCCGGCGGCCGGCCAGACCGGCGTTGCCCGCCGGAGCCGACGATCGGGACGCTACCCGGTGCTGTATCTGCTGCACGGGTTGTCCGATGATCACACCATCTGGCTGCGGCGGACCTCCATCGAACGGTACGCCTCGGAACGCAACGTCGCCGTGATCATGCCCGCCGCGGGCCGCAGTTTCTATCAGGACATGGCGGCCGGTCCGCGATATTGGACCCATATCAGCGAAGAGGTGCCGCACCTGGCCCGCTCGTTCTTTCCCCTGTCCGACCGGCGCGAGGACACTTATGTGGCCGGCCTGTCGATGGGCGGATACGGTGCCCTCCGCATGGCCTTGACCCGGCCGGACCGGTATGCCGCCGCCGGCAGTCTGTCGGGCGCCGTGGATGTGGTCGATCGCGCCCTCCATGTTGACCAGGATCCCGTGTTCGGGCGCGCCGAGATGGAAGGCATGTTCGGGCGGGGCCTCGGGATTGCCGGCACCGATGCCGATCTGTTCCACCTCGCGCGCCGCGTGGCCCGCTCGCGCCAGGCCAGGCCGCGGCTGTTTCAATACTGCGGCACGGCCGACTTCCTCTATGCGGACAACCTGCGCTTTCGCGACCACGCGCAACGCCTGAAGCTCGACCTGACCTACCGGGAAGACGGCGGAAGTCATTCCTGGGCGTGCTGGGACGAGCAGATCCTCGCGTTCCTGAAATGGGCCACCGGGCGGTAGACCGGGCGCGGTTCATCACCCATGGGAGGGCGCGCATGTTGCGCGCCGCGGATGCGTCGCCATCACGCCGGGTGAAACGGCACGAGCACGTTGTGCGCATGCAGCTTGCGAACCATCACGCAATCGAGCGCGTGCCCCGCCTTGTACGACAGCACCTCGCCCACGAACCGCCCGGAATCGATGAGGGCAATCGCCGCCACCAGATCCATGATGGCCCGGTGCCACACCGCCTCAAGCGATTTGCCGTTGTGCATCAGTCCGGGCGCATTGTAGTAGCGATAGCGGCCCGCGATCAGGATGTTGCGGGTGGTGTAACCCAGGTTGCGGACATCGGCCAACAACTGGCCGACGGTCTTTGAGAACAGCATCTGCAACCCGCTGCAATTGGTGCGGGCCTGGGCGCCGTAACGACCGGTTTCCGGCGTCAGCCGGATGCGCAGGCGCTGCTGTCCAATGGCCGTCTTGAAATCCACGGCACAGTCGAGATCGAGCCGGGGGATCGGCCCCTGGCAGGGTTTGAAGACCAGGAAACTGCCGTTGGGGCCCAGAAGCGAGACCGTTTCCTTGACGGTGACATAGCGAACCGGTTGCGGCAGCGTCTCCCGCCCGGCACGGTCGAGCGTCTCCACCAGGTCCAGGCTGCCGCGGTCGAACAGCGGCGGATCGCCCGAATCCATGCGGATCAGCACGTTGTCGACGTCCAGGGCCAGGCGCAGGGCGATGATGTGTTCAACCATGCGCATGTAGTTGTGGGGCGACCCGCTGCAAAGCACGATGTTGCGCTGTGTGGTCCAGACATTGTCCGCAGCCACCCGAATGGGGAGCTGGTCCGGCAGGTCGGTGCGTTCAAACGCCCAGCCTTCGACTGTCGTCGGGAGAAAGTGCAGGGTGCGCTGGGCGCGACCGAAGAAGGTGCCGGGCCCCGTGACGGACACGGGATCGCGGAGGGTCGTCTGGAAACGATCCGGCGCGACGGTTTCCGGAACCCATTCCTGGTCCACCGGCTGAGCGGTGAACCGATCGAATGACCGTTCGATCTCCGGGGCTGTCCCCTGGAGCAGCACGCCATATGCGGGGGTCGTCATGGGCGCCATTACAAGCAGGCCCCGCCGGCAAAGTCAAGAAGGGGGAACAGACATTCCCCCATTGACCCGGCCCGCCCACCGGCTACCATACGACTCCTTAACCCAACAGGAGATGGACCATGGCCCGGACACCGCGACTGATCAACCGTCCCGAATGGAAGGCGCTGAAGGCGCACGCCGCGCAAGTCAAGCCCCTGCACCTGCGCGACCTGTTCCGGCAGGATCCCGCCCGCGGCCAGACCTTCGCCCGGGAAGCCTGCGGCTTGTACCTGGACTACTCCAAGAACCGCGTCACGGCCGACACCCTGCGCCTGCTGACCGATCTGGCGGGCGCCTGCCATGTCCCCGAGGCCGCCCAGGCCATGTTCCGTGGCGACACGGTCAACGCCACCGAGAACCGTGCCGTGCTGCATGTGGCGCTCCGGAACCGCGCCAACACGCCGATCCGGGTCGACCGGCGGGACGTGATGCCGGAGGTCAACGCCGTGCTGGACCGCATGACCGCCTTCGCCCGCAAGGTCCGCTCCGGCGAATGGCGCGGCCACACCGGCCTGCCGATCCGCGCCATCGTCAATATCGGCATCGGCGGGTCCGACCTGGGACCCGTAATGGCCTGCGAAGCCCTCAAGCCCTACGCCGACCGCCATCTCACCATCCGCTTCGTCTCCAACGTCGACGCGACGCACTTCGTCGAATGCACGCGCGACCTGAACCCGGCCGAGACGCTGTTCATCGTGGCGTCCAAGACCTTCACCACCCAGGAGACCATGACCAACGCCGGAACCGCGCGGGCGTGGTGCCTCCGGGCGCTCAAGGATCCCGCCGCGGTCGCCCGCCACTTCGTGGCCGTCTCCACCGCCGCCCGCGAAGTCAGCGCCTTCGGCATCGACACCGCCAACATGTTCGAGTTCTGGGACTGGGTCGGGGGCCGCTACTCCCTCACCTCCGCCATCGGGCTGCCGGTCATGCTCGCCATCGGGCCGGAACGTTTCATCGAACTGCTCGAGGGATTCCACGCCATGGACCGCCACTTCCTCGAGACGCCGGCTGACGCCAACCTGCCGGTGCTCCTGGCCCTGCTCGGTCTCTGGTACAACAATTTCTTCGACGCCGACACGCACGCCATCCTGCCGTACGACCAGTACCTGAGCCGTTTTCCCGCCTATTTCCAGCAGGCCGACATGGAGAGCAACGGGAAGAGCGTGGACAAGCAAGGCAAACCCGTGTCCTGGCAAACCGGCCCCGTGATCTGGGGCGAACCCGGCACCAACGGACAGCATGCCTTCTATCAGCTCATCCACCAGGGCACAAAACTCGTTCCCTGCGACTTCATCGGGTTCCGACGGAGTCAGAACCCCGTCGGCGATCACCACGACATCCTGATGGCGAATTTCTTTGCCCAGACCGAGGCCCTGGCGTTCGGGAAGACGGCCGCAGAGGTCGCCGCCGAGGGCACCCCCGCCAAACTCGGGCCCTTCAAGGTGTTCGAGGGCAACCGGCCCACCAACACGATCCTGGCCGACCAGCTCACACCGCGCGTCCTGGGGTCCCTGATCGCGCTGTACGAGCACAAGATCTTCGTGCAGGGCGTGATCTGGAACATCCACTCGTTCGACCAGTGGGGCGTGCAACTCGGCAAGGTGCTGGCCGGCAGGATCCTGCCGGAACTCCGGGCGGGAAACACCGGCGTCCTTGCCCACGATTCCTCAACCAACACCCTGATCCGGCGCTACCGCGCACCCTGACAACGCAGGGCACAACGAGGGGTTCAGGGTTCGGGGTTCAGGATGGGGTTTCCCCTCCGCGTTGGCCGAAAACGCTTGTTCCGGGCAGCATCTCGTCGTATAGGGTATTCTGGAAAACGAATCCTTGCGCGGCTGTTCGTGAAACTAACGCATGGGGAACTCGTCCCATGAACTGGGTTTGCGCGGGGCGGATTCGACAAGAGGAGCAGGTATATGAATATACGGCGGTTCGGGACCGCGTTTGGAATGCTGCTGGTCGGGGCAGTCGGGCTATGCGGCTGTGCGCACTTTCGTGCGCCACAGTCACGCCCCGACCCCGAGCCCGCCGTGAACGAGGCGTCTACGGCCCTCGACCAGGCGGAGCGCCTCTATGCCGAAGGCAAGCACGCCGAGGCCCTGGCCTTGTGCGTGGACCTGAACCGCAGCGCGCCCGGCACCCCCGGGCTCGACGCTCTGCGGCAGAAACTCGTGACCGCCGAGCTCGCACGCCGCGCGGACTCCATCGCCAAGACTACGCCGAACTCAAATGAGGCCATGGCGCTGGAAGCCAAGGAAATGGGTCTCGTGCCGGCCACCTACGGCTTGGTGAAGACCAATGCGGCCGCACGGCCGCCGCAGGGTCGCACGGCATCCACGGCGATGCAGAAGGCGCTCAAGGAGCCCATCACCATGCATCTCAAAGGCGCGGATATCTCGGCGGTGATCGAAGCCATCGCCCGCGACCGGAACGTCAATATCATCGCCGACCGGGGCGTGGGCGCCGGACGGCTCATCGACGTGGACATGGAGAACGTGCCGCTCGAGGAAGTCCTCGATTACGTGGCCCGCAACCTCGGGGTGGACTCCTATGTGGGCGCCAATGTGATCTGGCTGACCGCTCCCTCGCCGAAGAGCGGGTCGCCGATGGTGACACGCATCTACAAGCTCCAGAACGGCGTTCAATTCCATGCCAGCGACTGGAATGACGAGAAGAGCGCCGCCAGAGCTCCCGCCACCGGACGCAAGGCGGATGAGTCGGCGTTACAGGGTTTAACGTCCGAAGCCACCGAGATCTCCAAGAAGAACACCTCCATCGAAGAGGCCGTGAAGCGGTTCATCCCCGCCGTGCCCGGCGCCGATCATTACTTTGACCGGGGCACCCACGCCTTGATCATTCGGAACACTCTCGCCAATCTCGCGTTGGCAGAAGACTTGATCGAGGTACTCGATGTCGCCCCGGCCCAGGTGCTGATCGAAGCCCGTTTCGTCACGGCCAGCGTCAGCGACATGCGCGAATTGGGGATCGAGTGGATGCTGAACTCGTCCTTCGGTTACAGCACGACGTATGGACAAACCACGGCGCAGATCGACCAGGGCGGAGGTGTGGGCTACACGCCGTACTCGTATGACGATGCGGGCACCTTCCCGCTTGGCCCGCAAGTTCCCTTTGGAGTGAAACGTGCGGATGCCGTGAATCCCGCCACCTCGTCGCAGGGGCTCAACCTGACCTATCGCGGCCTGCTGACCAAACCGATGTTCAGCGCCGTGCTGCACGCCCTGGACATCTCGGGAAAAGGAAAGGTGCTCTCCGTGCCCCGGGTGACGACCGTGAACAATACCCCCGCCAAGCTCCGGAATGGGAGGGACTTGCTCTACTTCGACGAATTCCAGGCCCAGATGTTCCGCTCCGTTGTCCCGGGGCCAACAGCGGCAACAACCTACTATGAGGATATCGGCATCTTGATTCCCAAGGGCAAACCCATCAAGGAGGAGCTCGGCATCACCTTGATCGCCGTGCCCAGTGTGGGTGCGGATATGAACCGCATCAGCCTGATGCTGATGCCCACGATCAGCGAACAAGAGGGCTGGACGGCCTACCAGAGTGCTTCGAATACCCCCGCAGCGACCATCCAACAGGTAATGGTGAAGTTGCCGGTTATTGTGCGGCAGGAAGTCCAGACGAAAGTGATCGTGCAGAGCGGTGAGACGGTGGTCATGGGCGGGCTGGTGAAGTCGGTCAAACAAAACACGCTGCACAAGGTCCCGCTGCTTTCCGCCATTCCGCTGCTGGGCGCCTTGTTCACCCGGCTGGATGAAACGGAACACAACGAGAATCTTTTGATCTTCGTGACCGCCACCGTGATCTCCGAACGTGGCGAAACCCTCGTCCCCCGCTAAACACACCCGCTCCCGATGCTCAACGAAGCCTTCATAGGACTGGACCTCGACCGGCAGGCGGTCAAAGCGGTCCGGGTGGAGCGCCGCTGGAAACGCGTGACGGTGACGCATGCCGACACCCTGCGCCTGCCTCCGGCCGAAGGCGATGTGGCGGCTATCGTCGGCCGCTGGCTGGACTCGCTGGGGTGGCGGGAGCTGCCCTGCGTCACCTCGATCCCGGGACACGCCACGATCCTCAAACCGCTCGAACTGACGCCCGGCGACCCGCGAACCCTGCGGCAGGCGGCTGCCCTGGAAGTCCACCGGCTGGCGGAAATGACCGGGGAATCGTTTGTGCACGATGTGCTGGAACTGAAACCGGGAGCCGACGGCCACGCGCGCGCCCTGCTGTTCGTGATCCGGGGCCCGGCGCTTGAAGCGGTGCTGAAACCTCTGACGGACTCGGGGCTGGATGTCATTGACGTGACGCCGGCGCCCCTGGCGTTGTTCAACCTGCTGACGTGGACCGGACTGGACAAGGACGCCGTCACCGTGGGGCTGATCATCGGCCACAGCGCAACCGAGGTCGCGGTGGGAACCCGAACGGGCGTCCGTTTCATCCGTTCTTTCGAACTCGGGGTCCGCGCCTTTGCCGAGGCATTGGCACACGCCCGACAAGTTCCTCCGGCCCAGGCGGAGGACAGCCTGTTTGACGGCACCGTGGATCTCGCCGCGCTGGCGGGTTCAGGGTCGCTCCCCGCGCCCCTGGCTGAAGTCCTGCATTCCTGGCTGGGGGAAATCACGATGTCGCTCGATCTGTATCGCGACCGTTACCCCGACGTGACCGAGGCGCCCCTGAACCTCGTGCTGGCGGGCGGAGGCGCCCGTTTGTCCGGCTTGTCCGAAGTCCTGGCGCGCCGGACGGGACTGACGACGGGCACGTTACGGATTCCCGGGCCGAACGACGGCGCAATGGCCGATCCCCACTACTACGCCGTGGCGGCGGGCCTGGCGCTGAAGGGGGCGGGGGTGGATGCCAGTTCGATTTCGCTGGCCCCCACCCCGGTGCGCGAACGCCGGCGGTGGCGACGGGAGCGCTGGTTCTGGCTGGGCACACTCGTCGTGGCCGCGGCGGTGGCCGGCGTGCTCACCCTCCGGCAGTCGCGCGCCCAGCATCACCGTCAGAAAGTCACCGCCACCGAACAGCAGACGGTCGAACGCGCCGCGCGACTCCAGGATCGATGGGTGGCGCTAAGAGCGGAGAACGAGGAGCGGGTGGGCCGCCTGCGGGATCTGTATGCCGTGGTGCGGAACCGGAATGTGACGGTGAACACCCTGACCGCGTTGAAGGACGCCAAGGCACCCTCCGACTGGTTCACGGTCATCGGCTGTCTGCCGACGACGAACATGGCCTCCTCGGTCCCAGGGAGTTCCACCAACGGTGGGACATCGCTCGGGCCGTTGCATGAATTCACCGTCCAGGGCTACACCCCGGATGCCTCGTTCTACTCCGTGCGCACCATGATCCGCGCCCTGAAGAAACACGAACGCTTTAAAGGGGTGGACCTCCTGGACGAAACCGCCCCGCCCGTATCCGCAGAAGAGTGGTCGGTCTTGCGCTGCGTGCCGTTCACGCTGCGGATCCTGGCGGCGGACGACCTGCCCGACCTTTCCGTGAATGGCAACGCACCCACACCCCTCCGCGAAGAGGAGTTGCATGATGCCCTGCGGGACCAGACAGCCCTGGCAACCAATCTCCAGGCGGCTTGGGGCGCCGCGCGCCAGGCCTTCTCGACCTTCAAACAGCGCGAAGATACGTTCAACGTCCCCGTCGAGGGGGGCGAGGCGGCCTTGATTGACTTCCGCGTGGCGCTGGTGGAAACACGCCGCCAACTGGCGGCCGAGGCTGCTCAGCGGAAAATGACTCTGCCGGCCGAACTCGGACTGAGCGAGGCAGCCGGGCCGGATACGGATGTGCGAGTCCTGTTCTACCAGTTGGCCACGATCAGGCTCATGGCCCGAATGGCCATGGAACACGGGCTCTCGGCTATCGAAAGCTTCGAGCCGCTCCCCCCCACGCCCCTGGCGGGCGGAATGACCAATCGCTGGATGGAGTACCCGGTGCGCATGGTGTCGACCGGCTCCTATCCGGCGCTGGAAGGACTGCTCAGGGACACGGGCATGCCGCGGCATTTTCTGGCAATCAAGACCGTTCGCCTGGAGCGGTTGACCCGTAACAATCCGGACTCGATCCGGACGACGGTGGAGGCGGCGGCCCTGGTGTTCCAGGAGCCGACGAACCCCATCGCGTCATCCGCGACGCAAGGAGGTCCACCTGGGCACTGACGATCTAAGACGGATGCTGATCCGGATGAAGGCGCCCCTGGTGTTCGGCCTAGCGGCGGCGCTGCTGGCGTTGTCGTGGGTCTGGGTGGCCGGGACCGAATGGAGCGGCCGGCGCAGCCTGGCCGCCGTGGCCCATATCCCCGATGCCGCCGGAAGGGCCGCCCCGGCCTCCCCTTCGTTACCCGATGTGAAACGTCTGCTGGGCGCGGTCCCCGGCAACGCGACAACCGGCAGCGTGTTTCACTCGACAACCATCGACCGGTACATGGAACGACTGCAGCAGCAGCGGAAGGCCGACGAGGAGGCCCGCCGCAAGGCCGAGGCCGAGGCTGAGGCCCGTCGCAAGGCTGAGGCCGAAGAGGAAGCCCGTCGTCAGGCCAAGGCGGCGGCCGCCGCCTTGGCGGCCGCCGCGCATACCGCGGCAGGAGACGCGGCCAAGCCCGTCGTCAAGGAGCCGCCGCCCAAACCGGTGTATGCCGTCACCTATAACGGGCTCGTGACCACCGCCGACCGGCAGGAGGTCGGCATTATCGGCATCGCTATATCGGGCCCCCGGGAAAAGCGGATATCGCTCGCGGTGGCGCCCGGGGACGCCTGCCTGAATGCCGTCGTAACCGCGCTGACACGCGAAAGCGTTACGATCCGATTGAAGAAAGGCGAAGAAGTCTTGCTGAAAGCAGGCGAGACGCAACGATTCGAGGACCCTCTGCTCCATGGCCACTGAATCCACTCCCCCGCGCGGTGCGCAGTCCCGCATTCTTTCCGAGTCGGCCCTCCTGCAGGAGTGCGGCCGGTTGCTCGTGACGCGCCAGCAACTGACCCGGACGCAGCTTGACGATGCCGCCTCCCGCGCGTTGCTGCTCGGCCGCGGCCTGGATCAGACTTTGCTAGAGGAACGGCTGATCGACGAGGAAGCGCTGTTGGCCTGTCTTTCGGAAATCAGCGGAATTCCCCTGGTGGCGATGGCACAGTATGCCATCACACCCGCCGTCACCGCGCGAATGCCCGCCGCCACCGCCCTGCATTACCGCATCGCCCCCGTGGCGGCCGAGAAGGACACGCTCATCGTCGCCACCAGCCGGGTGTACGATCGGGCCGAGCAGGAGAGCCTTCAAACGCTGCTGCAGACCGGGGTCCAGTGGGTGTTGTGCCGCCGGCATGAGGTGGATGAGACCATCAAGCATTTCTACGGCATCGGCGCCGACATCATCAAGGACATGCCAAGCCTGGCACGGCCCGGGACGAGCGACACGACCACCGAAAGCGGCAGTCCCGGTATCGCCCGGCTGGTGCAGACCATCATCCGCGATGCCATCCGGATGAATGCCAGCGATATTCATCTCGACCCGATGGAGAATAAGCTGAAACTGCGGTACCGGGTGGATGGCGTCCTACTGAACACACCGCTGCCCGACGGGTCCATCAAGTACTACCGCGGCATCGTGTCCTCGCTGAAGGTCATGGCGCAGTTGAACATCACCGAGCGGCGGTTGCCCCAGGATGGCCGGATCTGCATGGCCGTGGAGGGGGAGAGCTTCGACATCCGCGTTTCCGTGCTGCCCTCGCAATTCGGGGAATCGGTGAATCTGCGGATCCTCAACCGGAAGACCACGTTCCTGGATCTGCAGGAAGTCGGCCTCCTGCCCCACCAGTTGCCCCTGATGCAGGATCTGATGACCCGGCCTTATGGTATCGTCCTGATCACCGGCCCCACGGGCAGCGGCAAGACCAGCACGCTCTACGCCACCCTGGCAAAGATCGACACGGAATCGCTCAGCGTGGTGACGATCGAAGATCCGGTCGAATACCAGGTGGAGGGTATCCTCCAGATTCAGACCGATACCGATATCGGCCTTAATTTCGCCACGGGGCTGCGCTCGGTGTTGCGGCACGACCCGAACGTGATCCTGATCGGTGAAATCCGCGATTCGGAAACCGCCGACATCGCAATCAAGTCGTCACTCACGGGACATCTCGTGTTCAGCACCCTGCACACGAACGATTCGGCCAGCGCCATTGCGCGCCTGGTGGATATGGGCGTGGAGCCTTTCCTGGTCGCCAGCAGTCTCCAGGGGATCATTGCCCAGCGCCTGGTGCGCCGCGTCTGTCCCCATTGCCGCGAGAACACGACCGTGCCGGACGCGATCCAGCAGGAACTCCGTCAGTCGCTCCCGGAAGCCGCCGCCCTGCCGGAATTCGTGCGGGGCCGCGGCTGTCCGAATTGCACCTTCACGGGCTACAAAGGCCGCTTCGGCGTGTTTGAAATCCTGATGGTGGACTCGGCCATCCGGCCCCTGATTGTGCAGGGCGTGGACAGCGATGAGATCGCCCGCATGGCGGTCAAGCGCGGCATGGAAACCCTGCGCAGGAACGCCTGGGTGGCGGCGATCAAGGGCCTGACCACCGTCGAGGAAGTCTTGCGCGTCACCCAGGCACCGCGCTCCGTCGTCCACTAGCCCGCCTGTCGAAAAAGTGATGCTCGCCTGTTTCTCGGCTCGTGGGGCCGCTCGCGCCTCCAGGGAGAAGAGAAGGACCGCAGGACTTGGAGGGCGGAGCTTGCGACGCCGGAGGAAGACGGGCTCGCAAGCTCGCGCCTCCAGGGAGAAGAGAAGGACCGAGGGACTTGGAGGGCGGAGCTTGCGACGCCGGAGGAAGACGGGCTCGCAAGCTCGCCCCTCCAGAGAATTGGGCCGCCGTCGAATCCTTGGGCGAGCGTCCTCGCGAGCCGTGTTTTTCAACAGGCTGCCAGCCCGCCGGAATCAACCCGGCTCTACCGGTCCGTGCGACCCGTGGCGGCCTACCGCACCAGGAACACAGTTCCCTTTGCCCGGAAGACAATCTCGCCGGAGGACAGTTGGGCGGCAACGCTGCCTCGCTCCGTGGTGAAACGGGCAAGTTGCGCGGCAGTCAATCCACCCGCGCTGGATCCGACGAACAGACGGTCAGGCCCCCCGCCGGCATCCGCGCCGTTCCAGTTGCGCACCAGCAGCGTGCCCGTCCACGTTTGACTGGAGCTGTCGGCAAAGGTCAGCACGCTGTCCCCGCCGGCGAAGTCAATCGTGGCATTGCCGCCAAGAATCAGTTTGCCGAACGTCTGGCTGAATCCGCCGGGGTCCAGAATGCCTGCCGAAAGAGTCAGGTCGAGCGCGTTGGTAACGAGATTAGCCGCGCCGAACTTCAGCGTCCCGGCGCCGGTCTTCTGGAGGGCGACCCCCACCGCGCCGGTGACGGCCGAATGAACCGTGATGGTCCGCCCCGCATCGGCCTCGAAGACTCCATCACTCCACTACTCCATGGGATGCTATTGAAAATCTCACACCCCTATTCATTCGAGATCGTAGAACAGGAAGCAGATGATTCATTCGCGTGAAGCGCCCGCGGACTCTGCGTGCGGCCCTGCGACGGATCCGGCGAGGATCTGTCCGAGTCGCGGCAAGCATTCCTTCAGCGGCAGGATCCGCACGCCATCCTCCTCTCGGACGATGTCACCGCCATAGAGCAGGTAGCATTGCGCCACGGGGTAGTCAGCCTTCAATGCGCGCAATCCCGTGAGGTCGGCCCGCGCATAACGGCTGGAGCGTTTGACTTCAAAGGCCAGCAGACCGCGTGGACCGTACAACACGAAGTCAACTTCGGTCCCGTCGCTGGTTCGCCAGTAGAAGAGTTCATACTCGAGGCCCAGGGCGTCATTAAGGGCGCGGAGTTCCTGCAGGCAGAGGGTCTCGAGCCCGGCGCCATCGGCCTCCGCCGGACTATCCAGAGGACCCATGGGGCGAATGACCCGGAAGACGCCGGCATCGAAGAAGTAGAACTTGGGATGTGCGACCAGGCGCCGATGCGCGCGCTTCGCGAATACCGGCAGGCGCAGGCCAATCATCAAATCCTCAAGAATGCCGAAATAGCTATCGACCACCTTTCGGTCAAGTGCCGCCTCGCGCGCGATGTCCGAGATGTTGAGGGGGGCGCCCTGCGAGAAACTGGCGGTTTCCAGAAAGCGGGCGAAGTTGCCCAGGTTGCGTGTCAGCCCCTCCTGCTGGACCTCCTCGCGCAGGTAGGTTTGCACATAAGATTTGAGATATTCGTGTGGCGCCCCGTGCCCCGCGATGGATGGGAGTTGCCCAAAGCGGACCGCCCTGTCGAGATCGAAGTCCGGGCCCAGTTCTTCGGCGACGAGGGGGTGCATGTGGAAGGTCAACGCGCGTCCCGCCAGGAGGTTGACCCCCTTGCGCCGAAGGCTTCTGGCGCTGGAGCCGGTCATGGCAAACCGCAGTCCCCGGCTTTCGACAAGCCGATGCACTTCGTTCAGCAATGCGGGCACACGCTGGATTTCGTCCAGTACAACCCAGCCGGAATGGCTCGTTCCAACCAGCGTATCAAGACGATGGGGGCGAGCCAGCAATTCGGCGTAGACGTCGCTGTTCAGAAGATCGATGGTGACGTTGTTCCCGGGCGGGAACTGCTCCCGCAGCCACGTGGTCTTGCCTGTCCCGCGGGGACCGAAGAGGAAGAAACTCGAACCCAACTTCGCCGGTCGTGTCAGTAATCTGGCATACATGATGGTAATATTGCAGATAATATTGCCCTATTCAATGAAAACATGCTGAACCACGCAACGTGGCGGTCAAGCGCAGCATGGAGACCCTGCGCAAGAACGCCTGGGTGGCGGCAATCAAAGGCCTGACCACCGTCGAGGAAGTCCTGCGCGTCACCCAGGCACCGCGCTCCATCGTCCACTAGCCCGCCTGTCGAAAAAGTGATGCTCGCCCGTTTCTCGGCTCGTGGGGACACTCGCTCCTCCAGGGAGAAGAGAAGGACCGCAGGACTTGGAGGGCGGAGCCGCCTTCGCTGAAGCTACGGCGGCCAAGGCTTTGCGACGCCGGAGGAAGACGGGCTCGCAAGCTCGCCCCTCCAGGGAATTGGCCGCCATCGAATCCTTGGGCGAACGTCCTCGCGAGCCGTGTTTTTCAACAGCTGCTAGCCCGCCGGAATCAACCCGGCTCTGCCGGTCCGTGCGACCCGTGGCCAGTCTACCGCACCGTGATCACGGTTCCCCTGGCCCGGAATACAATCTCGCCGGAGGACAGTTGGGCGGCAACGCTGCCTCGCTCCGTGGTGAAACGGGCAAGTTGCGCGGCGGTCAGGCCCCCCGCGCCGGAACCGACGAACAGACGGTCAGGCCCCCCGCCGGCATCCCCGCCAACCCAGTTGCGCACCAGCAGCGTGCCGGTCCACGTTTGACTGGAGCTGTCGGCAAAGTTCAGCACCCCGTCCCCGCTGCCGAAGTCAATGGTGGCATTGCCGCCAAGGGTCAGTTTGCCGAACGTCTGGCTGAACCCGCCGGGGTCCAGGGTGCCGGCCGAAAGCGTCAGGTCGAGCGCGTTGGTGAACATATTGTCCGCGCCGAACTTCAGCGTCCCGGCGCCGGTCTTCTGGAGGGCGACCCCCACCGCACCGGTGACCGTCGAGTACAACGTGATCGTCCGTCCCGCATCGGCCTCAAGGATGTGCGCACCGGCCGTGGACACCATCACCCTCACATTCGTGATGGTGCAGTCCCCGCCCGCCGGGGTGCGGAGCGTTCCCGCGGTCCAGTTGACGAGCGCACTGCCGTCGCCGATGCCTTTCTTGATGGTACCCGCGCGCAACGTCCCGCCGGCCACGTTCACCAGTCCACTCACACGGGTGGTCGTTGAATAACCGTTGGGGCGGGTGTCGGCCCCACCGGTAGTGCGCACCGGGATAGAGAATGTTCAGCGCGAACGTAAAGAGCGGATCGAAGAGCGGTTCGAAGAGTTTCCACGCAATCAGCAGTCCGATCCAGCCGAAGGCCGGATTGTGGACGAAACTTCGGAACCGGATGGCGGTTTCGTTGTTCATCAGCAGCGTCACGGCTCCGCTGCCGTCGAGCGGGGGGAGCGGTAGCAGGTTCAGAAGTATGTGTCACCCTGCCAAAGCAGACGCAAGGCTGTCAACACCGCGGCCCTCCTCAAGCCATAATAGGGTCCGTGACCCGTTCGCCGAGGCCGGCCACCCCACCCCACGGCGCGCAGCATGCGCGCCCTCCCATGGGGCAGGCCACTCAGCGCCGCGTGACGTATCGGCTTGAGGCGGCGATTCGCCAGCTTGCCGCCAGCCCGATCACGGCGTTGTTCTCGCGTTTCACCAGGGGACTATCCTCGTACACGGCGCCGTCCACGTTGTCCCAGCGCCCGTACAGGGAGACGGAGAGGTCCGGCGTCAGCGTCCGGACCAGAAATGCCGAGAGGGAGCACCCGCCATACCCGCCCTTGCTCCGGTAAGGCGCGCGGTCGGGCAACGTTTCCGCTTCCGACACGTCGTAGAAATACGCGTTGTACCCGGCATCCGCGAAGTCCACGCCCGCCCGCATCCCCATGATCCACGGCTTGTGCCGGACGTCGGCCAGCACCAGGCCGAGCGTTACCCGTTTCCCCTCGTACCGGGACCCCAGATCGGACCGGTCCACGGAGACCACGGCACGGGCGGCCGCCTCGACATGCAGCCGTGGATAACGCATTCCCCGGTAGAGATGGAATTTCACGGCCGGCCCCACTTCGATCAGGGGCTCCAGTTCCGGCATGTCCCGGCGCGCCTTGCTGCCGTCGTCCACCGGGGGATTCCCGTTCATCGACAGATCCGTTTCCAGCCGGGGGCCCCGATAGAACAGCCCCCGGACGCCCTCCCGGTCCGCCTGCAGAACTTCGCCCCGGTAGATCGCGTAAGGCAGCGGCAGGACATACGTCTTGTATTCATCCGCTCCCCGGTAAAGCGGCAGACGCCCCACCATGCCGAACACCCCCGCCTCCCACAACGGAAGCCCGGGGGCCGCCGGAGGAAGGTTGGTACCCGATTCCGGCTCGCCCGCGCCCCAGGCCACGCAGGCGGACAGGGCCAGGGACAAAAGCGCTGGCAGTATCTTGGAAATTGCAGGTCGATAGGCGGCAGGCATTGGCGATTCCACGATGACCACATTCCTTCTTGCGTGCATCTCCGGCAGGGCGACGGCGTCCTCGCCGCGCCGTGACGGTCGCGTTTCTGTCGCGGCGGGGCCGGAGGCCCACGCCCTACCTTGAGTTACGGGTCCAGGCATGCTCTCCCATCCACACATCATGTCCCTTCCTTTCCACCCCGTACCACCCGATCCCGCACCAACGCCGCCGCCGCGAACACAAGGCATCCGGTCACAACCGCAACGACCGGCGCAATGATCAGCGATCCCAGGAACCATTCCCACAAACGCTGAGGCGCCTGGTGGACCCAAGTTTCCCGGGTCATGTCTTTAAGCCACCGCCCATAGCGCATGAAGTAGCCAAGCTCCACACAGAGGAAAGGCACCAGTGGCGGCATGCACAGGTTCTGAGTCGCCACGGCCATCATCCGGTTGAGACGCAGGCGGGTGGTGACGAAAATGATGATCACCGTGTGCAGCGAAAACACGGGCAGGGCGCCCACGAACACGCCGACTGCCGCCGACATGCCCAACTCCACCGGCGAGGCGTGTTCCCGCAGAAGTACCTTCAATGCGCGAATGGGATGCCGCAGCCAGTGATTCAAAACGGGATCCTCGCCCGGCACTAACCGGCGGTGCGGCCAGGGCAACAGCCGCCGCCACACCAGCATGGCATGCCGATGAGTCAGTCTCAGGTTGTCCAGCAACGGCCGGAAGTGGGAGATGCGTTCCCCCTTGGGCGCATACGTCACGTCAATGTCAACGGACCTGACCGCCAACCCGGCCCAGGCCGCCTTGGCCAGCACTTCGGTCTCGAAATCGTAGGCGTTGCACACCAGCTTTAACTGCGAGACATAGTCCACGGGATAGGCGCGGAATCCGCTTTGCGTATCTTTCATCGCCATCCCGGTTTCCAGCCGGAGCCAGAAGTCCGAGAAACGCATGCCGAACCGGCTGCTGCCGGGCACGTTGGGCGCATCCATCCGGCGGGCGCCCAGCACGATCGCGGCCGGCGACTCCGCCAGCACCGGCAGGAACTTCCGGATGTCGCGCGGATGGTGCTGCCCATCCGCATCGAGCGTGATCATGAAGCGGCCGCCGTGCTCGCGGATATACCGCAGTGCCGTGAGAAGCGCGCGGCCTTTGCCCAGGTTGCGTTCGTGGCGCAGCACAACCACGTCGGTGCCCTTGAACAGCGACGCCACATCCGCATCCGTGCTTCCATCATCCACGACCAGGACGTGCGGCAGTTCCTCGCGGCAGCCCATGGCCACCGCGGCGACCGTGTCCCCGTTGTTGAACACGGGGATTGCCACCCAGACATCCCCAGGGGGTGATATCCGTTCAGGCCCCATGGACCACCGCCCGTTTAGGCTTCACCAGATCCTGTGCGATGACCACCGCCTTCATGCCTGAGAATCCTTAACTCACCCGCCCGCCATCGCTGGCGGCACCGTCATCCTTAAGACCAGTTCCGCCACTTTCTCGCCCTGGCACAAAACCCGGATCTTGATGACCCTGCCTGCGTGTTCGGCGGGACCCGCATGGGACGCCTCCGCCTCAAACGTGAGTTCCTGGTCAGGTTTCGCGGGCGCAAACCATTTCGCGGATACCACGTCTCCCAGGGTCACCGGCACGTGATACCAAGCCTCGTGCATGATCACCGCCGCCTGCACCATGCAGACCCCCGGCAGCACGGGATTTCCCGGAAAGTGACCGGCAAACCCCAGATAGCCGGCCGGGAAGATAAACTGCCCGACCAAGGGGCCCTGCTCTCCACCGGTGAGCCGGACCAGACAATTCCGTGTTTCCTGCGCCAACCTGCTGCCACTCATCGCCGCAATGCCTCTCGAGGCGCCTGCAAAACCTCCTTCGTCGGTTCTGCAAACGCCGTATTCAGAAGCCAGCATTCAGCATTCAGAAGCGGAACCCTTTCACGAGCAACGCTTTATCCGCATTCTGACTCCTGGATTCTGTATTCTGACTTCTCCCCGCAAGGGAATTCCGTACGTTACAGGTATTGCGAGTGATGTCAATGCCATGGGCGTCGATAAAAACCCTTGCCCCGCATCCCCCGCGTCAGCTAAAACCCATTGTAAATAGGAGGGGCTTATGAAGAAGTTGTTTGCATGTTTGGTGTTGGCTGGGCTTCTCGTGACGACCGTGGGCGGAACGGCATGCGCCGTGAATGCGGATCGTGGCGGCGCCATGGGTTTCATCGCAGGTTGCTGCTTCGGTATTCGTGCTGGCGCGGCCTATAACGACGGCAAGGACATCCATTGGCGTGAATGGCTGTGCTTGCTGGGGGTCGGGTCCATCTGGAACGGGATCGAAGCCGCCCAGGGAAAGCAGACCTCCGACTACGTCAAGGCGTACGGCTCTGCATTCTACTGAGGTCAGTTTGTTTAGGCCTGGGTGGTCTCTGCACTCCCTTCAGCCTACAGTCTAAACCACTTCAACCTGTCTGAATGAGGGTGTTTGCAAGAAGGATTCCCGGCCTGTGGCTGGGAATCCTCTTTTTTTTCGCCCCGGCATCGCGACTCGCGGCGACTCCGCTCGTGCGTGAGCTGATCGATGAACGCCAATGGCCGGCCGTGCTGGCCGAAAGCCGGCGCGTGCTGGCCACCGACCCGGCCGACGAGACCGGCCGCCTGGGTGCTGCACTCGCCTCGCTGTTCGTAGCGCCCCGCGGAACGGACACCCAGGCTAACCGCGCGGCACTGGAATCGCTCCGGCAATTGGCCGACGATGCCCGGAACCCCGACATCCGCGCTATGGCGGCTTATGAGTTGGGGGTCCGCGCTCAACTCGCCGGGGATTGGCCCCAGGCCCGGCATCACCTGCGCCTGGCATTTCTCGCCAGGGGCCCGGTCGAACTCACCCTAAAGAGCGCCAGCCGGCTGGAAAAATGCCGCCGTCACGTCCCGGTGATCGATGCGACACTGGCACAGCAAGTCCGGACTTGCGCCACACAAGGCGGCCGGGCCATCCGCCGCGCCTGCACGGACGAAGATCGCGCACGCCGGCCCCATCCTCCGCTGGCAGCCATGCCTTCAAGGGCTATCGTCACCTTCTATAGAGCCGCCGTCGCGCCCGCCATTGGGTCGCGTTGTTCGCTCAGCCCCGGCTGTTCCGCCTATTTCCTCGAAGCCAGCCGTAAACACGGGCTGCTGGCGTTCCCGATGATCGCGGACCGACTGGTGCGCGAGCCCTCGGTCGTGATCGAGGCACGCCACCCGATCCATGACGGACAGAAATTCCGCTACGCCGACCCCGTCGAAGCGCACGACTACTGGTGGTAGGATGTTTTCGCTGGCTGGAGACAATAGAGGGGCGTTAGCGGTCCGAGTAGTCAGAAGCCAGAATTCAGAACCCAGGATGAAACACGACTACACTCTTGTGGTGTGTTTTCCCCATTCTGACTTCTGAATTCTGACTTCTGAATTCTATCCGGGCCTTCCCGCTGGACTTGCAGTGGAAAACCGGCATCATGATCACTCTGATTTCCACAGGAGATTCACATGAGCGCATCGAGCACCGTCTGTCCGCCCCGTGACTGGGAGAACCCCGCCTTGCTCCACCGCCACCGTGAACCGGCCGCCGCCACCTCACTCCCCTTCGCCGATGCCCACGCCGCCCTGCGCGGTGTCCGCGGCGATTCGCCCTGGTTCAGACTTCTCAACGGCTCGTGGAAGTTCTTCCACGTCCCATCGCCTGCCGCCATTCCCGCCGGATTCGAAAGCCCGCAGTTCGACGCGTCCACGTGGGGCTCGATCCCCGTGCCCGGCAACTGGCAGATGTCCGGCCATGGCCACCCGCAGTATACGAACGTCAACTACCCCATCCCGGTCGACAAGCCGTATGTCCCCGACGAGAACCCCGTCGGCTTGTATATCCGCCCGTTTACATTGCCGGCCGACTGGAAGGGCCGCCAGGTCTTCCTCCATTTCGCGGGCGTCGATTCCTGCTTC
>CAZTAJ010000022.1:0-46374 GCA_964611575.1 uncultured Verrucomicrobiota bacterium
TACGGAGGATTTTGACGATCGGGGCGTTTCTGGTGGCGGCCGCTGTGGCGGCCGTGTACGCGGCTCCCTGGGCAAAGACGTATTCGCTGAGGACCTCGACGGTTGCAGTCACCAACGGGCAGGCAAACACCGTCTGGACGCCGGTGGCGGTCTTGTGGAGCTTTCCACAGGCCACCACGGCAACGGTGACGGTCGCGCGCACGAGCCAGGGGAACACGTACCTGCTTGGGCAGGTGGCGGTATCCAATAGCAGCGGCGTCATCTGGGTGTCGGAGGCCGACTACGGTCAAGCAGGTGGACACCAACGCCTGGGCCAAGGACTATTACAACCAGCCCAACGTGGCGCCGATCCTTCATGCCAAGGGCACGAATGTCTGCATCACGATCAGTGGGGCGCAGGAGTTGACGCTTTCCACGCCTGTGCCCACGAAAAGCGTCATCCCCCGCGATCCCGGCGTGCTCGACAGTCTGAGCAACATGATGGGGAATGTGTTGCCTTGGGTAGGCGCGATGTATGTGGGCGGAAAACTGGCGGACCGGCCGGCGACCGTGCAGGCGCAGGTTGTGCGGCCGGAGGTGGTCACCGTCCCGGCGGGGCCTTGAAACACATGAGCGCACCTTTGCCTGGTGAACTTCGTTCGCACCATGGACCGGACAGTCGGAACGACGCCCCCCACCCCGTCTGTCTCCACGAAGACCGATGGGAACACATTCAACGCGATATCGCGGACATCAAGGACATCGTGATCGAGACTCACGGCAAGATCTTCGTGGGCAATGGTTCGCCGGCATTGGTGGTCCGTATCGACCGCATGGAGCGCGTAGTGAACGCGATCGTATGGGTGTTGGGGGGCCTGGTCATGGCGGGACTGATCGCCGGTCTGGGTACGATCTTCCAGCACATCTTCAGGGGGACGCCATGATTTACATCGCACTCTACAAAGGCACGTCCGCGATGAGCCGGGCCATTCGATGGGTCAACTGGAGCGAGTACAGTCACGCGGCGCTTATCACGTCGCGGTTCACGGTCATCGAGGCCTGGGCCGGCGGGGGCATGAAGGGTCAGGTCCGGGAGGTGCCGTGTCTTCTCGCCCAACACAACGACAAGACGCCGGTCGATGTATTCGCGATCCCGGACCTGAGGCCGGAGCAGGCCCTGGTCGTTGAGGCGTTCTGCCGGTCAAAGGTCGGATGCCGGTACGATTGGAAAGGCGTGTTCCGGTTCGTGTCGCGGCGCGACCCGGTTGAGGACCAAGCGTGGTTCTGTTCTGAGTTGGTCGCGGCCGGGTTCATCGTTGCCGGTTTTCCGCTGCTGGCTCTTTCTGCTCAGAAGACCTTCCCCGGGTTGCTGGCGGCGAGTACTCGTTTGCGGCGGTTGGATGAGGTTGAAATCAGCCGAGTCTGCATGGTTGCGTGAGGTGAGCATGACGCCGGTGCATGCCGGCGTCCGGATCACGGGCCTCACGGGGTCCTTTTGGATCTGTCCAAGTGGCGGGGGTAGTATGCTCACACTTTCGCCGCCAGCAGTCGGAACCGTTTCCTGTCAGTTTTCGATGCTGTACCAGCTTTCACCTTCTCAAGCAGCACGCCCATTTCATCGGCGGGATTTGATTGTTGTGTTGCCTTGTCACCGGTTAAGACTTCCGGGAGTGCGTCGGTCAGGGCGGCCCGAAAGTGCTCCCGGTCCGGTCTGAAGTAGTGCTTCAAGACGACTTCAACCTTTGCATGCCCCGTCACGCGGCGGACAAGTTCCATCGGCACACCGGCGGACAATGCCAGCGTGACAAAGGTTGTGCGCAATGCGTGCCAATCACGGACGCTAGCGGCCTTCTGGCGGCCTTTGCGATCCTCTCGTGTGACGCGGGCGATGGCATGCTTGATACCGGGGGCCTGTCCCGATCGTATGAAGTGTTTACCGGTCCACTCTTCCACCGAGTGCAGGTCGTAGGATATCGTCGGCTTCGGCCGTCCAGTCGCCTTATGGATCGCCCGCACGGATTCCCCGGCGCAATACCGGCGGAAAGTGTCAAGCGTGCGGTCCCGGCGGGTGCCCTCGGAGAGATGCTTGTCGATCGCGGCCAACCCCTCCTCTTGGATCTCCGCAGCAGGCGTCGGTTCGGGCAACGCTTTGCCTGTCTCCTTATCCAGGGCTTTTGCCACAAGGACCTTGAATCGATAGGTGAGCCCGTCGGCTTGGTCCCGCATCATGGCGGCGGCCTCGGGGAAGACGTACCCTTTCCCCTTCCCGCCGCGCCCTTCAAAGACGGCCCGTAGCGGCGCAAAGATGGGGATTTCGACAGCGGCCTCGGTCTTCGAGGTCTTCACGGCCAGCATGCCGCCGGCAAGATCAACGTCACGCCAGCGCAGGCAGCACACATCGGCACGGCGCATGCCAGAACACGCGGCGGTAACAATCAGCGGATACATGAAGGCATCGTCGCGGGCTGCGGCAAGAAGTTTCTTGAGTTCGTCCTGCGTGAATGGTTTGCGGTGAATGACTCCGCTTTCCCCGCTCTTTCGGCGACCGATAAACTCAGAAAAGGGGTTGGCGGCGCCCACTGGCAAGAGTCGGCTCATCGACTTAGCAATCAGACGGACTCCGTACTGCGCCGTGGCAGGCGCAAGTTTCTTTCCCATTTCCGTCACATAAGCAGCGGCATCCTCAGGTGTCACTTCGTAGAGGCGAACAGCGGAGGCGTTCTTGGTCTTCATGAACTTTATGAATCGGTGGAAGTGGGCATCACAGTTCACCAGGTGCGCTTCCCCAGCCGGCACGCCCCTCCCCATGTTACGCCAGCGTTCAGGCAAATCGGCAATTGAGACATACTCGACGGACCGGCCTGTCTTCGAGCGGATAAGACGTTCCGTAAGATGGTCGGCGCGCCCTTTTTGCGCGGCATCTTCAACGTGCCGCTTTAATGCCGCCTCCGCAATCTCCCGACTGTGTTCGAAGTCGGCATCGCCAGTGTCGCCCACGCGGCCGGAGGCCGGCGGATGACCGTCCCACTTCACGTTCAGGTTAGCGACCGTCCTCCGACCGTTCTCCGTGTATACCCCATACCACCCAGCCCTCAGTGTGCCGTCGCGTTGTGTCTTCAACATGAGTCCCATGGTCTTACCCTCCAGTGCTTAACCGTTCTTAGCATTATGAAGCACGGAGCAACTTAGAACAAGGAGAAAGCACCCACACGCGCACCCACGGGAGACCTGTGTTGCCTATTAACCAATATAGTGGCCATTATGATGCGGTTGTCATGTCAGCCTTGGGCGCTGGAAGTCGGGGGTTCAAATCCCCCCGCCCCGACCATCTTGAACAGCATAAAAGATGATCTTTTGCCTTGGGTGCCAGGAGTCGGAAGACCGTCCGCGAGGAAGATACCCGCGGAGAGAGGCGTCGTGACGGCCACCCAGGCCGGCAGGAAGGAAGACAGACCCCTGATCGATGGACCAGCGACCAGAGACGCGTTGATTCTCTCCGGTGCCGGTGCTGGTCCCGAAGATCTCTGGGAGTTGTCACCGTTCAGACCCGACGCTGTACCGTCCCATCGTGACGCCCTGGCTGTCTTGACCTTGTACGATGACAGAGAATGGCTCTTCCTCGGCTCGCCATACGACAAACGCGTCAGGTCGGTATCAGGATGAAGAGCGCGCTGGGAGCGGCGCGTGAGTGAGGGGAAGTGGGGTGGGGCTAAAACAATTCTCTACCTCGGAGTCGTGCGACTGGGTATGCTACCCTATTATGAATGCATTCCAGAGATTGTGGATGTGGTTGGTTTCCCTGATTCTCATTGCTAGCCTGGGACAGTCCCAGCAACTGTCCATCACGAATGTCTCACGACCATCGCCGAACCTTGTCGGGGTCGGATGGACATCGACCACGGACAGGTACATCGTCGCCCAGTCAGGGAATCTCACGACAGGGAAGTTCCAGTATATCGGTTCGGTGCTGTCGACAAATGAAGTCCTATTGACCAACGACTCAACTGTCGCCTTTTACCGGGTCCGGACGGTGGCCGTGGTTGATTTCCCGGATCCGAAGCTGCGCAATGCAGTGACAAATAGGATCGTCACTTGGTACGAGCCACGCAGCCTGTTGTATGACATCGAGTTTGAAGGCATCACAGACCTGGATTGTTCATCGTCCGGAGTCACCAATGCCGCGGGGCTAAATGGGTTAGATGATTTGGTGTCTTTGTCTTGCGATGACAATGCGTTAACGAACCTTGACCTATCGGGCCTCGCCAACCTGGATTACCTCAGTTGTCGGTTCAACCAGTTGAGGAATCTGGACATCAGTGGTTGCACTAACCTGAGTGAGATAAATTGTTCGTTCAACTACCGGTTGAGCGCCTTGGATTTGTCCGGCCTTGTGAAGGTGAAATACCTGTACTGTCACAAGAATCAGTTGACGAACCTGAATCTGACGAACTTCACGGACCTGGTTGAGCTGTCCTGCTGGCAGAACCAGTTGACGAACCTGAACCTGACGGGACTCGCCAACCTGACCTATCTGGATTGCTATGGGAACCACTTGACTAACCTATATCTGACGGGTTGCACCAATCTGGAGCACTTGGATTACGGGGTGAATTCCGTGACGAACCTGGATGTAACGGACTTTCCAAAACTGAGTTACTTGGATTGCACCGGCAACCAGTTGATGAATCTGGACCTGACGGGTCTCGTCAACTTGGACTCCTTGGGTTGCGGGGATAACCAGTTGGTGAATCTGGATATGACTATGTGCACCACATTGACGGAGTTATCCTGTTGGGGCAACCAATTGACCAACCTGAATGTGGCGGTCTGCAGCAACCTGAACTACCTGAATTGTAGTGGCAACCTACTGACCAACCTGAATGTGGCGGCCTGCACCAACCTGAACTACCTGGATTGTAGTGGCAACCTACTGACCGAGCTCTCCTCACTGGTCTCGAACGCCTCGCAAGGGGGACTCGGAAGCGGGGAGGTGGTCGATTTGTCTGGGAATCCGTTGAGCACGCTGGGGTCGAACCAACTGTCCATCCTGACGAACACCTATCACGTCACCGTCTACTACCCTTGACAGACAAGGTCGTTTCCAAGAGCGGTGGGGGTGCCCTAGAACCCCGCATTCCCATTCTGCCCTCGTCAGTCGGCGTTCATCGTCAGCGGTCGTGAGACTTGGCGGCGCCGCTGCAAGCCGCCTTCGTGCTCTCCCGAATTCATGAGGTGCCGCCGATTTGTTTCCGGCCGGCGGCGCCGAGGCTCGCGCGCGAATTGGGGGGCAAGGGGGAATTCCCCCCCTTCCTTTGTTTTGAGGCGCTCAACGCGCGCGGGGCCGGCGCGCCGACAAAACAGGGCGCGCCCGCCCCCACCGGGGGCGAAAGGCGCAAGGGGGGAATTCCGTGGTGGCTCCGCGTATCCGTGAGGCGGTTGTGCCGACGAGCAGCGGCACCTGGCGCGCGGAGTTTACGGAGCCCTTCGACGGGCTCAGGGCCGGCGCAGAAGGTGACGATGAGCGGCGGCTGAACCGCCGTGGGGTAAGTGCCCGGGTGATCTGCGACGGTGTATTCACCGGCGCTGTTCACCTGGGCACGCTTCCGCTGGGTAGTTCCGCGCGGAGGCGGTTCGCCACACAGGGCACTGACTGTGTGGCGAGGCGTGGGATCAAAGTCAGAAGCTGAGGGCATATATCAGTGCACGCGTTGCGAAGGTGCACGCAATAGCGGAGACCGGCGGTTGTGAAATCGGGCCTGACAGTGAATTCGGCAAATGGGTCACGTGGGCGCGCGCCCAGGCAGACCGGCTGGACCCATTGGTGGCCGACGTGACATCAGTTTCTGATGAGGGAGAGGAAGCGAACTCAGGGGATGAGGAAGATGACAGCGGCCCATCCTGAGCGTGACAGATCTGGCCCACCCTTTTATGCCCTTGAACGGCCGCAACCAGTCCTTACGCTTAGTTCATTTCCGCTTAATCACCCCGGCTATGATGCCGGACATTGCGTTGTGGCCGGTCTGGGATAGATGGAGTCCATCGAGTGTCCCGCTCGTTGTCTCCGGTCTTGTGCCGCAGTAATCAACATGCAACACTTAGCGCGAATTGGCAAACACGTTATCCGGGACGGCAATCCCCTTGCGTTTGCTGTCGCATCATGAACAGAGAAGACTTCAGCGAACGCGACATCTGCACCAAGTTCGTCACCCCCGCCCTTGTTGCGGCAGGCTGGGACCTGCAGTCGCAAATCCGCGAGGAAGTGACCTTCACGGCCGGCCGTGTCATTGTCCGCGGTTCACAGGTTACGCGGGGGGAGGCCCGGCGCGCCGATTTCGTGCTCTACTATAAGCCCGGCATGCCTCTTTCCGTCATCGAGGCCAAGGATAAGGCGCATTCTGTCGGTGCCGGTATGCAACAGGCCCTGGCGGGGGCCGAGGCCCTCGATGTGCCCTTTGCCTTCAGCACGAACGGCGATGCCTTTCTCGAACACGATCGCACCCGGTGTGACGGCGTCGTGGAGCGGGAAATCCCCCTGTCCGCCTTCCCCTCCCCGACCGAACTCTGGCAGCGCTACTGCGCCGCAAAGGGCATTAAACCTGCCGAGCAGGCCGTCATCACCCAAGACTACCACGCTGATGCGTCAGGCAAGGCCCCGCGCTATTACCAGCAGATCGCCATCAACCGCACCATGGAGGCCATCGCCAAGGGTCGGGACCGCATTCTCCTGGTCATGGCCACCGGCACTGGCAAGACCTACACCGCTTTCCAGATCATCTGGCGACTGTGGCGGGCCCGCGCTCGGAAGCGCATTCTTTTCCTGGCCGATCGCAACATCCTGGTGGACCAGACCCGGATCAACGACTTCAAGCCTTTCGAGTCGGCCATGACCAAGATCACCAACCGCCAGGTGGACAAGTCCTACGAGATCTACCTGGCGCTGTATCAGGCCGTCACGGGCACCGAAGAGGATCGGAACATCTACAAGCAGTTCACTCCGGATTTCTTCGACCTGATCATTGTGGATGAGTGTCACCGCGGCAGTGCCGCCGCCGATTCCGCGTGGCGCGAGGTGCTGGAGTATTTCAGTTCCGCCACCCAGATCGGCATGACGGCCACTCCGAAGGAAACCCGCGATGTCTCCAACATCGACTACTTCGGCGACCCCATCTACACCTACTCTCTTCGCCAGGGTATCGAGGACGGTTTTCTTGCCCCCTACAAGGTCGTTCGCATCGACATCGACAAGGACCTGCAGGGCTGGCGGCCGCCGGCCGGAAAATGTGACAAGAACGGCGTCCTGGTCGAAGACCGGGTATACAACCAGCGCGATTTCGACCGTACGCTCGTCCTGGAGAAGCGCACCGAGTTGGTCGCGTGCAAGGTGACCGAGTTTCTCCGCCTCACCGACCGTTTCGACAAGGCCATCGTGTTTTGCGAAGACATTGACCACGCGGAACGCATGCGCAAGGCCCTCGTCAACGAGAACGCGGACCTGGCTGCGGTGAACGCCAAGTACATCATGCGCATGACCGGTGACGAGAATGAGGGCAAGATGGAACTCGATAATTTCATCGACCCCGAAAGCCGCTTTCCCGTCGTCGTCACCACGTCACGCCTCCTCTCTACCGGCGTGGACGCCCAGACCTGCAAGTTGATCGTGTTGGACCAGCGCATTGAGTCCATGACGCTGTTCAAGCAGATCATCGGGCGCGGCACGCGCATCCGGGAGGAATACGACAAGTTCTTCTTCACGATCATGGACTTCAAGAAGGCCACCGAGCTCTTCGCCGACCCGGACTTCGATGGCGATCCCGTCCAGATCTATGAACCCAAGGGCGATGAGCCGCCCGTGCCGCCGGACGACGCCACCACGCCGGATCAGACCACCGGCCCCGGAATCGTTGAACCGCCCAGTCCCGTCCCGCCACCCGGTGGCAAACGCCTCAAGTACGTCATCGATGATGTGCCCGTCTTCGTGGTCGCCGAGCGGGTCCAATACTACGGTCCCAATGGCAAGCTGATCACGGAATCCATCCGTGACTACACCCGCAAGTCCGTCCTGCGGCAGTTCCGGTCGCTCGATGTGTTTCTCCGCGCATGGTCGCAGGCAGAACAGAAATCCGCGATCATCGCCGAACTGCAGAACCACGGCGTTCTGCTGGAGGCACTGGCGGAGGAAGTCGGCAAGGGCCTGGACCCGTTCGATCTGGTCTGTCACGTCGCCTGGGGCCAACCGCCCAAAACACGCAAGGAGCGCGCTGACAACGTTCGCAAACACGACTACTTCGGTAAGTACAGCGAAACGGCACGCGAGGTCTTGAATGCGCTTCTGGACAAGTACGCCGACCAGGGCATCGTGCCCATCGAGGATTTTACGGTGTTGAACGTGCAGCCCATCAGTGAGATCGGTACCCCGCTGGAGATCATCGATGCCTTCGGCGGTCGCGACCAGTATTTGCAGGCGTTGCGCGAACTCGAACAACAGATCTACGCGGCATAGCCGTTCGAAGGAGTTTCTTTGTCCATTACAACCCTCGTGAAGGTCATCCAGGACATCATGCGCAAGGATGTCGGTGTGGATGGCGATGCCCAGCGCATCAGCCAGATGGTCTGGATGCTGTTTCTCAAGATTTTCGACGACCGCGAGCGGGAATGGGAACTCCGCGACCCGAAATACAAGTCCCCGATCCCGAGCCGGTTTCGCTGGCGGAGCTGGGCCGCGAACCCGGAAGGGATGACGGGCGAGGAACTGATCGACTTCGTGAACAACGAGATGTTCCCGAAGCTCAAGACCCTCGCGGTTACCGCGGGCGCCGACAAACGCGCCCTTGTGGTCGGCTCGCTCTTCGAGGACGGCTACAACTACATGAAGTCCGGTACGCTCCTCCGGCAGGTGGCCAACAAGATCCAGGAGGATATCGACTTCAATTCCTCATCCCAGCGCCATTTGCTGGGCGATATCTACGAGAAGATCCTCAAGGACCTCCAGTCCGCCGGCAACGCCGGAGAGTACTATACGCCGCGCGCGGTCACCCAGTTCATGGTCGAAATGGTCAACCCGCAACTCGACGAGATCGTCCTTGATCCAGCATGCGGTACCGGTGGGTTTCTCACCTGCGCCATCGAACACAAGCGCAACCAGGTCAAGACCCCCGAGCAGGAACGCAGCCTCCAGGCGTCACTCCGTGGCGTTGAGAAAAAGCCGATGCCTCACATGCTCGCGACCACCAACATGCTTTTACACGGGATGGATGATGCCTCCTTCATCCGGCGCGGCAATCTGCTGGCGCGCCCGCTGCGCGACTATGGCCCGAAAGACGCCGTGCACTGCATCATCACGAATCCCCCTTTTGGCGGAATGGAGGAGGATGGCGTCGAGGACAATTTTCCTCAACCCTTTCGAACCCGCGAGACTGCCGACTTGTTCCTCTCGCTCATCGTCAAGCTCCTGCGCCCCGGCGGCCGCGCCGGCATCGTCCTGCCCGACGGCTCCCTCTTCGGCGAAGGGGTCAAAACCCGGATCAAGGAGAACCTGCTGCTGGAATGCAATCTCCATACGATCATCCGCCTGCCCAATGGCGTGTTCAGTCCCTACACCGGCATCAAGACCAATCTCCTATTCTTCACGAAGGGTGAGCCAACCAAGACCGTCTGGTACTACGAGCACCCGTATCCTCCTGGCATGAAGAGTTACAACAAGACCCGACCCATCGCCGTCGAGGAGTTCAAGCCGGAGAAAGACTGGTGGTGCAAAGACACCGCCGCCGGCCGCGCCCGCCGCAAAGAAAGCCCACTGGCCTGGCAGGTGACGTTGGACGAGATCAAGGCCCGCAACTACAACCTCGACATGAAGAACCCCAATGCCGAAGCAGCCAAGCACGGCGATCCCGATGAGCTACTCGCTGCTTACAAGAAGCTTCTGGCCGAGGTGGCCGCCGCCCGCGAGGTGCTCAAGACTGAACTGGCCGCCGCGCTGGAGCGCACGCGCCCATGACCGCGGTTGCCTTCCTCGATATCTTCGATCTCCTCGCCGAGGCCCCCGGCGGCGTGCCGAAACTGCGTGAACTGATCCTGCAGTTGGCTGTGCGCGGGCAACTCGTGCCGCAGGATCCCAAGGATGAACCGGCTTCAATCCCTGCGCAAGACACTAACAAGCGTCGTCTTCGGCCTGATGATCTGGTTTGTGACAGTGGACTTGTGTCATCAGAGGCGTTGCCGTGTGGGTGGATTGAATCTCGTTTGGGGGACATTGGTGATTGGGGATCCGGATCAACCCCCAGTCGTTCCGAATCTGCCTATTATGGAGGAAATGTCCCGTGGTTCAAATCCGGTGAACTCAACGACAACCAGAACCTGATAGAGTCCGAAGAATGTGTGACTGAGAAAGCCCTTCAGGAGTGTTCTTTAAGAGCAAATCAACCCGGAGACGTCCTGATTGCCATGTATGGGGCAACCACCGGAAAACTGGCCATTTTGGCGTGTCCGGCAACCACAAATCAGGCCGTTTGTGCTTGCACGTGCGGCAGGGCAATGAACAATCGATACCTGTTCCTTGTTCTCTGGGCGTTGCGCCCTTTTTTCATTAACCAAGGCGCTGGGGCGGCACAACCGAACATATCCAAGATCAAGATAACCAACACAGTTATCCCCGTCCCCCCTCTCGCCGAACAGAAGCGGATCGTGGCCAAGGTGAACGAGTTGATGAAGCGGTGTGACGAGTTGGAGGAGCGGCAGATGGAGCGGGAATCCCGCGCCGCCGACCTCGCCCGTGCATCCCTAGCCCGTTTTGCCGCCACCCCCACTCCCGCAAACCTCACTCTTCTATTTCACCCATCGTTTTCCATCTCCCCGGCTGACCTCCGCCAGTCCATACGCACCCTCGCCGTCCAAGGGAAACTCGTATCACAGGATCCGAAGGAGGAACCGGCGAAGGCTACGCTAGTTGCTGCCGGCGTCGATTTCAACCGTTGGAATGTGACTGCCGCTGAGCACCGCTACGACGTGCCGAAAAGTTGGGAGTGGCTTAGTTTTGCCGGAGTGGGTGAACAAAGGCTTGGGAAGATGCTCGACGCCGCCAAGAACAGGGGAGAACTCAGACCTTACCTTCGAAACACGAACGTTCAGTGGATGAGCTTCGAACTGGATGATGTCAAGGAGATGCGTATCGAGCCGAGGGAACAGAACGAGTTCCGACTGAGGAAAGGCGATTTACTCATCTGCGAAGGCGGAGAGCCAGGGCGTTGCGCGATCTGGGCTGAGCAAGCGCCAGAGATGTACTTCCAGAAGGCGCTTCACAGAATCCGTCCCTGCGCCGCGGTGCTGCCAGAGTTTCTGGCCCTGCACCTTCAGAGTGACTGCCGCAATGACGTGCTTGCGGCCTACTTCACTGGAGCAACCATCAAACACCTCACCGGCCGCTCCTTGGTTCAGTATGCCATCCCCGTCCCGCCTCTGGCCGAGCAACGACGCATCGTGGCCAAAGTGGACCAGCTAATGGCCTTGGTGAACCATTTGGAAGCGCAACTCGCCGCCTCCCGCGCTATGGTCCCAAACCTCCTCAATGCCATCGTCACCCAACTCACGACTCGGTAGTAAACCACGTCCCGGGGATGACCTTTAGAGTTGTGTGAGTGCCTGCAATTTGCGATATAGGACCGCATGACCGCACCTGTAGGCGCAGACCAGATACTCTTCCGATCGCACCCCTCGGGGGGAGGATCTGAAGTCTCGGCAGCGCTTCTTGCACAGAGTCTGACCGCACTCCAGGAGATGGTCTATCTGGCGGCACTGCAAAACGAAGGACGTTCGTTGCGCGAACGCCTCCGCCTGACCGAGGAGATGAAGGAACGGTACGTTCTTCTATGCGCGCCTCCACAGGTCGGTAGTTTCTCCGTTGTTGGCAGAGTCGTCAACCGCGCCATCCCAGGCGATCTGCTTGCGCCGGTGCAAGCAGCGAAGGTCGCGACCATCGTCCTGACTTTCTGTCATGCCGTTTCCATGGGAAACGCAACTGAAGTCGTCAGTGTCATCCCCGATAGTCGATTGCGGGATCGCATGATCACCTGCGTCGAAAGACTAAGCCCTGCCCTGGGTAGCGGGCAACGGTGCGAGGTCGTTGGGCAAGCTATTACCGCATCCTTCCAAGACGAAGGCCTTCCACGTGAGATCAAGGAACTTCAACGCCCGCCCGAGTCACAGGGCGAGATGAAGACAGTGACCGGGCGGTTGTGTGAAATCGATTTTGTGAGGCACAGACTCACGATCTTCCACACGCCGACGCACCGAGAGTTGGAGTGTCTGTACGATGAGAGCATCGAGCCAATGCTCCTCGAGAATCGTCGCGATCTCATCCAGGTCACGGGGCTGGTGATAGTGGATGAGGACGGTCAGCCAAAGAGAATCGTCGATGTCGAACAGATATGGGACTTAGACCTTTCTCCTTTTGTCATCGCTGAAGCAAGCGGCCCGCGGTCTATCCTGCAGGCCAAGGGGCGTGTTGAACTCAGCCCGAAGCTCACACCTGACGAACAGTTGGTTTGCATCGAATATGGCCCATGGGGCCTTGATGTCTTCGCAGAGACGAGAACGGAATTGCTGCTTGAGGCTCGAAACCAACTCTTGATGCTGTGGTCGGAGTACGCCCGCGAGGCGGACGAGGTGCTTTCTGGCCCTGCCCTGAAGGTAAAACGACAACTCCTTGTTGATTGGGCGGAGGTCGCCCGTGCCTAAGGCCAAGCGTGACATCGAGACGGGGCTCAGCAACAAGGGCTTCAAACGACGCGAGAATGACCATTCGTATTTCGTCTATTACGCCATGGATGGGAAGAAGTCGCTGGCCGCCACTAAAACCAGCCACGGGCGCGGCTTCGACATAGACGACAGTTTGCTGTCCCAGATGGCGCGACAGTGCGGAGTGACCAAGCAACAGTTCCTGCGACTGGTCGAATGCCCTCTGCAACGCGATGAGTACGAGACGATTCTCCGCTCGTCATCGAAATTGTAACGCCGTCGCTTATTGGGTGAGGGCAGTATCCCTTGGGCACAAGACACCAGCCATCATACCCAACCTCCTCGATGCCTTGACATCCCCCGTCATCGACACGGCACGGTTTGAGGGCTGGATACTGGGGGTCATGCCGGATGGGCCGAAGGTACCTGCCCGCGAGAAAACGACAAGACTGCAAGTGGGGACGCTAACCTGATTGGTGATCATATGAAAACGCTGGAACAGTTTCTTCGTCAACCGCCCCAGATCCCAACGGCCACCGTCTGGCTCTTGAACGATCTGGCGGAATACCGTGGCAAACAGGAGTTGTTCTCAAAGCAGTCGCCCCAACGACTGAAGGTGCTGCGGGAACACGCCCTGATCGAAAGCGCGGTCGCCTCCAACCGTATCGAGGGTGTGGAAATCGACCAGCGGCGGGTCGGCACCGTCATTTTCGGGAAGAGCCATCTCCAGGACCGTAACGAACTGGAAGTGCGCGGTTATCAAGCGGCACTAACCTTGATCCATGAGCGTCACGCCACGCTCACGGTGTCGGCGGAAACCGTCCTGAGACTCCATGCCCTGTCGCACCAGGAAGTTTGGGATAGTGGGCGCTTCAAGAAGGCTGACGGGGAGATCATCGAGAAACACCCCGATGGTCGCGTCACCGTCCGGTTTCGGCCCCTGTCGGCCAAGGAGACGCCCGCGGCCATGGATCGCCTTTGCGTGCTGGCGGAGCAATGCCTCCGTGAGAAGCAGATCCCACCGCTCGTCATCTGGGCCGCGCAGAATCTCGACTTCCTCTGTATTCACCCATTCCGTGACGGGAATGGCCGGGTGTCGCGTTTACTGCTCCTGTTGTCACTCTATCACCTGGGATTCACGGCGGGGCGTTACATCAGCGTGGAACGCATCATCGAGCAAAGCAAGGATCGTTACTACGCGACGCTTCAGGCGAGTTCGCAGGGCTGGCATGCCGGAAAGCACGATCCCTGGCCCTATGTGAACTACCTGCTCTTTGCGCTCAAGACTGTGTACCAGGAATTCGAATCACGCTACGAGAGCACGTCTTTGCCGCTCGGCGAGAAGACCGAGGTTGTCCGCCAGGCGATTGCCAGTTTCGTCGGCGCCTTTCACGTGAATGAACTCCACAAACGATGTCCGGAGGTCAGTCTGGATATGATCCGGAAGGTCTTGAAAGACATGGCGGCGGAGCACAAGGTTGAGTGCCTCGGTCGCGGGAAACAGGCGACATGGCGGGGTATTGGGTAATAGGTAATGGTAATAGGTAATTTATTGGGTACTGCCAAGTGGCAGGATAGCCACGCCACTGCTCTTATGGACAGGAGACGGGGTCAAACATGGACCGCTTCCTCCTGTTTCGGAACCGTGATCCGGTACTTCGGGTCATACCGCCCGCCACGATAGAGAGAGCGTTTCCCCTTCCCCAGGTCGACGCGTTGCGTCGCCAGCCGGCTGAACCATTCACAACCTATCTGTGGTGGTTTGAATTACTACCGATAAGGTATACCTTGGGTTTACAGAAGCAACTCCAGATACAACTGACATGCGCATACCATCTGAGGCCCGGTGCTCACACCATGGCCGCGAGTTTCCGGAATTTCGCTTTGTCCACATCCGTTGCGGTTCCCGCGGCATACTTCGTCGCCAGGGCGGCGAGTTCCTCAGCCGGTTTCATGCGCCCCCTGCCTCCCCCGTCAGAACCTTGGGCATGCAACGGCACGCTCCGGATGAGCTTTCCCTTCCGTCATTCTCATCCCTTTGCACCAGCGACGGCAACCTCATGCAGGCGCGCGGGTAGATGCTGAATCGACAGCAGTTCCGCCCGCCCCGGCAACTTCAACGACTGGCCGCCGGGATACACCACAAACAGCCGATCCAGTTTCAAGTCGTCCATGGCCACATGCATGGACTTGGTAAGATCAGGCGAATCACCGTATTTGAACTCAAAACCCAGCCGTTGCCCGTGCCAGAACACCAGCAGGTCCAACTCCGGCCCGCTGTGCGTGGACCAGAAGTAGGCATCCTGGTCACCGGTCACGCTCAACACCTGTTCCAGCGCGAAGCCTTCCCACGACGCGCCCAGTTTGGGATGCGCCTCCAGCGACGCTATGCCATCCAGTTTCATCAGCGAGTGCAGCAGCCCGGAGTCGCGAACATAGATCTTCGGAGCCTTCACCTGCCTCTTGCCTACGTTCTCAAACCATGGCGGCAACTGCCGCACCAGAAACATCCCCGCAAGGATGTCCAGATACTTTCGTGTCGTAGGCTCCGAGGTGCCCAGTGCTCGAGCCAATTCCGCCGCGTTCCACTTCTGACCGTGATAGTGCGCCACCATCGTCCAGAAGCGCCGCAGCGTCGTTGCTGGAATCGTAATGCCCAACTGCGGAAGGTCCCGCTCCAGCACCGTGCGGATGAAGTCCTCTTTCCACTGCGCACAAACCCGGTCGGACTCTGCCGTATAGGCTGCCGGAAAGCCACCGCGCCACCACAGTTTCCGGAAGTGATCCGGGCCCACTTCGGCGAGTTTCAACCCGCTCACATCCACAAACGAGACCCGCCCAGCCAGCGACTCCGAGACGCCGCGGACAATCCCCGGCGACGCACTGCCCAGAATCAAGAAACGCGCCGGCAAGGGACGCCGATCCGCCAGCACCCGCAGGAGTTGAAATATCTCTGGTTTGCGCTGAACCTCGTCAATCACCACAAGTCCCCGCAGCGGTTCCAACGCCGCCGCCGGCTCCTGCAGTCGATCCAATCCGCCCAGAGACTCCAGGTCGATGAACTCGTGTGGCTTCCCTTCTGCAAAGAGTTTCGCCATCGTCGTTTTTCCAGACTGACGCGGGCCAAGCAGCGCCACCACCGGGTTGTTCTTCAGCCGCTCGTCAATTGCCCCCAGATAATCAGGTCTCAGTATCATGCTCGCACCCCCCTTTGTGAAAATCAGAACAGCACCTTTCGATTTTCACCAATCATTGTCAACCCTTTCTTTCGCAACGCGTTCCGCCATGCAAATGTCCTCCAAGGTGCATTTATGGGTAACAAGTTCGATATCGGTCGCCTCACACCATGGTTGCGAGTTTCCTGAACTTCGCCTTGTCCCCATCCGTCGCCGTGCCTGCGGCAAACTTCGTCGCCAGAGCGACAAGTTCCTCTGCGGGTTTCATGCGCCCCCTGCCCCCTGTCAGCGCCTTCGGCATGGCACCCACCAACGCCGCCTTGAACTGCTCCCGGTCCGGGCGGAAGTAATGCTTCAACCCCACTTCAACCGTGGCGTGCCCCGTCACGCGGCGGACCAGTTCCATGGGCACGCCCGCTGACAGCGCCAGCGTCACAAAGGTTGTCCGTAGCGCGTGCCAGTCCCGGACGCTGGCGGCTTTCTGGCGACCCTTGTGGTCCTCCCTGGTTAACCGCCTAATTGCCGATCACGGTTTGAGGAGTTCATCTCCCGAGATTTGCACCCCCGAAGAACTAATGGGAGAGACGCATTATGAAAGATGAGATTCTTGCTGCACTTTGGTCAGTAAGAGACCAAGTCGCCGCAGAAGCAAAAGGCAATACTCGGGCGCTTTTCAAGCGCTTGAAGATAATCCAGAAGAAATCCGGACATCCGATTGTCAATTCGCACCAGCAACGGCAACCTCATTCAGGCGCGCGGGTAGATGCTGAATCGACAGCAGTTCCGCCCACCCCGGCAACTTCAACGACTGGCCGCCGGGATACACCACGAACAGCCGATCCAGTTTCAAGTCGTCCATGGCCACATGCAAGGATGTCCAGACCCCTTCCACTGTCACCAGTTTCCGGGCCGCCTCCCACTTTCCGGCGTCCGCCGCCTCCTGCGCAGCACGCAACTCCGGCTCGAAGGCGGCGCGCGGCAGGCCATTCCAAACCGCTGTTCCGGCCTGGACCGTTTCCAGAAAGCGCCGGGCGATGTCCACAGGCAGCACCCGGCCCATCGCCGGCTCCACACGGCCGTCCTGCTGGAATACGGAGGAAACGATCCCGACCGCACTGACGTCGAGATCGAGCACGGGGCCGCCGCTGTTTCCCGGATGGATGCCGCCCCGACCACCAACATCCCCCCGTTCTTCAAGAAAAGGACCGAGCAGGCCACCAACATCGCCATCGGAATCAACTTTAACCCGCCCTTGTCGACCGTTCCCTTCAGCAGTCCTCGGGATTGCATGCTGGCATCCTCCTGACACTGAGGGTAGACGCCACACGCAGGCGCTCGCGACTACAAAAGCCAGCGCCGTCTATAACCATCCCATCAGACCGCCCGTGTGAGTATTTCCAGGGTCACGATCTGCTTCTTCGCGAGCGTGCACTTGATCCTGTTTCCCGGCTCGACCGGCACTTCCCGGATCCGTTCCTCGTTGAGACTCACGACAAAGGCATTCGCAACCCTCCGCTTCGGGATATTCAGCTTCAGATGAGACGATGCCGTCTTCTCCGTCAGATTGACAACCCGCACCACAAGCGAATCCCTCGTTTCGTGCTTCTTGACGGCGCTCAGGACGATCTTGCGGGAGTTGATTTCGACAAACGACATGCGTCCCGACAGTGGCGGAACGTTCGCCGGAGGGCGGTAGTTCGTGAGCGCTTCCTCTTCCAGGGGACGATCGATGACCGCCTTCATGGGATGCAGATACTCCTTGGCGTCCCGGTATGCCTCCTGCCATGTTCCGGAATGGGGAATGAGGCAGTAATCGAACACCCGTTCCCCAAGACACTGCGCCTCCGGTATCCGGATCTCCTCGCACGTCGCAAGTACTCCCCCGTATATCCGGTCCAGGCAGCGCAACAACGTCAGCGCAATGCTCCGGGATTCATCGTCCTTTACCTCATATTCGTAGAGGCCGTGGTTTGCCAGCATCAGCCCCTTCTTACCGTCTGAGACATCGGCAAAGGATAGTTGCGGATGGATCGGGAGCGGTTTCTCTTCGGGGTAGGCCTTCCCATCCGGCAGGGGTACCGATCTCCGAACCACGTCGAAAGGCTGCTCCGCGCAGGAATAGTCGGACTTGATGCCGGTCGGAAACACAACCCTCAAGCGATGATCCTTCGCCCGGTTTTCCACGACCGTCCGCACCTCCAGCCTCGGACTGCCGGCCCGCATCGTGATCCGGGATTGAATCCTGCAGGCGACCGTCGTGGCGCTCCTCGCACGCATATCCGGCGTCACACTCTCCGGCAAATGCATGACCGTTTCCACCATGACGGTCGCATTGAGCGCATGGTCCTCAACGACGGACACGCTGGCGCGGCCGCTCTTGCTGCTGATGAGGGTGTCCTTTGCCGGGGCCTCACCCACAAAGCCATTGCCGCATTCGCCATCGTCCTCGAAATAGTGCGCCGAACGGCATTCGTGCCGGGTCCGTTTGTCCAGGATGTTCAATGTCCCGTTGGGATTGATACGCACGCGCAGGCACTCGTTCTCAAGAACATTCCCGCCTTTCAGCATGCCGCCCGGAGCAGAACGCGCCTTGCCGCCGTCGGTGATGGTCAATGCCTTGTAGCCGTTCGCCGGGATATCCGCCGCCTTCAATGAGAGCTCGTACCGATCCACCGAAATACCGTCCGGGTGACCCTTGCGGGGATTGAACTTCAGCACGTCAGCCGTCCTGACACTGGCAATCGCCATCGGCACTTCCCGATCGCCATCCATGAGTCTCGGACAACCGATCTTCAGCGCCCTGGGTATATCCAGGGTCGTCGTGACGACATCACTTCGGGTCCAGCCCAACGGATTGAAGACGGCCAGTGTCTTCTCGGAAGCCGCTCCACGACCAACAATCCCATTGCATATCTTCTGGAGCTGCTCGGCAACGATGTCCTGTCCGAGTTCCATGGCCCATTCGAATTTCGCCATGATCTGGTGATAGGATGGATCCACATTGCTGCAAGCCATGCTGTCATGTGCGTGGTTTTCCAGAAGATAACTCCACGCCTTCCATATCTCAGCCTGGGGATAAGGGTGACCCAGCAGCCAACCGTACGCCGAAAACGGCTCCATCCATTTCTCGAACAGGCTCTCCGCGGACTGGCTCCGGATCTTCACGTCCGTCCGGGTCGACTGGGAGGCCGGGAGAATGCAGCCCTCCCTTGGATCCCGCAATTCGCCCCGTGCCGTCTGAAATGGCGTGTGGGTATCGGCGTGATACTTCCTCACGTCGCGGATGTGGGACGAAAGGCTGCTCTGGACCGCGTGCGCATCAGAGAGAATGGTGTTGATGCGCTTGATGACTTCCGGGAGATCCGGCTGCGCAAAGGTGTGGTCGACACCGTTCAACAAAAGAAGATGCGGATTCGCCGCCCTGGGCGTCATGCGGCTCATGACGGTGTTCACGCGCTCCCGGAGCCCCGGGCACGGAAACCCGGTTGAATCGCTCACGGTGGTGAATGCCTCCAAAGATGCAGGCAAATCCACGGCATTGTTGTAGGCGCCGATGAGCGGGAAGACCAGGCATGCGGTGCCGTCCGCGCCCTTCCATTGGAAGACCGTCTGGCAACCGCACGGAAGACCGCGCCAGAGGACCGCATCCTGCATGCCGAAACCCGCCATCAGTTGCGGCAACTGGGATATGTGCCCAAAGGCATCGGGCAGGTAGCAGACCTTCATCACCTTGCCGAACTGACTGCATTCCCTGTGTCCAAGGATCAGATTCCTGATCATGGCTTCGCCGCTGACCATGAACTCGTTGGGCTGGGTGTACCAGGGGCCGATGATGAGCTTCCCGCTCTTCACAAGCTTCACGATCCGTTCTCTGTTCTCCGGGCGTATGTCCAGGTAGTCGTTCAGCACAATCGTCTGCCCGTCCAACGTGAAACACGTGAACTCGGGGTTCTTGTCAAACACGTCCAGAAGATGATCCATCATCTTGACGAACCGTCGCCGGAATTGCTGGAACGTCATGTACCATTCGCGGTCCCAGTGCGTGTGCGACACGATATGGAGTTTCCACTTGGCTCTGTGTGCGTGCTTCATGAGAACGGTCTCCCCTGCTCGCGTGCCATGTACCCTACGATGCGGTCTGGGCCTCGCTCAGAATGCCCTTCGCCGTCACCTGCCGCGAACAGGCGGTGACCCAGGCCAGCGAGCGGAGGTTGCCGACCAGCGCCAGCGCGGCATCGGCCTGATCTTCGTCCATGGGCCGAAGCTTCCGGATCTCCGCCTGGCAGTTATTGCAGGCGCGAATGAGGCTGTCGTAGTCCCCACCGGGACTATTCAGCCGGAACAGCCGGTAGCGGAAGAAGGCCTCCGTGTGGAATCGCCATACCTTTACGCACTGCTCCTGGTAGTCCATGGTGCGCTGGAGGATCTCGTAGTCCTTCGCCGGCAGACGATCCTTGCATGCCTTCAGAGTCGCCTGCATCCGCGCGGCGTACTCGACGGCCTCCTCTTTTTCCCGAATGATCAGCTCCAGATTCTTCAGCGTCGGTTCGAGGATGCCGCCGCGGCTCCGGCATTGGTCGTTGCCGTACACCTTCAACAGCCCCATCTTGCCCTCGTAGTGCTCGACCGAGCCAAGGAACGAGGCGTGGTTGTTGTTGACCAGGCAGCGGCCGACGTTCTGGGTCTGGTCGGAGACCTTTTCCGACAGCCGGTAGAACTCGAGCATCTCGTCGGGATAGCCGCGCGGCTTGCACTGCCGCCAGACCTCCTCGATCGAGAAATTGATATCCCAGCACCACTTGAAATAGGCATCGTACTTGATGGACTGAACGCCGCTGAGGACATCGAGATCGCCAATGCATTTCGAGTACGGGCCCGGCGAAAACCCGCGCACCCGGCAGATGAACTGCCCGACCCCCCGGTGGTGGTAGTGCAACATGCGCTCGTGCAGATACTCGAGATGAACGTTGATCCAGCCGATCCAGTCGCCACGGTGCTCGCCGCCGGGGTCCATCTCCACCCACTCACGGCCGGGGCTGATCTTCCCGGCCAGCGTCGAGGGGTCGTTGAAACGGTAGTAATCCTCGACCTGCATCTTCATCCGCCCCTCGCATCGCGCGGGCAGTTTCCCGCACAGCGGCTCGAAGGCGCGCTCGCCTTGCGGATGATGGATGAACGTGGCGCAGACCACCCGCGCATCGGGACGGCCAGCGTCGTCCATCGCCTGGAGGGTCTGGTGATAGACATGCAAAAGCTGCCGGTCCAGCGGCCAGGCATCGGGGTGGTCGAAGTGGCAGATGGACGGATCCATCGCCTCGGCGGTCCAGAGTTCCACGCCGGCCAGGCCGGGAATATCTTCCATCATCTCGCGGATCTTGGCGCGATAGTATTCCCAGGTCTCCGGGAGCTCAAAGCGCAGCACCGGAAAACCCGCCGCGCCGGTGGCAAAGAGCTGGGGGGACACCTTGAGCAGGCTTTCGGGAGCCGTGAATTCCGTTACGCTGAGGTAGAACTCCATGCCCCACTGGCGCGCCTCGGCCACTATGCGCCGGAGGCAGTCCTTGGCCTTTTTCACCTCCGCGTCACGCCCGGGCCGGCGCAGCGGCGGGTAATGCCGGAACTCCAGGAACCGGTACCAGGAGGGCGCAATCCAGCCGTCAATCCACAACAGCGCATTGATTCGCTTGCGGGCCAGCGCGCGAATCAGCCGGAGGTTGGCCTCAACGCCGGCCTCGTCCGAGAACATCGGCAGCCAGTGTCGTTCAGTGCCCCGCTTCTTCATCATCGGCGAGGACGTCACGTCGAGTTCCGGCAAACCAACAACGCCATGCCGCTCCTCAATCCGGTCCAGCACCTCGCAGATTCCATAGAGGATGCCGCGTTCGCCGGAACCGGTCACAGCCAACGTCCAGCGTTCGCCGTCCCACTCGGTACGGAGAAAGAACGTTTGATCGTCCCCTGCCGACACACGCGGCGGCTCGATACAAACCCGTCCCGCCAGCCCGGCCGCCGGCTTCTCCGGCACTCCATGCCGTTGCAGCAGTTCGCCGTTCAGCATCGCCAGCGCATTACGGACGATGCGCCCATGCCCTTCATAGACTTCCGTGTCGAACAAACGCTTGCCGTCGCGCGCCAGGGTCAAGAAACTGCTCATTGGTCGGACTTTCTCTTAAAAGGGTTCCGGAGAATTCCGGACGGCATTCCGCCCGCGCCCGGCATGATGCGCACAGACCGCCTACACCTTCAAGATCTCGCTCGACACCCATGAACGGGGAGCCCTTCCGGGCGCAGTCAGACGGGCTGCTAGACCGGCTGCGCCGCAAGGTAGCGCAGGGCTTATCCCTGCGATCGTCGGCATGAGGCCGACGCTGCCGGAAGATACACGTTGGAATGAGTAACACCTCAGTGAAGACGCAGGGAGGTGAGAGAGAACTCTCATGTCAGAGTACCGCCTTCAGGCGGAAGCCTGGCCAGGGCTTCAGCCCTGGTTCGCGGCCTGAAGGCCACGAAGAACTTCCGGCTGAAGCCGGTACTCCGGCAAGATATTGAGTTCCTGCCCCCATCCATCACTGAGGCGTTACTGGAATGACGACTTTTCACTTGTTCCGGGTGAACGCATCGGCAAACGCATCAAGTTCCACGCTGGTCATGCCGATCAGAGCACCCCGCTCCCTCCATTCCGCCACCACGGCGGCGACTTCGCCGATGATCGCCTCGCACTGAGCCGGCTTGAGGCGGAAGTACGGGGCCTCGGAACGTAATGCGGCCAAGGAAGCCGCCGGTCCGGTCCGCTCAGAGATCCACGTCTTCAACTCGGGAAGACGATCGGGAAAAGGGTTGATATCGAAGGCAGGTGCCAGGCACCATTGGCCGTGGCCGACATGCAGGAAACCATGGTTGTGCAGATGATCATCGACGTTGTTGATCAGGATCGAGAAAGCAATACGCCTGAAGAGTTCCTCAATGTCGCTCTGGGCATGACAGCCGTGGATGCGCAGAGCGTCGACGATCTCGGTGTAGGTGTGTTCGGCGGAGTCGTCCCGCTCGGCGCCAAGCAGCGTCGCGGCGGAAACGTAGGGAATACGGGTGCCATCGCTCCGGCGATCGAAACGGCGGATCAGAGCGACGGGCAGATCCTCACTCACGACCAGACGGGCTTCAGCCGCCTGGATGCCGGCCCGTTTGGCGAGATGCAAAGCCAGCACCTCACCCTTTGTAACGGCGCGCTGGTCGCTCACGCTGGGGAACTTTCCGATCGCCAGTTGGCCGTCGGTGTCGCGCAGGGAGCATTTCGGCCGGAGGCCGCCCAGGGAGGTGGCGCGACCACGCAGGTAGGCCAGATCGCGCGCGGTCTCCGTGCTTGTTTCGACGGCCTGCGACGAAGCGATAAGCTGCCGTAGTTCAAGCAGTGGCGGGGTGCGCCGCCCACCATCGCCGAATGCACCTTGAAAGAACCCCTCCTCATCGCGGAAACGTAGCGCACCGACACGGCTCTCGTCGTCGACAGCGAGGAGGAAGTCCAGTTCCCCGAGAACATCCATGCTGCTCGGGTGGTCCGCGGCCCGTGCTGCCTCGCGTCGCTTGGCGTGATCGCGGAGGATCACTCGACGACCCCAACCGTCAGGCTCGGTGTCGGCGATGGCCCCGTGGAACAGGGAGCCCTCCCCGCGCCGGGCATGGAACTGAAACCCACTCACCAGCGGGAGCGCGGGGTCGATAGCGAAGCGCTCATCGTGGGCCAACCACTCTGGAGAGTAACTGAACGCGGCACTTTCGCGATTGCCCTGCCGGTCGTAGCGCAGTTCACCGAGGGGAAACGCCCCGGCCCCCACCATGACCTGGATGCGGCGTTTCATGCCGTGCCTCCTGAAACCGGCGCACGTCCGGGCGCGGTTACTCGCTTTGGCAGATGCTCGGCTTCAAGCAGCAGGCCCTGCTCGTCATTGCGTTGATCAACCAACTCAGCCAATGGCGTGCCGAAGCCAAGCACGAATAGAGCCTGGGCATACGCCCCCATGGAGACTGTCGGGTCGCCCTTCTCCAAACGTTGCCATGTGGACTTGGACACCCCAAGTCGTTCACACATCATCGCCACTGTCAGGCGTCGCTTGCGCCGCGCGATGGACAGGTCGGCGCCAAATTTGATGAGCGAGCGTCTCACCTGTGACGGCAAAATGTCGCTGAGCTCTGATCTCATGTAAAGAATTATGCATAACCTTTTTACCAAGTCAAGAGATCATATATGATCCTTTGCATTGGATGCATAGCTGCGAGTTGCATATGACTATGGTGTCTGAAGCAAGGCAACGGTGAACGCATCCAGGTCGAGGCTGAAGCCGCGGGCGCCGCCGGGGGCGGCATCCAGCACCAGGTAAAGCATCTCACCGGTCTTCACGGCGATGGGCTCAGTCTCCATCTCAACCCCCTCATGAGGCGCGAACTCCTTTTTGAAGAGGGGCTGCGGAGCCCCTTCGCGTTCAACCGTGATGGTGGCGGGGGGGTAGGTTCTCTTCTCCGCCGCCAAGGGCGCCAGTTTCGCCTTGAAACGGACATTGCCTGTGACGGGACTGCGCCAACCCAGCGCCTGAAGCCCGTGGCTGCCCACCGTAATTTGGAAGCGGCTCGATGTCGCCTTCTTCGGATCGCCCTCCCAGAAACGGGTGAATTCGCCGGCCGGGCCGTTGGTTGGAACATTGTAGGATGGAGCGTAGACCGCCTTGTTGCCCCTGTCCGGGTACCAGCCGAAGCGCTCGCACATCCGGTAGCCGCCATGCGTCAGTGGCAGGGTCTCGGCGTATTTGTTGGCATAGAACCAGACGGGCGTATCGAATCGGTCATACTCCGGATTCCAGGCGACGAAGTTCGTTCCGACCTCGCGGAAGTCCCAGACAAAGCCAGGCTTATAGCCGGCGGCAAGGGTGGGATTGGTGCGAGCCCGGTATTCCTCCAGGTTGGTTTGCCCGTCACCGTCCGAATCGGCGCCGGGATCCGCCACGCCGGCCGACGCCCAGTCCAGGACCCCGTTCCCGAACCAGTACATCTCGAACCAGTTCGGCAGCCCGTCGCCGTCCCCATCCGCGTATTCGCCGCGTTTCATGGGCGCGGACGATGCCTCGCCGAAATCCTCGCGCCAGTGGCGCTCATCCTCGCTCGAGACACAGACCATGCTGTGCTGTTCCCGGTAGGGACGATCGGTCACGGGCTCCGGGCTTTCCAGGCGGAGCGCCGCCTGCCACCGGCCATACCAATTCCGGCGGAGCACTTCGGCCGCCACCGGGCCGGGAGTCAACGGAACCTGCCGCCAGGATAGCCCGGCGGGGGCATCCCAGGCTTCCTCGCGGCCCGGCAACCGCACCCGCGCCGGCGCGGTCAGGATCGTCAGGACCTCGATCTTGTTCATGGACTCCGTATTGCGCCAGGGGACGCGGGTGCGGAACGGATAGGATGACAGCTCGTGGCGATACTTGGGGTAGATCAGGTAGACCTTGTCACGTTCGGGCCTCGGGGGCACGCCGGTCTTCCACCACGCGACGAAGTAGGCGGTCACATCCATGAGTCCATACCGGGTCTCGGTGGTCGGCGCCAGGGCGGTAAACTCCGTGTAGTCGTTCCAGGTCGTGAACTGGATCAGCGTCGAGTCGTTCTCCCGGGCCCGTTCCCAACGCTCGCGCATGGCATCGCCGCCCGGCACCAGGGGGAATGACCGGGCGCGGTAACCGAGCCAGAGGAGATTCTCGTACTGGTACATGAGTGGCTCGCCCCATTCGGCCCCCTTCCCCGTCACCGCGCGGGCCACGGCATCATAGTCCTCCGGCCCGCTCTGAACATGGAAGGCGGTGATGGCGTCGAACTCCTCGGCCAGGATGCCGATGATCTCCGGCCAGGTCATCTCCGCCTTCGGCTTGCCTTCCATGCCGTAGAAGAGGGCGCCGAAGCCGAACTGAAAGTACATGGGCGTATCGAAACGCTTTTCGAGCTTGTCGCGATAGCCTTCACGCAGCAGACGCAGGAATTCGGGCGTATAGCGTTCTTCCGGCGTGTCTTTCCTGATATCCGGATATCGCTTGGAAAATATCTCCCGGGCCCCCTCAATGCCGCTGAAGGCGGATTGGTAACCCATCATCATCGGTTTGCCGTCGCGCCGGGCCAGTTTGGGACTCTTGCCGTGTTTCTTGAGAATATACTCGATGCCTTCGATGCTCTTGTCCAAACCGCTGAGACACCAGGTGATCTCGAAGGGGTAGTCCTTCTCCTCCGCCACCTTGAACATGGCGTCCATGACCGGGAAAACGTTGTTGGCGCCGCCGGCGATCGCCATGAAGGCAAAGCCGTCAATGCCGGCGCGCATCGCCCGCCGGATGTCCAGATCCGCCGACTCCTCCGGGGTGAGTCCGTTGACCCCGTCCGGCAGCAGGGGTTCGCCGCGGCCGCGCCCCCCAAAGGCCCGTTCAAAGCTCGGGGAATCGTGGCGTCCCTCCTTGGATTTGCTCCGCGCATAGCCGGGGGAAATCCCGCCACCGCCGATGGGATAGCAGCCCATGTAGTGGGCGAAGATCTTCTTCGGGCGCTGATCGAGCTTGGCCCGCCGCGCCGCCAGGGGATCGTCGGACGCCCCCGCCGCGCAGACCAGAATCCCCCCGATCGTCATGGCCATCGGCAAAACAAGGCGTTTGATCGCGATACAATCTTTTCTCATCGGTCCCCCACTCCCCGCTTTGCGTAAGCCTTCATCAACTACCGGCCCGATTCCAGGAACACCGCATTGGCGCTGCGCAGGCGCTCCGGGTATTCGTGCCAGACCGGGTCTTCAGGTCCGGCATTGGTGCGAACCACGGTTCCCCAGAACCCGAGGTCGCGGCACGCGCGGCTGGCATGTTCGACGACTTCCCAATACGCATCGGAGCGCTCTTCCCACCTGAGGCGATGGTCGGCGCAGTAGCTGGCGCCCTCGCCGAGCACCAACGGAACGCCGGGGAAACACTCATCGCGCAGCTTGACGGCCTGCTCCACCGATTCCTGTGCCTGGCGCTTGTGCTGGTCAAGATGACTCTCAAGGTTTTCCTGCAGCACCCGTTCCAGTTCCGGCATGGCATTCGGATCGAGGTTGCGGTAGAGCCAGATGCGCCGGTACCAGTTCTCCAGAATGGGCGGACGCCCGGCCCGGCTTTCCACAACGGCCCGGTACGGCACGAGATCCCGGCGCAGGAATCGCCGGATCGGAGCGACGGCCTCCGGGTCGGAGAGATCCACGTCCGGCCCCAATAGCTTACCCTCGAAAACGCCGTACACGCCCCACAGGTAGTAGCTGTGGAAGTTCCAGACCTGCATGTTCCGGGGTGCCAGGTCGGTGCTTGTCCAGCTCGTGTAGGTATCGAGGGCAAACCGGATATCGGGATGCCGTGCCTTCAGGAACTCCAGAGCCTCCTCGTGAAGCTGCCGGAAACGCTGCAGCGCTTCCGGCGACCGCTTCTCCCCGTATCCCCCGACGAACTCCATGCCGTCCACTTCATTGAAAATCTCGGCGAACGCGATCGTGCTCTCGAGGTTCCGCCGCTTCAGTTCGCCAATGATCCAATCCAATCCCTGGGCGAAGTGCATGAAGCGCCGCTCCGGCGCAATTCCCAGCAGTTCGGCGGTGAGGCGCTCGTCCGTGAACCAGAAGGTGTGCAGGTAGTACCAGCTCGACAGGATCACCTTGACCTTGTGCCGCCGGGCCACCGTACAGAGCTCGATCAGCCGCTTCAGCAGATCGACACGACCGCCGGTCATGTGCTCCATCTGGCGGGTCAGGTGCCCGTGTCCGGGCACCACGGGCAGAAACGACAACTCGCCGCGCGGCCGCCCCTCGGCGTCGTGAGTCATCCCCGCGCCGCCTTCGATGCGGATGCAGTTGAACCCCCGCTCAACGAGCTCGGTCATGCGCAGCTCAAGGTCGTTGAAGAATCCGTTTGTGCCGGTGTCCCACAACGCCCAGATCCAGAAGGAGATCGCCAGACGCTCACCTTCACAGGAGCCGGGCATGCCATCGGTCGGCTTCGCATTCTGACTATGAACCATTCTTGCCTCCTTGCGCCAGACACAGCCGGCCCCACTGATGGGGGTCGTTGAACGGACAGTGCGACCGCGCCTTCCACCAGAGCTTGCGCTTGGTCTGGATGCCGTTTTCGATGTGCGGGGCGTTCACCGAGATATTGACGCCGATGACGTCGCCGGCGCGCACGGATTCCGCCCCCGGCGACAGTGGCACGGATTTCCTGGGCAGCCCGAAGAAGTTGAACAGGTCATAGTCCGGTTCGGGTCCGAGCCGGGCGGAATCCTTGAGCAGGCTCGCGAAAGGCACCGTGCAATACACGACATACCCATCGGGCGCCGCCTCGACCCGTGAGGTGAATGGCACCGCGCTCTTCTCCGTAAACGACACTTCCGCCTTGCCTTCCGCAGAAACCACCAGTTCGCAGCAGCGTCGGTCCGCCGTGACCTCCGGACTGACCGGCAGGGCGTCCAGATAGATCTCCACTGACGCTCCGCCCAGCATCCGGGCCGCCTCGTTCATGCCGTGAGCCTCCGCGAAAGCGTCGCGCACCCGGTGCGACGATCCCGCCGGCGCCAGATCGCGCTGATGGACCGCCACCCGGAAATACAGGGACGTGTCATCGTTCATGGCCGCCACATCGAAGGACAGTTCATCCGGGGCATACCGCCAGATCAGCGGGTTGAATCCATTGGCATCGGTGACGGTGACGCCCTTCGCCCGCCCCCAGTCCGCCGCCTCGGGCGGCCCCGCCACAGGGGTGCAGGGAAGCCGGAAGTCCTCGGGGATGGGCGCCGCTGCCGCCGTGCGCACGGGGACCCCATCGAAGTCGAGTCGCAGCACCGTGGCGATGTCGTCATGGGCGATGCGGGACAGATCGAGCCGGATCGTGCCGTCCGGCTGTGTCTGGGCCGGGATGATTTCGCCACCCTCCACCGCGTGCGCTTCCCGCAGGCGGACGCCGAACGACGGCAACTCCAGCCGCGCCGCCGCGCCATAGTAGTGGACATACAGCGAATGCCCCCGGCGGGTGAGCACGGCGTCCGGGATGTCATGCCGCGGTCCGGCCTGCGTGCCCCAGACCGCCTCGGCATGGCGTCTCAGCCAGGCACCCATCTCGTCAACGGCTTGATCGACCTCGGGGTTGACCCGCCCATGCTCGTCCGGCGCCAGGTTCAACAGCAGATTGCCGCCCTTGGAAACCGCCTCGAGCAGATCGCGCACCAGGGTGCGTCCCCGCTTGAAATTCCGCTCCGTCCGATCGAACAGCCAGTTCCCCGTGGTGACGAGGCACGTCTCGAACGGCACCGGCTTCCCGTGAAGCAGCACAGGAATGGGCGGCACCGTCTGCTCCGGCGTGAAGAAATCGCCGCACAGCGGTTCACCGACCTCGCGCCACAAGCCCCCGAAGAAGCGCGAATTCTGCAGAATGCCCGGCTGCAGGTCGTACACCATCTGCTTGATCTCGCGCACCCAGGCATGATCGGTCGGCGCACCGTCCCACCAGAACACCGCAATGTCGCCGTACTGGGTGCATAGCTCGCGGATCTGGGTCCGCAGGTGTTCCCTGTAAGCCGTCAACTGTTCCGGCGTCAGCGGACAGTTGTCGCCCCACCCCGCCGAATCCTGCTTGCCCGTGGCGAACAGCGGCTGCATCAGCGGGTGCGACTGGTCGCAATACGGGAAATAGAGACCCAATTTGATCCCTTGCCTTCTGCAGGCGTCGGCCAGGGCGCTCACCACGTCCAGTCGCGCCGGCGCGCGTGTCATCTTGAACTCCGTCGTCGCGGTGTCCCACAGGCACAAACCGTCCGCATGATGGCTCGTGGGAATCAGGTATCGCGCCCCCATGGCCTTGACGCGCGCGACGAACCGTTCGGCGTCGAACCCGTCCAGCGTGAACCGGTCGAGCAGGAATCGGTACTGCGCGAACGGCGTGTCGAAGACATGTCCCGGGGTGACCGGATCGCCCGGCCGCACGGCGGCATGGGCCACCCAGTGCACAAAGACCCCCAATTTAGCTTCCGTGAACCAGGATGTATCGGAGATCATTTGGTTATTCCACTTCCATACCCGCTGAATGACTCACATGCCCAAGGCGGATTCCCGCCCGCAACCCACGGGAGGGCGCGCATGATGCGCGCCGCGGACGGCGACACGCCGTCCCTCCCGGAAGACGCACCCCAACGGAACAATTCGAAATCCTACTTCTTGGCCGCCGGCATGCGGAAGAGGCTCCACGAGCCCCAGTCGCCGGCCTGATTGCGCGGCATCATGCGAATTACCTTGAGCGGCGAATAGCCCTCTTCATAGGTCACCGGCAGTCCCTGCTCACGCAGTTCCTGTCCAGTGAAGACGCCCAGCTTCTGGTCCGACACCAGTTCATCCAGGAAGAACTCCCCGTCAGGCGTGGCGGGCAGTTTCTGGACGTAGCGGCCGGGTTTGTCCTGATAGAAAAGCGCGTAGTTCCGTTTCAGCGACTCGCTGCGGGCCTCCAGCGCATGCGGGATCGGACTGCCACGGCGCGGGTCGTTCACCCCGGCCCAGGCGGCAGCGCGCACCATCATCCCCTGATAATACTGGGGGCGATAGTTGGGAACACCCCAGAAGACGATGACCTCGCCCTGCCCGACCTTATGCAGCGAGACCGCCGTGCCGCCCGAGGAGAACCGCGCCAGTTCGACACCGTCCTTCACGTGGTTATCCTTGTAGTATCCGAAGTAGTCCGTTTCGGGGATCCACTTGAAGGGCCAGTCGAAGAACCTGCCCAGCAATTTGGGATCCCCCATTTCCTTGCGCATCTGTGCGAGCGTGAAGAACGGCAGCTTGGCGCCCTTGTCGAACAGCGGCCCCTTGGCCACGGCGCGCGCTTCGACGCCGGCATCCAACTGCACATACGGCCCGATCGGCGGGGCAATGCCCAGTCTGCGCAGCAACTGGAAAGGCTCGGTTCCGAGTTCCGGGCTGTACGAACCGGTGTTCGCAGCCACGATCATCTTCGCGCCGCCGCGCACGAGGCGGTCGAGCGTGGTGATGTTTTCCAGGCTCATGACTTCGTCGAGCAGGTTCGGCAGCAGCAGCTTGTAGGGCGCGGCACGGTCGGGCTGCAGCGGTTCGGCGCTGATCGAATCCGTCTTCAGCAGGGCAAACCAGCGGGACAGATCGTCGCGACGCGCGCCGAAGGTGGTCCGGTGCTTGCAGAACAGCGTCAGCGGATCCAGCAGCGTGGCGACATCCGTGGGCGGCTCCACCACAACAGCCGTGTGAAGTTCGCGCCACAGCGGCTTGAGTTTCTCCATGCGATCATAGGCGTAGCGGCCGCCAAAATGCGGCAGCAACTGCTGACTCTGTTCGCCGAAGTACAAGTGGAAGTTCAGGCCGCCGCCGCCCGCCTCGGCCATCATCACGAAGGTGGAGATGTCGAGAATCCAAGGACCGTAGGCCGCCCAGCGTGTGGGATGGTGCGGCTCGGTCAGCGTCCCGGTGCCCTCCGCCCACGCCTTGCGGAGCGAGCCGGAGTATTCGAGGAAATGGGAGCCGCCGTTGTGGAAGTAGTCCACGACGCCATGCAGGCCGGGGTGGCCGCCGAAGATGGTGATCACACGATCGGGATCGTAAGCGCGAATGCCCGTGACCGCCCGCCGGTACCAGGAGCCGCCCAGTTCATCCTTGAACCGGCAGAAGTCCATCCAGGCCACCCGCAGATCGGGGCGCGTGCCGGCGCTGAAGTCGGGCATCGGCGGCTTGACCTCGTCCCAGGCGCGATAGCTCGCGCCCCACCGCTTGTTCAGCCCCGCAAGATCCGAACCCACCGTCTTCTGAAGATACTGCCGGAACGCGGGGTCGTTGCAGGCCTCGTACCCCGCCGTCTCGCCAAGCCAGGGCCGGTCCAGCGTCGTCATCTCGCCGCCGATCTGGTAGACGAGATATCCCTGAAACGCGGGGTGCGCGCGATATCGGTCGTGCAGCGCCCGGTACGACCGTTCCCAACAGTCCAGGAACGGCTCGTTGCCCACCGCATAGGCGCCGTAAAACGGGTGCCCGTGCAGTTCCGTACCATCGAAATTCCGCTGGTAACTGTAAGGCTGCCAGAGGAAACGGCAGGCCGAATCGATATGGGACAGACGGATCGTCATCGCCATGGCGTAGTCGGCGGCCAGGTCCATCATGCGGTCCAGCAAAGCGAAGTCGTACACGCCCGGCAGGACCTCGAATTGCGCCGTATCGATGGCGTAGGTCGTATTCGGCGCCAGGGCGGACGCCTGGTCGAGATAGGTGCGGAACTGTTCGATCGTGTCGTCTTCCGAACGCGCCGTACGCCCATCGAAGCTGACCCGGAAATAGGCGGATTGCTTGACTTTGCGACGGTCCCAGGTGCGGCCGGCCCGCGTCGCATAGGGCTTAGAGAGATCCGTCTGAGACCCGACCATGTAGCGTTGCCTGTCCACAACCGTCTTGCCGTCGAGCACAGTAAGTTCCATGCGATAGGCGTCGCGGCCCGGTTGGCGCGTCACCGGAATCATCACATCCTGGCCGGCATCGCTCGTGAACGTCAGAGCATTTGTCCCCGCTTCCAGGACGTTCTCGTAACGGTATGGATGCACACGCCAGGTCAGCGTCAATGTGCGGGCCCCTTTCGGGAAGACACGGGCCGTAATCGCAAGCGGTTCATCGGCTTTGTACACGCCGTTCCCACCGCGGGCGGGATTGATCATAAGCCGACCCAGATGGGGCGGCAGCTTGGGATCCATGGCGGGCGGCAGCGCGGCCTTGGGCTGGCCCTCGACCTGCTTGCGGAATGAATCCTCCGCCACGACGCGACCATCCGAACCCGTGACCTGATACCGGATCCAGTAGCCGCCATCCGGCCCGAGCGGAATCTCAATCTTTTGCCGGCGGCTCTGCTGGCTCACGGGATCGAACGCCAGCGGCACCACCCAGTCCCGGATCGGCATCCCCTGAAAGCGATCGGTCACCTGAATCGCCAGGCGGTACTGTCCCGCCTCTTTGACCAGGCTGTCGGCGAACAGAAACGCCGGTTCATCGGCCGGCAGCATCAAACCGGCCATCTCGATGGTTCCCAGGTGCAGCATTCCCTCGCGCGTCGTCTCACCCGACAAGGCCCTCACCTCGAACCCCACAAAGGTCAACGCCCCATCCGGGCGGCCATTGCCGTCGCCGCCTTCCGGCTCCATGACGTTCTGCGTGGCGCCGCCGGCCTCGGAAGTCTGGAAGGTCCGGCTCATCCAGCGTCCCCAGTTGGAGGACCCATTTTTGAGATGGGGGTAAGCCCATGACTGGTAGATCAGCAGTTCCCCGCTCGCATCGCGAATGATCGGCAACAGGGCCAGATTGTAACGGCCCTCGCGCTCGAACTCCATGCCGGCGGCCTCGAAGATTACGCGTTCGCGGTCTTTGGCCAGCGTCACCGGCTTTTTCAACAGAAGACGAAACATGCCCTGGCGACGCGACATCCAGCCCTTGTCGAGTTGCGCGATGGACACCTTGAAGGCGATTCCCAGGCTGCCGTCCGCCTCCGTCAGCGTCACCTGGTCGCCCGGTGCCGCCTGTACGGTCCACTGCGACGATGGCACGACCGCTATCTTTTGCGCGTCGGCAGGCGGAACAGCCAGTCCGCACAGCATCACGACTCCAGCGGCGATCGATGCAACACAATGCTTCCGACTCTTACTCATGGTAGCCTCCATTGGATTTGAGAGAACGTTTTGATTACTTCCGTCCAGTAGCATCCCACAGGATGCAGCTTGATAGACTGAAGACTGTTAGGAAAGTCGTAATGGGTCACTGACGAGGGGGTGTCCCGCATCTTGTAGGGCCGCCGCTTGTCGGCGTGCCTTGCACAAGACGTCGATCCGCAAGCGGACGCCCTACATGTCATCCATCCTCCCCTCGTCAGTGACCCCTTGCGGAAAGTCGTGCATTTCTGTTTGTTTCCACTCCGGATTATTTACGATATCTCCTTCAGCCTAACAGCCTTCAGCCTCGGCGTCCCTGTGGGATGCCAGTGACTTCCGTCTGTAGATGACAAGCGCAGCCTGCGGGGCATTCTTCATGGCGACATGGAGGCCGTTTTCCAGAAGTTCCTTGCCTTTGATGCTGTCGGCCTTTTCCGGGCTGTCCATGTCGGTAACAAGATAGGTGGCTTCCGGATCGAGTCCCTGCAGCTTGAATCGCGCGGACTCGAAGGGGCTGTCCTTGCGACGGAATGCCTGCACGATACCGACACCGGTATCAGGACGATGGAATTGCCAGCCGATCCAGAGGTCTTCAGCCCTGTTGAACTTCGTAAGAGGATAGTAATCACCGTAGAAATACTCCGTCGCAACGACCTTGCGCCATTCTTCACAGAGCTTCCTTAACTTGCTCCAGTCGATGTCCCGGCGTCGCAGATCGTATGTGAGAAGCGTCATCGGCGCGATCGAACTGCGGAAAGCGTACGTATCCACGTCGTCAACCGGCAGGACATAGGCTCCGAAATACGGGAACCATAGAGCCAAGGTGTGGTGGAACGCCTGTTTCGTGGAGTTGTCGGCATAGTCGTAGTCTGTTTTGTGAAATGGCACGGACAGCCGCATCGTCTCCAAATCATTTCTGCGACCGCCGGAAGCACAGGAATCGATCAGCATGCCAGGGAAGCGTCGCCGCAATTCCTTCCAGAACGCGAGATATCCCTCGACGTGGCGCATTTCAGTCATGCCCTGACGGTCAAGTGCATCGGCACTGCGCCAGTAGTCCAGCGGAGGCATGTTGAAGTCCTGGCGATAGAGGTCGATTCCCTCTTTGACGATCTGATCGGAGATATGCTCTATCGTCCATTTGAGCGCTTCCGGATCGCCGAGATTGAGCAATCGACTGGCTTCCCTGTCGCTCTTGAGCAGCCATTCGGGGTGCTTCTCCCAGAGCCAGGTGCCTTCGTTTGCGCGTTCCGGCTCGAACCAGAGGATCGTGCCTATCTTCTTCGAATGCGCATAGTCGGACACCTCCCTCAACCCCTTGGGGAAGCGTTTGAAGTCCGGCTCCCATGTGCCGGTATTCCACCAGCCGCTTCCGCAAGGATACCATCCTGCGTCCATCCACCAGTAGTCTAGCTTTATTCCTTCGTCCAAATATCTGTCTATGAAAGCTATCTGGGTTTCAGTCGTCGCTTTAGCCAGCTCTTCGAACCAGCGTCCGGTGTATGCCGGCAGCAGCGGAACGGGCAGTTTTCCGTCGAGCCGCGGCATGTTGCAGGCCATCATCCAGCGTCGCCACAGGTTATGGCTGTGTGTCTTGTCGCCGCGCCAGAACAAAAGGACTGAAAGCGGGGTGCGCGCCTCCTCGCCGGGATGCAGCTTGAAGTGAGTCAGCTCCTGGCCGGCGGTGATGCGGACATGGTTTTCCCCTCCCTTGAACTGTGAAGCCCATTGTCCCGCCCATCCTACAACGAGGATCAATCCCTTCTTCCCATTCTCACATTCAATGTTGTAGTAAGGCCAGGCCTTGTCGGTGGGACGCCCGCCATTGGGTGCGAACTTCAAGTCCGCGCCCGGTGAGAGGCTTGCCTGATGCGGTTCGTAGCCGTCCTGCGCGCAGTAGTCGCCGGTATGATAGTGGAGTAACGCGTCGTCGTTTGGAAACATGAGATCCAGCGACTTGATATCTTCCAATATCAAGGAGTCCTTGCTTCCCTCGTTCTTGAAGCGAACAGTCCATTCCACGACCGGAAACTTCTCATATTCCTTGATCTCAATAATAACCTTCAGCCCGGTGGCCGGATCCGTGCGGGCAAGCTGATGTAAGGTGAAGTCCTCCTGGACCGAGGGTTTAACCTCATCAAGCTTCCATTGTTTGAGGAATTCACCTGATGGATGGCCACCGTAGGAGAAGGAGAAGCCTCCACACTGCTCAACCGGAGAACCGAGCGTAACAGACGAACCGTCGTCGAGGATGACTTTGAGATCCGCCCAGTCCGCATGCCCGCCTTTGAAATTCCCGGACACTTTGAGGGTGACCTCGCGTTCTCCTCCGAGATCAGCATTGATTACGGCAGGCGTCGAGTCAACGGCCTGGGGACCGCTATTCCACACCTCCTTGCCACCTGCAACGACAGAGAATACCAGGGGTGTGGAATTGACTCTCGTGTAGTCGTTGTCATCAACTCCTGCCAGCCCGGTGAGCCGCTGTCCCGGCCGCGGCAGGCTGATTTCGATTATACTCTCAGCATGCGTGCCGAGACCGGTCGAATAGACCTTTCCATTAAGGCAGAGCACATTTCTGTCGACCGCGCGGTTCAATCTGAGCCTGCCATATCCCTGCTTTACAAGCTTGATTTTCGGATGATTCCCCTCGGACCCTTTCTGCCGGAGCGACTTCACCATTTGGGCGAGCCATTCGTTGGCATCCTTCATTTCATCCGGACGGACTATATCGTGGAGATTCATAAACGTTTCTTTCACTTTGCCGACGGCAGAACGCGGTCCAGCCACCGCCAGGCCTGGCGGTCAAACGCCGACGACCAGTCGTGGCCCAGTCCGTCCAGCGCCACCATTTCCTTTTGACGTGTGCCCAGACGATTGAAGACCGCAAACACCGCCGACGGAGGCGAGACCGGGTCGACCAGACCGGAGGTCATCAGGACCGGACAGCGGACGTCCGGCGCGAAGTTCATCGGGTCATAGTACGCATCGCGCCGGCTCGCTGGCTCGTCGCCCACCGGCGGGGCGCCGGCCAGACCCATGCCGTCCGCCGCGAAGACCGGATCGGTTGCCGCATCGGTCTTCTTCCGGGCATTGCACCGTGCGGCCCAGGCCCGGTACGGATGGTTGCCATAGTGAGCGATGGAGGACACCACGGCCTTGACGCGCGGGTCGAGCCCCGCGACCACGATCCCCAGCCTCCCGCCCTGGCTGCCGCCGACGAGCACGATGCGACTGGGATCCACATCCGGCCGCGAGACCAGGTAGTTGATCGCCTGCACGCAGCGCAGGTGCACATTGCGGTAATAGCCGGTACGCGGATCGCCGGAGTCCGGCGCGGCATCAGCCGGCAGTGCCGGATATTTCGCAAGGTCCACGTCCTGGCCATGAACCTGGATATCCAACGCCACATAGCCGTGCCTCGCGTGCTCCAGCGGACGCGGACGGGCATTGTTGCCGGCCCCGGGCAGGATCAGCATCGCCGGAAATCGACCTTCGCGCGCCGGCCCAGCAGCAGAGCCTGCGGCACGCTGCGGGGCAGGTCGTGCCAGCCAGCCGTACACGCGCCCGCCGTCCGGCCCGGCGACATCCACTTTGCACGATTCGACACGTTCGGCGCGGTGATTGTCGGGGTCGTAATCCGGCGGCAGACAGGCGTTGGATACGTTGTAGGCGTTGATTTCCTCCGGCCCGTAGGACGTCATCGGGCCTTCCCGCGCATCGAGCGGTATGGCGGCCAGGTCCGCTTTGGCCGCCGTCCAGAAGGCCGCAAAGTCCTTCGGCCGGCTGTCAGCGATGGCCATCCGATCCACCTGCCAGCCGAAGGCACAGACCCCCGTGACCGGGCGCTTGGCAAGCCGATCGGTGTTGGTGCTCGTCATGCCGGTGTCCAACTCCACCTTCAGCTCGTAGAACCCCGGATGCAGCCCGGCGGTGTCGAGGCGGATCGCGAAACGATTGCCCGGCAGCGCCTCGGCAGCGCCCTCGCGGAACGGCGTATTAATCGTGTTGCGGTGCAGCTTCCATTTCAGGCCCACCGACCTCAACCCGGCCTGGCAGCGCAATTCGATCTGCCTGCCGCGGTCGAACATCAGGGTGTCGCTCTGCGGGCTATGAAAGGACAGAAAGGCCGTCTGGGGCGGCGAACAGGCGTCATTCCATGGCCACGCCAGATTATGGGTCATGGCGTGCACAGTTCCGGACATCAGGATGGATGCCGACGCGATCAGGGTCAGAGCACAGGTCAGTTTTCGTTTCAAGGTCCGGGTTGCCTTCCTTTGTTTTTTGCTGTCACTTCTTAGGGTTCCGGGTTCAGGGTTCAGGACATTCCTCCTGAACCCAGAACCCTGAACCCTCCCTGCCCGAGCCGTCACCTTTCTTTAGTGAACTCCAGGAAACGTGCGATCAATTCGGGGTCGCACCCGGAGTTCTTGGGCATGATCGCCGGACGCTCCCCGCGTGTCAACGGCTCCAGCAAGGGCTTTTCGAGCACGCTCGCTCCCGAGAATGGCAGCGTCTTGTCCCGGGCTGCATCGGCCAGTTTCAGACTCTTGAACGGCTGCCCCGCCCCCCACTCCACGACCGTGTCCGGATGAAACACGCTATCCCGGATGCGCAGAATGCCCGGATCGGCATGGCGGATATGAACCACGGCCTGCCCCCCGTCCTCAAACCGGCTGTGCACGATCTCCACCCGGGTGGCGCCGTACAGGTGCAGCAGGCGCCCGTGACTCGGCCCGACCACGGTGAGCCGGTCGAGCGAGCTCTCTCCCGCAAGCCCGATGCCGCTGGGGTATTTCCCGGTGTTGACGAGCAGGATGTTCCGGCCGGTGAAATTCACGCAGGAGAGCGGGTTGTCGATCAGGATCAGATTCTCGACCCGGTGCCGCGACTGCTGCTGCCCCTCGTAACCGAGGCTGCGACAATCGGCGATAATGACGTTACGGGTGACCGACACCGACTGGTTGACGTTGTTGAGTCCGTTGTCGCAACGCAGAAACACCGCGCCGTCGAGCAGAGTCTCGCAGTTGTCGTGAGAACTGAAACCCTCGTCGCCGCAATCCTCGGCGTTGCAGTTGTTGAACACAATATCCTTGCAACCGCCGTGGATGTTGTAACCGTCGTTCGAGACGTAACGCACATTGAAGTTGCGGATGACAACGTGCGAAGTGCTGCCGGACAGGACGACGCCGTTCGCGCGAACCACCGCCTCGATGGCCATCTCGCCGGGGCGCTTTCCCGCCGGGGGACGATAGTAGAGGGTTCCCTCGACAACCGTGAAGCGGCCCGGCACAAGGCGCTCCCTCGCGCGGGCGAGTTTGCTTTCTTTGCCATCGATCTTCACCCAGGTGGGCGACAGGATGTCCGCGGGCTTTGGCGCAGCCCCACAGTAGCGGACAAAGCCGGGCCGACCGGCATATTCCCAGTCATTGGTTTTGAGGGCGAGACTCGAGCCGTCCGGCTGCCCGAGCTCGACAGCCGGCATGAGGCTGCGATTGTCGCGCACGCGGTAGTACAGACGATTCGCCCATCCCTGGTAGTAGAGTTCGTTCGGCTCCACAACGTCGGCGTCCGTCACCTGGTTTTCCAGGCGCCCCTCAACAACCATGAAGCCCGAGTAGGCCATGCCGCTGTGCGCCCACACGCCGTCCGCTTCTTCCTTCCAGCCTCCGGGCGGGCATGGGTCGGCCCCGGTGATCCAGGCGCCGTGGCCGTCGATCACCAGGGGGTTGCCCGGTTTGCCGCCGGGGTGGTACCAGGTGGGATGCGTGTTGAGGGCGACCGATTCGCGCCAGGGCTTGTCGCCCGGAACCAGGTTCACCGTGTCACCTGCCCCGGCGGCCTTCACCGCGTGCAGGATGGTGAGGAATGGGGCGGCAACCGTGCCGGCATTGGTGTCGCTGCCCGTGCTTTGACACACGTAATAATCGGCCGCGTGCAGCGAGCAGGCCCCTCCGATCAAGAGTATCGACAGGCTGATGCGTTTCATGCCAACTCCTCGCCGCTTTTCTGATCGTCACATAGTCGTCTGCGGTACAGGGCGCCAGCCCTTCCCGCACCGGAAGCGATGATCATTCGGGATAACATGGCGCTATCGTATAACCGGTTATGACAACACAAGCAAACCTAATTAAACTCACGTCGGGTTACCCCTGCTTCAATCGCAAGACCACAGGCTCCATGGTCGGCGCATCCGTGTCAATGCGAAGCCAGTCTCATTCGGAACCGCGGTCACGATGAAGGCGACGTGTTGCGCCCCGAGCCCGTCACAAAGGGATGCGATGCGGGTTACAGCGGCGGCCGCATCGACGTGTGGCATGTCAACGACATAGACGTTATGCACATCGCTCCCTACCGCCTTTCCATCCGGACGATCTCGGCGCCGCGGGGGGGAAGTGTGAGGGGCAACCCCTCACGCAACTTCCGTGCGGACATGACGCCAAACTCCCGCCCCGCCACCAGAGCCGTGACCTGGTAGTCGCCATCGGGCAGCGCGAGCCATCGAAGCGTGCCGGCGGCGGCCTTGCCGTCGCCGGGCGGCCATGCCACGTTGTTGACCATGCCGTAGAATGTCTTCTCGTCTTTGGTGCGCTGGAGGTTGGTCCAGAAAAGCGGCTGGTCGGTGGTGACGCGGATCTGCGCGCCAGCCCAGCGGGCAATCTCCTGCAGAAACGGCTTGCCCTCGGGCACGATCGTGTCCGCCCACACGACGACCGCCTTGCCTTTGCCCACCGTCTTCCAGCTCACGGCGCAGGAGTCGGGCCGATCCTTGAAGACGGCCAGCCGCTCGCCGTGCGCCGCCGGTTCGTACGGCGCCTGCCACGCCTCGCGCAGCACAAACGTCTCGCCGGCGACCGGGAAGACCGCGCCTTGGAGCGTCTGCGCGGGAGCCGTCCCCTGGAAGTAACTCTTCGAATCCGGCGCCGCGAAGCCGAGGCGACGCAGGAGCGTCCAGTCTTCCTCGCCCGGCCCGATGGTCTGACGCCCGGTTGCCGCCAGCATGAGCAGCGTCCCGCCATTTTCGGCGTACCGTGCGAGCCGCTCGAGATCCAGCGCGGGCAGGCGCCGCATCTGCTGGGCGAGGATGGCCACGAGCTTCGCGTCCGCGGGCGGTTCACGGTCGGAGAGCAGACAGGGGTCGAGTTGCGCACGTTCGACGTTGAGCGTCTCCCAGGCGTCGCCGAAGTTTCCGTGGATGCCGGTATGCCCGGCATTGTCCAGCGTGGAGAGCGTGTTGCCGTAGACGTAGACCTGCGGTTCGTAGGCGTAGGCCTGATGCAGTTCCCGCCAGACCGGCCAGAGCTTCCTCATCTTGCCGAGGCCGATGGACTGATCGGCAAGTTGCTGGCGCAACATCTTCTGATCGGTGCGGACGTAGCACTTGGCGTGGGTGGTCCAGCCCCCGCCGGCGCTGATATTGAAGAGGCTCGCCTCGATCTCGGAAGGATACTTCTCGGACGCCCAGAAACCGGGATGGATGTCCTCGGTGCGGCGGTGGAAGCCGGCGGCGCCGAACGACTTGGCCTGCAAGATGCTCATGCCTATGGCGCTGCCGCCGTCGGCGGCCATGCAGCCGCGGTCGCGGAACCACCCGTTGTCGCGCAGGCCGTCGCCGTAGACAATGACGAGGCGGCGGTCGTCAACCTTGCGCACGGTGAGGACGAAGTCCTTGAGGAAGGCTTCGATGGCCTCGATGCGGAAGTGCAGCCAGCCGGTCCGGAAGGCGGCGGGGTCGCCTTCCCGCGGGTGGCGCAGGGCGGTGAAATTCTTGAACGACGTGCCCCACTCCCGGTTGAGTTCGTCAATGGTCCGGAACTTTGTCCTGCAGTGATCGATGAAGAACGGCAGATTTTCGGCGGAGTATCCCTCGAGCCATCCCCGATAAGCCGCGTCGCGCGGATGTTCGACACAGACAAAATAGCCGAGCAACGCCGGATGCCCGCGGTACCGCCGTGCGAGCGCGCCGACAAAACGGAAGAAGGGTTCGCGGATCTCGGGCGCGAGCAGGAAATTCGGACGCAGGTTATGGAAGAGGTAGCTGCCGGCTCCGAGGACGCGCCCCTCGGGGTCTTTCTCGCAGGCCGAGGGCAGCCATTCCGGCTGCGAGCGGGAACGGAATTCGGGCCAGAGATCGACGCACAGTCCCCGGCTTTGGGCGTAGTCGAGAAACCGGTCGATCGCCTCCCAGTCGTAGATGCCGGGCAGTCGTTCGACCTGCGCCCACGGCACATGTAGCTCGATGACCTTCGAAAGATCCCCAGCCTCGTCAAGAAACGGCCGGTAGTGCTTCTCCCACGCCAGCTTCGCGTCGTTCCGGGAGTCATCGTTGTCCGGCAGGACCGGACAGAGGAAGAGGATCGGTTCAGGGCGGGCCAGCAACTCCTGCCACGAGGGGACAATCGCCGGGATTGCCGCCGCCGGAGCGCCTTTCGGCGCGGCGGGTTCGGCGCGACCGCAGAGGCGGGTGACGCGGTCAAACTCCTTGTCCGCGCTCAACAGGCTGGCGGTGATCTCGTAACTGCCGGGGGTGAGCGCCGAGAGGTCGGCCTCGAAGGCGAACCGCCCTTTCGCGTCCCACGGCGGTGCGGGGATTTGTTTCTCAAAGGCCGATTCACCGGCCGCGTTCTTCACGGCAACCCGCACGCTCAGGTCGGGCAGGTCGGCCTCGGGCTTGCGGAAGAGGACCGGAATGCGGAACGCTTCTTTCGGCGCAAAGATCAGGGTGGCGCGGGCCGGCGCAATGCGAATGTAGCCGTTCGGCGCCATGGCATCCGCCGGAACGGGCTTGCGAGCGCGCGGTTCGGCGCCGTTGAACACGTCAAGGCGGAACTCCCGCTCGATGATCTCCTGCGGCAGCGGACTCTTGCCGTCATAGGACCAGCGCAGCCGCACCCGAGCCCAGGCGGTGCCCTTCTCCATGACGGGGAACTCAATCTTCTCGGCAATCTGCAGTGGATAGGGAATGCCGGCACTCTTTTCCTGCCCGCTGTTCTGAGCGAACTCAAAGCTCTTGCCGTCCACGAGGAAGGGCGCGCCGTCGTAGCGCTCGCGCAACTCCCAGCTCATGTCGAAGCGCCTGCCCCCCCACTTGCCCATGTGTGCCGGCGTCAGGTAAGGGAGCGGATCAAGCTCGCCGAATCCTTCACGGTCACGGAACTGATAGTAGAACGGGGATGTCCGCGGATGTAGCCGGGTCATCGCAAAGCTCCTCAGCGAGAACTCCGTGAACTTCCCGTCCCCGCGCTGCTGACTGCCGATGAAACGCAGCCCCAGCAGCGTGTAGGGCGACTTGGGGCCGATGTTCGGGACGGGACCCTCAAGCGTGGCCCCGGACTGAGGCTCCGGCTTGGGCCGGCCGAAGCCGGGCGTGGTGAACCGCTCCTCGCAAACCCGCCGTTGAAAATGCTCAGGGGAGAACCACCCCTTGTTGAATGAGAACCAGGAACTGGTGTGGAAGGCAAACTCCTTGCCAGTCGAGTCCCCCGCCAGAACTTTGATCCAGAGGCTGGAAGGCACACCGTTGTTGCCGCAAAGGAAGGTGAAGCCCGTGACGTCCTCGGGCATGGGAACCGGCTCCTTCAACCGCAGTTCGCCGACGTTCTCCTTGGCAGCATCGAAACGCACGAAGAGCGCTCCGCTGTCGGAGCGGCAATCGAACGTAAACGGCTTCTCGCCTTTGGGTGCGGCCGTCCACGCCGCCGCGTCGTTCAGCGCCGGCAGCGGCCACACCTGGTTCGCGTCAGCGGCGCAAAGCGGGATCGCGCATCCCAGGAGCAGAATGGCGACCGGCATTAATCTCGACATGAAGCTCATCATCTTATCCAATGGTTCCGGGCAACTTCCTTGTCGTATTGGCAGATAGCTCATGGCGCCACCCGCACGCTCAAGGCGGTGAGCATGGTGCAGCGCGGGCCGGCGTCGAGCATCCATCCGGAAGCACCACCGAGCACGCGGACCGCCAGCAGGTGCTCGCCGGCCGCGAGGTCGGCCTCGACCACGTGGTCGTTCCGGCTCGGCGGATTCTTCCCATTGCCGGTTTCAAGCGTGCTTTTCAACGGCTTGCCGTCGAGGAAGGCCTCAAGCCACCAGTCCGCGCCCAGCCCGATGTGGTAGCGGCCGGCCTTCGGCGCTGTGACCGGGATGTAGACCCAGGCCGCTTCGCGTCCCAAGCGGCCGCCGAAGACGGCGCCGAGGTTGACGCCACGGCCGGTGGGTTTGACTTGGCGGGCGGCGAGCTCCGCGCCGCCGAGCCGCAGCGTGGCCGGGCAGGCGGCCAGGTCGGCGGGGGCCGGGGCGGGAGCGGTGTCGGAACAGGGGCCGAAGACCGTCCATTCCCGTGCGAACGCGAGTTCGGCGGGGGCGGTGCCGGCCGGCGACGTGAAGCGGAACTCGTTGGCGCCGCGTCTAAGCGCACGCTTCAGTTCAGGGGACGACAGGGTGAGAGTGAGGTCACCGGTGCCGCGCCTGGCGGCCAGCCCGTCGAGCAGATGACCGTTGAGGGTGATCGCCGGTGGCGCGAACGCGTCCTTGCCTTGGAACAAAATCTCGAGGCTGGCCGCCTTGGCCGGCGCGGGCTCATCGGCGATGAACAAGGACGCCGTGGCGGTGACGCCGGGCGTGATCTCCAGGGGCAACGGACCATTGCTCGGGATGAGGTCATTGAAGCCGCCGGGTTCAAGGAAGTACTCCTTCGGCAAGCGCGCCAGTCGCGCGCGGTCGGCGAACTCGTCGAGCAAGGGCATCTCGTCACGAACGACGAAGTTGAAGAAATAGAGGCCATCGGCGCCCTTCTCCCAGAGCGTGGCAATGGCGGCCCGCAGGGTTTCCGGGCTGCCAAAGCGGGGGATTTGGAGGTGGGCCTGCCTTTCGAACGATCCGTAGACCGGCACGCCATGCCGGTGCGCGAGGGCAACCCATCGCTCCAGCGGATAGGAGGAGAAATTATAGCCGTTGCCGGCGATGATGGCGTCCATCCGTCCCGCCTTCAGCCAGGCCTCCACATCCAGGCCGCAGGCGAGCGCCTGCTCCGGCGTGTCGGGCACGCGGGAGACCAGGCGGACGGGATGCCCGCGCCGCTCGGCCGCTTCATCCGCAATGGCCCGCGCCTCACCGACGAAGGCCGTCAGTGTCGCCACATCCACCTCGCCTCTGCGGAAGAGAAAGGGGAACCGCAGCCAGTCAAGTTCCACGCCGTCGAGATCGTAGCGGCGGCACGCCTCGCGCAGCGTGCCGAGGAAATACTCCCGCACCTCGGCGCGCGAGTAGTCGTAGGCGAGCGCCGCGTTCAACCCGACGGCCGGCGGCTGGCCTTTGCCTTCGAGCCAGGGGACGAACTCGGCCTTCCATCGCGCTTCGGTCGGCGGCTCGAGGAACAGATGCGGGTGCGTCCGGCGGAAGTCGGGCCACAGGTGCGCATCGTTCCGCCACGCATAGTGGAGATCGTTCATGCGCATCGAGAAGAAGAACGCGCGGCCGTCCCGCTTCCAGAACTGGAGGATGGGCTGGAGCGGATCGTCGCCGAGCGCGGCGATGGGGTCGCGCCGCAAGTCCCAGACCGCCGTGTTGAAGTTCCCGCAATGGGAAAGCCCCTGCGTCGCCGTTTGGGCCAGCGGCCCAATGCGCAGTGCGAGGTAATCCTCCACCGAGTTGATTGTCGGGATCGGCAGGGATCGTCCACCTGGCACCCAGATACCGTCGGGGTGTTGCTCAGGATAGGCCGTCCACGTCAAGTCCTCGCCGTCGTTGTTCCAGAGGATGGTCGGCAGCCCGCGACTGGCGAGGGTGACGCCGGGAGTGGTGAAAGATTTTGACGTCATCTGATGGGTTTCCTTTTGTTGTTGGGAGGCATCGTCCCCGCGCGGGCGACTTGTAAGGAAGAGATCGCCACTGGGACGGCGCCTCCCGCTTTCTCCTTCACTTGCTTCCGTACTTCTCCTTCCATCTGCCCGTCTGGTCTTTGGGGATCATCCGCAGAATTTTCAGCGGGCTGGCGCCGTCGGTGAAGACGAGCTTCATGCCCTCCGTCCGCAGCGTCTCGCCTTTGCGGATGCCATAGCGGTAGCCGCTGACCATGTCGTCGACGAACCACTCGCCGTCGGGCGCGCCGGGGAGCTTCTGGGTGTACTCGCCGGGGGTCTCATGGTAGAGCAGCGCGTAATGCCGCTTGAGCGTCTTGTGGTCGGCTTCCAAGGCGTAGGGGATCGGGTTGCCGGCGCGCGGGTTGACGACGCCCGCCGCCTGCGTGATCCGCCCCATCATGCCCTTGAGCAGCTCGGGCTTCATGTCGGGGATGCCCCAGAAGACCAGGGCCTTGCCCTTGCCGACCTCGTGGAGCGTGACGGCCGCTCCGCCGTCGGGGAAGACGGCCAGCGTCTGGCCGCTGGCGATCTTGTTGTTTTTGTAGGAGCCGAAATAGTCGCTCTCGGGAATCCAGCGGTAGGGCCACTTCCAGAAACCTTTGCCGTAGGCGGGGTCGAGGAGCTCCTTGCGCATGTCGCCCTGGCTGTAGAACTTGATGTCAACGCCATTGGCGAAGAATGCGGAGTCGGCCGTGGCCTTGGCGACCGCGCCGTCCCCGGCGGTCTCGAATGTGCCGGCCGGGGCGGGAATGCCCAAGGCGCGCAACAGCGGGTACTCCTCGGCGCCCTTCTCCGGGCAGTAGCGGCCGGTCCTGGCCGAAAGCACCAAGAGCGCGTCACCCTTGGCCATGCGGACGGCGGCCTCGAGCGTGTCGGCGCCGAGCACCTCGTCGAGCGGGTTCATG
>CAZTAJ010000023.1:0-45530 GCA_964611575.1 uncultured Verrucomicrobiota bacterium
GGATGAGCATGTGCTCAGCCATCCAGCCTTCGCGGCGGGCCATGGTGGAGGCGATGCGCAGGGCCAGGCATTTCTTCCCCAGAAGGGCATTGCCGCCGTAACCGGAGCCGTAGGACCAGATCAGGTTCTCTTCCGGGAAATGGGCAATGTACTTCTTTTCGATGGGGGCGCACGGCCAGGTGCCGTCCTTCTCGCCCTGCTGAAGCGGCGCGCCGACCGAGTGCAGACAGGGGATGAACTCGCCGTTTTCCCCCAGGCTTTCGATCACCCGGTCACCGACCCGCGTCATAATGTGCATGTTCGCCACGACGTAGGGAGAATCGGTGATTTCGATGCCGATTTTCGATATGGGCGAGCCGATGGGTCCCATGCTGAAGGGAATCACGTACAGCGTACGGCCCTTCATGCAGCCGGCGTAGAGTCCTCGCATGGTCTTCTGCAATTCGACCGGGTCAATCCAGTTGTTGGTCGGGCCGGATTCTTCCTTGGACTTCGATGCGATGTAGGTGCGGTCTTCCACCCGGGCCACGTCGCTCGGATGACTGCGGAACAGGTAGCTGTTCGGCCGTTTCTTCAGCGGGGTGGCGCTGCCGGCGTCGACCATGATCTTGATCATGGCGTCGTATTCAGCCTTGGATCCATCGCACCAGACAACCTTGTCCGGCTTGACCATGGCTTGAACTTCGGCGACCCAGTTGACGAGTTTCTTGTTCTTGCATGTGACTGTCATATTGTGCTCTTCCCTTCGTTTATTTTTCCGGCTCCCTTGATCTCGCCAGGTAAAAAACAAAAAGCCGGCACGGTGCCCCGATGGGGTTCCGTACCGGCCTGTTCGCACCTGGCGGACCGAGTCCGCCCTTTGCTCTCCTGCCCGTGACTGATATGGATGTATTAGGATATCGCCTGGTCAAAGTCAAGACGGTTCAACGTAGGCGGATCGCCGCATGTTCCGCGTGCTTTGTGTCAACCGTGATTATTTGCCACACTCCGCATCAGTAGTTCCGAAGTCGATGAGTGGGCTCGAGCGGGACAGGCTGGGACGGGATGTGCGGATAGGCAAGGAGGCGGGCGCACCAGCACCCCGGCGGAGAGATTGAACGATGGCGAAGTTGACGCCACCCACATTGGAGCGGCATCTGTTTGCCGCCGCCGATATTCTGCGCGGAAAGATGGACGCGGCGGAATATAGGGATTTCATCTTCGGCATGTTGTGCCTGAGACGGTGTTCCGATCTGTTCGCCGAGGAACGCGAACGGTTCGTCCAGAGGATCGATGACTGCTGCTCGAGATCGGGCGGTATGTTGATCTACGCGCGCATCCACGTGGAAGAGAACGGGCAGGATGCCAGCAACCTCTCCCCGCATGGCCAGGATAACAACGGCAGCGCCTGGTTCGTCTGCAAGATGTACCTGTTTCGGCACGGCATCACGGAGAAGGTCTTCATCGATAACGAGGATTGCCTGAAGACGCCGCCCACGGTCTGGATCCTCGCCGCATCTTCTCTGTGCGCGACCCGGAGTACTACACCTTTTTGGAAATGATCACCGACAAGGCATTGCTGTCCGATGCAGTGAAGGCGTCCCCCACTATCCAGCGCCAGGAACGGGCCCTTCTCGACGCCTTCGGCGTATGGTGGACCGACACTGCGGCCAAGCGTCTCGGCAATACGCCAAGGGATTGCAGGACCAGATTGCGGCGTTGGGGGGCGTCTTGCGTTGCCGGAGAAGAGGATTCGGTTTGCCGACGCGCCCGGCCGGGCACGCACACCGATCTGCCCCGGCGATGTGCTCATGTCCATGGTCCGCCCAAACCCGAGGGCTTTTGCAGCATCTGACTCCGAGCACGGGGATTATGTTGTGTCAACTGGGTTCGGGATGGCGTCGCGAGGGGGACTGCATTCGATGATCCCAGTCCCGTCGCCCGTGCTGCGGCTCCAGTTGATTCCTACGCATTTATGGGAGGGCAGAAGGCTATAGGCTGAAGGCTGCGGGTGCTCAAAGGCATTTACGATTCGTTATTTCCGCGTTTGTTCGCATTTCCCAACAGCCTACAGTCTAAACGGCTTCAGCCTCGGCGTCCCTGTGGGATGTCAATGTTGATGTTTCAGAGTGGAGCGGGAGATGGGGATCGAACCCACGACGTTCAGCTTGGGAAGCTGACATTCTACCACTGAATTACTCCCGCATACGGTAGATCAGATGCGCACGAATCTATTCAGAAGGCGGGGGTCTGTCCAGTCTTGATTCGAACACCCCGTGCTGGCAGGGTCTTGTCTTGGCTGATTTCGATCAACGCACGGATTCACGGAGGTCGTCCCTTCATGACAAAACCGAGCCATCGGGTCTGCTATACGTCCCCTCGCCCCAAGAATAGAGTCACGGAATCCGAAGCACCATCACAACGCTCGGCGTCGCGGAATCGTTCGAAGCATCCTCCGCAAACCCCAGCGACCGGTACAGCGCACACGCCGCGATGTTGTCGCGTCCGACCGACAGGCGGATCTCTCGGGCCCCCTCCCCGTGCAGCGCGGATACCAGGCTCCGGCACAGAGCACGCCCCACGCCGCGGCCCCAGTATTGCGGACGAACTTCCAACCCCTCGATCCACCATGTTGAGACTGGTACGCCCCCCCGGACGCGGGCGCGGATGAACCCCCGTATCTGCGGCGCTCCGGATCCCGCGCGAGCCGCCACCAGAAATCGAGAGCCGCCCGGATCCGTGGTCTCAAATTCGCGCCTGAATCCGTCCCGTTGCGCCCGGCTGGCAAACGGGCGGAGCGTGGTTCCGAACCGGCCAAGCGAGTCGACATCCGTCGCTGGATTCACGGGCCGAACTACGTAGCGTGCAGGAAGGCACAGTCCTAGCAGGTACCGTATCAGTCCCCCTGCCATGAGCCGGTGCAGCGCCCGCCCCGCCACCTTGGATACCAGGATTCTCTTGTGCCTCTTCAGGTGATCGCCCCCACTCACGACAGCTCCTCGACAAACCAGTCCTCGACCCGCTGGCGCGCCCAGGGTGTTTTGCGCAGGAAGGTGAGGCTGGATTTCACCGAGGGATCATACTGAAAACATCGGATCGGGATCCGGGAGGCCATCTTGCCCCACCCGTGCCGATCGACCAGTTGCGTGACGATGGTCTCCAGCGTGATGCCGTGCAAAGGGTCGCGAGGATGAACGGACGGAGAGGTCATGTGGCAGTGAGGTTCTCTCGGCGTTATTCTCTATTCTTGGGGCAGACCCCTGCTACGAGTGTATAACTCCCGGACTTGCGATTGCCGGTGCGCGTGATGAACCCGGCTTCAATCAACGGTCTCAGTATATCCAAAGCGCCCTGTTTCGAGACTCCCAGAGCAGCCCAGATCTCCCGCGGCGTCATGCTCTTGCGCTCGGCCATCAATTGCAGCAGACGTTCCTGTTTGGGACGAAGCACGAGTTTCTTGTGCCGGGACAGGGCGGACAGATGCTGCAACCGCGTCCATACGCGTTCCAGCGTGAGCAGCAACCCCTCGGCCGTATACTCCAGCCATACGGTCAAGTCATCGCCCTGCTGACGAACCGCCTGCAGCATCGTGTAGTACCGCGGGCGGTCTTCCCAATAGAACTCGTCCACGGAAAAGATGTGGTGGGTGTCGAACCCGCGCCGGTACAGTTCCCAGAGCGCCAACGCGCGGCCCATGCGGCCATTGCCGTCAGCAAAGGGATGGATGGCCTCGAACCGGTAGTGCAGGATCGCCGAACTCAGGATCGGCGAGAGCTCGCCGGCCGGCCCGTTCCACCATGCCAGCAACTCGCGCATTAGACCGGAAACATCCTCCGGATTCTGCGGAACGTAGGGTCCCACCTGCACGCGAATCGTCCTGTATCTGCCCGATGAGCCTTGATCCATAACGCCCGTGGCAATGATCTGGTGCAGTTTCAGGATCAGGTCATGGTCAATGGGTGTGAGTCCCGTATGGCGCTCGAAGAACCGCAGACCGGCAAAGTAGTTGAGCACCTCGCGGCGAGCGCGGTCCGCCGCTGTCGCCACCTCCTGCCCTTCTTCGATCGCCCGCACCTCCTCCAGCGTGAGAGGATTGCCTTCGATGGCGGTGGATGAATGCGCGTTCCGCGCCCGGGAGTCCATTTGGAGAGCGGGCATCCAAGGCACTTCGACCGTCGCGGAAACGATGCGCTCCCGAATGGCCGCGATCCGCTCAACATGCTTGAGCAGGAGGGGCGAGATCGTGAATATGGGCTGGTAACTCATGGTTGACACGTGAATAAGTCAAGCATAAGTCCAGTTATTGGTCAAGCGGGTTGACCGCCTGCGGCGGCGTCGCGGGTTCGATCCCCATCTCCCGCTCCACTTGTTTCATGCCTGTTAGCTTCCCAACCCCACCAAAGCCGGGACAGGTGGCTTCGCCAGCGGGCCGTTGCGGTAGAGGCGGAAGGCCATGGCCAGGGTGGAGGCCGCCCCCCAGGGGAACTCGGCGTGGCCGGTGCCGGTGCCGGTCAACGGGTCGTAACACTCATAGATAGTCTCGTTGCGGCTGACGGCATCGAGGATCCGCTCGGCCGCGGCGTCGGCTTCCTGGTGGAGGCCCGCCTGCTGCAAAGCGCCGACCATCCAGTAGCTGTAGTTCAACCACGTCCGGCCGATCCAATAGGCCTGCTGAACGACGGCGCCCGGATGGCTGGGCGGCTCATACAGAGAGCCGCTGCTGCGGAAGGCCTCGTGGCTTCGGTCGAGCGTTGGAAACGGCAGCAGGGTGTAGAAACGCTCGGGATTGAGCAGGTAGTCCCGGCATAATGTCCGGGCCAGCGGCTGCGGGGTGATGCCGGCATAGATCGGGAGGAAACTCTCCAGCGAAATCATGCCGTTGGACCTGCCGTCCACAATGCTGCGCGCCTGATAGATGCCGGCTTCAGGATTGAACAGCCTTGACTGGATTCGTTCCGCCAGCGCGGCGGCCTGTTTATCCCAGTCCTCCCCTTCCCCATCCCGATCGAGTGCGCGGGCCATCAAGCCCAGGGCTTTCATTTCGAGGTAGAGTTGGCAGTTGGTATCCACGCTCTCAAAGCGGTCCGGGCGCGGGTGTCCCCAGTCTTTGGCATGCCAGGCCTCGCCGGGTTTGAGCGCGATGGGAAACCGGTCACTCCACTGCAGGGCATCATCGAGCCCTGTGCAACCCATGTCAGGGGGAAAGACGTAGAGTCCGTGGCCCCCGGCATCACAGTTCCGTACCCACCAGTTCACATAGCGCTGCAGGGCGGGATAGCTGCGGGCCAGTTGGTCACGATCCGGGCAGAGCGCGTGGAAATTCCACACTCCCCACGCCAGAATGGGGTTCTGCGCCCCGGGCGCATACGCCCCGTCGCAGTAACGGACGAACGGTTTGCCGTCGGGTGCGATGCCGGCGCAGAGCAATTGGATCGCACTCCAACCCGTGGTCGAGTCCTTGAGCAGGCCGATACCCAGCAAGGAGGTGGCGGTATCCCAGAACCAGGTGGCCTCGACGCCGCACTTGCCTCCGTGAATGGTCGGAACCCTCGCCCCTTGTTGATCGCGGTCGAGATAGCGGTTGCTGAGCATGATGCCGGCGGCACGCAATACCAGCGGTTCAAAGCGACGCCACGCCGCCGGCAGTTCCGGCAGGGCGGCATAGCAGGATTCGACACGGTCAATCGCCCGGGTAAGGCTGAGCGGCACACTCGGCATCACGGCCCCGTCGAAGCGGATATCGAAACCCCAGGTTCGCCGCTGCCGCGCAGGCAGGGTGAGTTCCTGCCAGTCGCTTTCGAGACGGCCTTCGACCTGCCGGAAGGCACACCCCGTCACCAGGGTCGACGTCTCGCATTCCCTCGTTACCTTCTGCACACACGCGTGCCGGAAACCATCCGGCAGCAACTGCAGGTCGTGTCTCAGCCCGGGCGACGGCACGGAGAACCAGCGCAGCCGCAACACCACGTCGGCCGCCGACTTGTTGTGCAGTTCATACTCGACCCGCAGCACATCGGTTGAGGCGAAGAACATCACGCAGCGGCCCTCAATAGGCGGGAACGGCTGGTGCTGCGGGCTGGTGTGGTGGAACACCTCCTCAATGTGCGACCGGTAATAGTTCATTGAGGAATAGGGCTGCAACCTGCGGGGCGCGCCGGGATAGTCCACCTCCAAGCCCAGCAGTTTTTTGAACAGCGGCCGGGCGTCCAACTGAATGTGCGAAAAACAATCATCGGGGCCCGGCAGCGTCCCGTAGTCCTTCAGGATCGAAAACCGGCTGAGTTCCGCCCTGAAACCGAAGTTGGCCGGGAACGATTCGTGAAGCTGCTCATGCGGCAGATGCCGGCAGAAACGCACGAGATTGCGGCTCATCCCCGTGAACGGAGGCAGGGGCGCCGATTCGGAAGCGGTTGTCGGTCTGTCCGATAATGCGTTCTTCACAAGTCGCTGCACTCCCCGGGAATTGCCTGAATCATCCCCCGTTTGGCACAATCGGTTTCCTATCGTCGTCCCTACTTGCTGCGGCTTCCCAGAGCATTTCCGACGCGCACTATGGCGGGCTTGCCGAAATGCTTTGGCCAATCCAAAACAGTCGGATGGCCGGGATAGACATCGAAGAAGTTGTCGGGCAACGCCCGCTCGCCGTCCAGATCAAGACACACCCGCCATGCGAACGTGTCGCAGGTGAACACGGCTTTGCCGCCGCCATAGTTGACCCGCACCCGGGCTTTGGGCCACTTCATCTCCTTGAATAGCGGCAGCAGCAGGGTGTCTCTCGCCACTTCCCCTCCCCCGGAGTTGAGGATGGCAAAGGCCGCGTGGGTTCTCACGCCACATCCATCCCAGCGTTTTGCGTCCCATTCGGCAAGCAGCGTGCTCGCGTTGGCGCGCAAACACACCGGCCTCGTTTCATCGAGCGGATATCCGCCGGCCAGGGCCAGCAGGCCGTAACGCAGCGTGGCATTCAGCGTTTCGCCCTCGTTGACGCCATGAACGCGCACGGTGTCGGCCTCGCGCGTGACCACCACGGTCACGGGCGCCATGGCGCGTCGCACCGGCCAGAAGGCCGGCGTACGGCGCAGGTAGTAATCCACGGTCGTCCAACTCCTCGTGCATGGCCAGACGTCGTTGTACATCCAGAACACCGCCGAGGCACTGTCGAACATCCGCCGTCGGAAGTTCTTGATGTACTCGGCCAAGCCCGCCCCCTGCACGACGCCGCCCCAGTACACATAGTCGGCCAGGGACAGGTCGGCAATGCGCTTGCCCAACCATTGCTCCAGCATGCGATCCGGGGCATAGGCTGTCGTCGTATCCCAGTAACTGACACTATTGTCGTGCAATTCCCACGCGAAGGACCCGGGCTTCTCCGGGCCGCCGGCCAGTGCGGCGCGCACGGTGGGCAACGCCGTCGGGCCGAGGATGCCGCCTTCGTTCGGAAACCGGCATTTCATGTCGCGGTATTTCCGGAAATCGGTGTCGCCAAAACCCAGGGTCCAGGGATGTTGGTCGCCACGGTCGTCCGCATTGGGCGCGGCATGGTCGGGGGAATAGGGCGAACTCGGCTGGTAATAGCGCGTGCCATCCTCGGCCTGAAGCAACCGGGGGAGCACCATGTGGAAAAGCGCGTAATCGGGGTGCGCCACACCACGCTCGTATCCCCACAGGTGATTGCCCCATTCCATCTCGTTGTTGCCGCACCAGACCACCAGGCTCGGATGATGAGCCAGGCGGCGGATCTGGTGGGTCGCCTCGCATTTCACGTCGGCAAGAAATGCCTCGTCGGTTGTCGGGTACTTGGCGCAGGCGAAGACGAACTCCTGCCATACCAATAGACCCTTCGCATCGCAGCGTTCGTAGAAGGCGTCACGTTCGTAGAGCCCGCCCCCCCAGACGCGAAGCAGATTGAAATTCGACTCCAGTGCCCGGTCAACCAATGTCACATATCGAGCCCGGTCAATCCGGGATGGAATCAGATCCGCCGGCACCAGATTCCCCCCCTTGCAGAAGATGGGTTTGCCGTTAATCTCGATGATGAAATGCCGGCCCGACTCCGGATGGGCGTCTTGATTGACACGGACGTGGCGGAAGCCGATTCGCCTCGTCATCCCCCCCACGCCGGCCAGGTCGACCTTCACCGTGTATCGCGGTTGCGCACCGTGCCCGACTGGCCACCACAGTTTCGGCTTCGCAACCGCCAGTGTCGCCTCCAAGGTGTTTGGCCCCGGACGGATGACGACATTCACCACCCGCCTTGCCCCGGCCGCCACCACCGTCAACGTCGTCTTTCGTGGACGCGACGACAGGCCCTCGACAAACACGCGTGCCGTGACCGTTCCGCCCGCCAGGTCGTCGGCAACCTCGCTCACCACCACGCCACCGTCCCAGCGCGCGCCGGAGGCAATCTCCAGCCGCACGGGGCCGGAAATCCCCACATTGAGCAGGCGCGGCGCCCAGTCCCATCCATGCTCGCTCTGTGTTTTGCGCAACCACGGACGTTTGGTGAATTCGTGCCAGGCCGCCGCGCCGAGCCCCGCGGCTGAACGATTCGCCGATTGCAGCAACCCGCTTTCGACCTGGACGACCAGCGTGTTCTCCCCGGCGCGCAACGTCCCCGTCACCTCAAGGCGGCAGGGGTGGAACGTGTTGGCATGCCGGCCGACCTCCACGCCGTTAAGGTGAATGATCGCCGCCAGGTCCAGGGTTTCAAACACGAGCCATGCCCGCTCATCCCGCGCCAGTTCCGGCACACGGAACGAACGCCTGTAGAACCAGGTGGTCTCCTCCACCCAGCGACACGCCAGAACATTGGCGCCCTCGTTCGGGTCAGCGATGATGCCATGGTCCAGCAACGTCCCATGGACCGTGCCCGGCACCCGGGCGGACCACGCACGGTCAAGCGCCGCCGTGCCGTCGTTCATCCGCTTCAGCCGGTCGCCCCGTTCGCCATCCGACCATCTCAACTGCCAGATCCCATCCAGACTGAGTGTTCTATTCACGTGAGGTCTTTCCGTCCTTCGTTTACACAAATTCCCCAGGATGCCGCCGTTTGAGTTCGGCAACCGCTCCCTGGCGGCCCGTGGCGTTGAGTCGTTCGACATACTGGCTCAAGTGTCCACGGGCATGGAAGGGGCCACCTTCATCGAGCACCACCCGCATCGGGTCTGCGACGCGACCGCGCGGCATCGTCGCCATCATGTCGTCGTGCCAGTTCATGAGACGCCAGGCGCCTTCCCGGCATAGTTCCGATCGGCGCTCCGCCAGGTTGTGCTGCTCATGCGGATCGTCGGCCAGATTATAGACCTGCTGCCGCCCAAGGCCATGGAATCGCGAAAGCCCCGGCATGACCCGTCGGCGGGACGGTCCGCGCAGGTTCCTCCATGGTTGATCACGCCGTTGTGAATGCCGAACTGGCCGGTCATCAGGGCCGCACGGCTTGGCAAGCACGGCGCATCCGACGCATAGTAGTTGTCAAAGCGGAGTCCCTCCCGCGCCAGGCGATCCATGTTCGGCGACGTGTCGCGATGGTAGCCATAGCAGCCCAGATGATCGGGACGCAACGTATCAAGATCCAGATGAAGCAATCGCATAGAGTCGCCTTTCTACAATCGCGTGCCTGCCCGCGGTGGCTTCGTGGTCATGCCTGGTTCTCAGTCGCTCTTTTGGCGTCATGGCCGGCCCCACCCCTCATCAGTGTCTCAACCGTGGCGGAATGTTCCTTTGATTTGAAGAGTTTGGCCGCTCTCCAACGTAACGGTATCGGTGAAGACGACATGGCCTCCAACCGGTTTGCAGGACACTCGACGCCCCTGAAGCGTGGCCGAAACCCCATCCGCGCGGGTGGCGAAGTCGAGGGCAATGCTGTTCAGCTTGAGTTCACCCTGCAATACCGTGAGCCGGACTCCTTTCGGGTCCGCGGCAAAGTCGCCCCAGACCGATCCCAGCGACCAGAAGCAGCGGAAGCGGCCGTTGACAAACCGCACCGGATGGAATCCGATCATGCCTCGCGTCCCGTCGAACTGAAATCCGCTGAACGCATTGAGCAGCGCATAACTGGCCATGGAACGGGCGTAGTTGCTGCCGCACTCGATCTCATTCCATGGGTTGCGTCGTTCGCCGTCATAGCGATCGCGCACCGCCTTGACCATGGCCAGCCCCTCGGCAACCATTCCATTCATGATCAGGTGACAGGCCGCCTGATACTCGAACCCGTGCATGGTCTCCTCGGCATACGGCACCGGAATGACCGGCTTTTGTTTGCCCTTCGGCCAGGCAAACATCTGCGTGCCCGCCTCATCATCAAGGCAGTACAGCCGGCAGGGGTTGACGGTCCCACGCATCGAAGGCCGGAAGTTGTGACGATAGATGGCGCGCAACGCCTTGCGCGTCTGGTCCCGGTCGAAGATGTCGCCCAATCCGATCAAATCCGCATGCCATTGGGCCAGCACCTGGTCGATCCCGCAGCCCTCGCCGATCTGGTACTTCAGTTGACGGTGCTCTTCACTCCAGTAGTTGACGCGGATGTCGGCATCCTTTTCGAATGGCGCAAGCAGACTGGAGTCGCCCAGTCGGATGCGTTGAATGAAATACTCACCATTGAAGAGATGCTTCTTCGACCATGCCCGCCCCCGGTTGAACAGGGCGAGGTACTCGGCGGACACCTCCGGCTCGCCACACACGCCGGCCATCTCGGCCCCCGCCTTGAGCGCCGCCAGGTAGAAGCCCGTAAGCCAGGCGTTCGGCCCGAACAGTTCCATATCGAGGGTGTGGTGCTGGCGCCCCTGCAACACCCCCGACTTGTCCGGATCCCAGCGGTCATCGTTCGTGGCAGCCCAGGCAAACTCGATACTCTTCCGGACGTCCGGCCACAGGCGGCGCAACCAGGCCGTATCGCCGCTGATCTTCCATTCGCGATAGACCTTCAGCACGCCGCCCAATTGCCCATCGGCACAGGGACGGAACTCCGAGCGCGGGCTGCCCAGCGGCAGTTGAAGACGGAACGGCATGCCGCCATCCAGCCGGAGATTATAGCGATAGTCGTTGTCCCGCATGCTTCGTTCGAGGGCTGGGAACAGAAACGGCAAGGCGTACGCATAGTTCCAGACATGGGTGCACGACCCCTCGCAGCACCCGCTGCCGCAACCACAGCCCTCCCAGCCGTAGAACGAGCCGTCCTCAAGTCTCAGGCAGGTCGGGGTCTTCAGGATCGAGATATTGGCCGACACCGCGTCGATCACCTCCGGCGGAAGCGTCGAGGCAAACAGGGTGTCGCGGAAGAGCCGCGTCTCGCGTTCCAAACGCTCCCAATGCCCGAGGCTATAGCGGGCGGTGGCCGCGGCATCGGGGAAAAGCGTGGCGTAGTAGTTGCGCCACGTTGTCGGTTTTGCCGCATCCGGCCCGACGCACTCGGCTGCCTTGCCCCAGTAGTTCCGGCAGTTGGGCACATTCCAGGTGAATACAAAACGGCAGGATGCCCGGCTGCCCGCCGGCACCTTGAGACGCACCGCCAGAGTCGCATGATCCGCCTTCCCCGGTTCAGGATAGCACCGGGAACGCAGGGGCCCCGGCACGGCGAAATCCTGCCAGAAGACGCCCAAGTCATCGAACCAGCGGCCGCGATACCAGTACTCCTGGCTGCAGACGTTGGCGCCGTCCGTGGCGATTGCGAAATCGCCGTGATTGACATCCTCCGGGGCCGTCGCGCCCGTCAGGTGCAGCATTCCCACGCCGCCAGTCTGTTGAAATCGGTTCGTCGTTTTCCCTTGGGCGGGATTGCGCACGGTGAAGGCCACGGTGTAGTCGATGGCCTGGCGGGAATCGTTGTGGACGCCGATCGTGAAGAACGCGGCGGGCAGGCTGGAATCCCGGTCATTGATCGGGATGAACGGGTTGAATGCCGACAGCGTGACCTGTCCGGGAAAAGCCGGATCGCGGAACCGGATCTCCGCGAGGGGGAACCCGCCGTGGAACTCCGTCCGGCGAAAGTGCGGCAGCCCGCTCAACGTTTCCCGCGCCACACCGAACCCAAACCCGGCATAGGCCGCCGATCCCGTGCCGCTGCAGGGCGGAGGCACATCGCCATGCAACACGCGGGCGTCAATCAACTTCCCCCGCGCCTCGGCCTTGACCGCAAAATGGCTGAATCCATTGCGGGTGCCTTTCGCGGGCCGGTTGAAGATCTCCCAATCGACAAGATGGCCCGCGCCTCCCAGCCCGATGCAGCCGCTGCCGATTCCGCCCAGTGGAAAACTGATCTCCCGCGCTTTGGCGCCTTTGTATGCATACGGTTTCATATGGATTCTCCGGGAACATCTACGTCTCCCCGTCGTCGCACGTGAGACCCCATCCATGCCCCGGGGTGTCACTCGCAGAGCCGGATCTCAGACATCGAGACGGATCAACTCGCGGAATTCGGCCAGGCGGCCATCAATCTCGGCGCGGGTGAGTCGCTGCAGCCGGTCGAGACTGAACGCCTCCACCCCGAACGACGCCACGACACTGCCGTAGGCCATGGCCCGCCGCAAGGCGGCCGGATCGACGGAGTCCCCCTCGGCCAGCGCACCCATGAACCCGCCCGCGAACGTGTCACCGGCGCCGGTGGGATCCAGCACACTCTCCAGCGGGAAGGCCGGGACCACCGCCACCCCCGATGCCGAGAACAGCATGGCCCCGTGCTCGCCCTTCTTGATGACCAGATAGCCGGGTCCCCACCCCATGATCTTGCGGGCGGCCTTGACCAGGTTGTGTTCGCCCGCCAGCAAACGGGCCTCGGAATCGTTCAACGTCAGCAGATCGACCGAGGCGATGACCTCCAGCAGCCGCTCCCGCGCCGTATTGATCCACAAGTCCATCGTGTCCGCCGCCACGAACTTGGGCGCTTCCACCTGCGAGAGCACATGCAATTGCAGGTCTGGCGCGATATTGGCCAGGAAGACATAAGGCGCCCGCCGATAGGCCACGGGCAGTTCCGGCTTGAAGGCCGCAAACACGTTGAGTTCGGTCAACAACGTGCGCCGGTTGTTCATGTCCGGATCATAGACGCCGGACCACCGGAACGTCCGCCCGGGGACGCGTTGCAGGCCCTGGAGGTCAATGCCGAATCCGCGATAGACCTGGATGCATCCTTCCGGGAAATCGTCGCCGACCACGCCCACCATGCCAACCGACGAGAAGAACGAGGCGCCGGCACACGCGAAGCTGACCGAACCGCCAAGGATCTCGTGGCGCTCCTCCCATGGCGTCGCGATCGTATCGAGACCGATGGAACCGACAACGACCAATTCCACGGATTTTTTCTTCATATTGGACTCACGTTTTGCTCTTGGGTTCAGGGTTCGGGGTTCAGGGGGGCCGCCGGTATGTAGTCGGATGGGACAGCAACTGCGAAACATCCAACATCCAACGCCCAACCATCAACTTCCAATGACGAGCGAAGGCGTCCTGCCAGCTTGGGCGTTGATCGTTGAATGCTGGGTATTGGGCGTTTCATTTCGGTGCCTGAACCCTGAACTCTGAACCCTGAACCCTCTCCACATACTCCACCAGCGCATCGAGCGCCAGGATGTAACTCATCGGCCCGAATCCCGCGATCTGCCCGATGCAGGCGGCCGCCGTGAGGCTGGTGTGCCGAAACCCTTCGCGGGCATGGACATTGGACAGGTGCACCTCCACGCAGGGCACCGGGACCGCCTGCAAGGCGTCACGCAGCGCCACGCTGGTGTGGGTGTATGCGGCCGGGTTCAAAATGATGCCGTCGTACCGGCCCCGGCACTGCCCGATCCGGGTGACCAGGTCACCCTCGTCGTTCGACTGGTGCCAGTCCACCCGGACCTGCCTGGCGCGGGCGTGCTCGATGAGTTGCGCCATGATCCCATCGAGGGTCAGCACCCCGTAGACGCCCGGTTCACGGGTTCCGAGCAGATTCAGATTGGGGCCGTTAAGCACGAGTATTTGCATGTCGGGGTTTACCTCCTGGCGCCGGCGCACGGCGTTCCACAGCCGCCACGGCCTTGACCTCATCCGCATCCAGTTCCAGGACACGGCCGTCCTCGAATCGCACCTTCACCTGTTCCGCCAGCACGTCCTTGTCCACCACCACGCCGCACCCTTCGGGGCATTCGACCCGCGCGCCATCCTTGGGCAGTTGCCCCCCGCTCTGCCGGTACTGCTCGAACTCGTACCGCAGGCAGCATTTCAGCCGGCCACACATGCCGCCGATCGTGCTGGGATTCAAGGCGATGCGCTGGACCTTGGCCATCTTGACGCTCACCGCGTCGAAATGCGTGAGCCACACCCGGCAACACAACGCCCGCCCGCACGCCGCCATCCCGCCGATCAACCGGGCCGCATCGCGCGCACCGATCTGGCGCAATTCAATCCGCGTCCGCAACTCCCCGGCCAGTCCCTTGATCAGCTCGCCGCATTCGACGCGCTCTTCAGACGTGTAAGCCACATGCAAGACGGAACGGTCAAAACTGTAGCGGACATACACGAGGTGCATATCCAACTTAAGATCGTCAATGCGCTTCAGCGCCGATTTCATCGCCATCCGGCTGACCACCCCGTTTTCCCGGGCCTTGGCCTGATCGTGAATCGTCGCGCGCCGGACCAGGACCGCACCGGAGGGATGGGAGGCCCAGTCCCCCTCATGCTCGGCGCGATGCATGACTCGGCCGCACTCGAGCACCCGATTGTGCTCCGCCACGCACACATCGCCTTCATGAATCGCGATGTCGGCGGACCCGTGGACGGGCATCGTGACGCTATCTTCAAATTGGACTGACAGCACCTGGTACACGATCCTTCATCCTCACGCGCTCAACACGCCGAATGCGCCCTGGAGCACCCCGTCGGAAGTCATGTTCCGGTCGAATTGCCGCTGCATGCCCTCGATCGCCTGCAGGTTCCGTAAAGCGCCTGCATAGTCCAGCCCCGCCGCCATTCGACGCAGGTCCGGTTCCCGTTCCGGGTGGTAGAGGGCTTCCGCACCCACGCCGCACACACAGATCAGGATGTCACGGTACCACATCAGCATGCCGCGCACGATCATCGTGCGCATCCCCCGATACCGCGCCTCGATCCGCGCCTGCAGCGTGTCCTCATCCACCTCCTCGCCTTCCGTTGCCTCAGCCGCGGCTTCTTCCTCATCGGCGATGGACTTGCGCAACGCGGCCAGGAGTCTCTCCAGGCGGCCGCTGCGCAGCAACGCGCCCGACAAATCGCCGGGAACGGGATCGCCCAGGATACCGAGCAACTCGGAATGCCACGGCTCGGGCACCGCCTCCGCTTCACTGGATAACACAATTCGCTGGCAACGGGACATGATCGTCGCCATGACCGCCTGCGGCGTATCGGTCAACAACAGGAACAGGCAATGCGGGGGAGGTTCCTCCAGCGTTTTCAGAAAGGCATTGGAGGCCTCCTCGCCCACGCGATCGGCCGAAACCAGCACGACCGCCTTCCACCCGCCCTCGAACGAAGTTTGGTACACCACCCGCTGGAGATCCCGCACCCGATCAATGCCCACCACCCGCGATTTCTTCTCCGGCTCGATCCAGACGATGTCCGCATGACGCCGTTCCTGCACCTGGCGGCAGGCGGGGCAGGTCCGGCAGGGGCGAACGGTGCCGCGGCAGAAGAGCCGCATCAGGACTTCCCGGGCAAACGGCAGGGCTTCGTCGCGCAAGCCGCCCACCACCAGGTATCCGTGGGCCAGACGGTCGGCGGCCAAAGCCATCTCGAACGACCTCACCGCCGCGTCCAGTTTGGGTTGATCGGTCATGCCAGGGCACTCACCACCTTCCACACATCGGCTTCCACGCTGGATTCATCGCGCATCCCGTTGATGATCCGGATCCGTTCCGGCCACCGGCGGGCCAATTGGAGGTAGCCGGCCCGGACGCGCTCGTGGAACTCGACGGTTTCGCGTTCAAATCGATCGGTGGCGGCGTTGGTCTGGCGGTTGCGGTGCGACATGCGACCCAGGCCGGTCTGCGTCTCGACATCCAGCAGCAAGGTCAGATCCGGTTCGCAACCCTGCACGGCAACGTGGTTGATTTCCAGAATCGCCGCCACGTCAAACCCGCGTCCGTAGCCCTGGTAGGCCGCGGTCGAGTCGGTGAAACGATCGCACAGCACCCACACCCCTTGTGACAGGGCGGGGAGGATGACGCGGCCCACGAGTTGCGCCCGACTGGCCTCGAACAGCAGCAACTCAGCCGTGGGGCAGATCGGCTCGCCGGCGTGGTCATGCTGCAGGATGCCACGAATCGCCTCCCCGGTCGGCGTGCCGCCCGGCTCGCGCGTCAGCAACACTTTATGCCCCGCCGTCTCGATCCGCCGCGCCAGGCGCCGGATCTGGGTGGATTTTCCGCTGCCTTCGGGGCCTTCGAACGTGATGAATTTACCGCGGGAGTGCATGGGGGGGTATGCAGGGTTCAGGGTTCAGGGTTCGGGGTTCGGGGTTCGGGAAACGACGTCATAATCGTGATCCTGATCGGTTACCACGGAGATTACGGTTAAGAGCAGAATTGGGATCGGAACCGCACTTCTTGTGCATCGATATCGCTTCATTCCTGAACCCCGAACCCTGAACCCTGTCCCCACATTTCCTACTTCCTCTTCAACTTCGGCCCTTGCGGCGTATCCTGGATGATCCAGCCCTGCGCGGCGAGTTCATTGCGAATCCGGTCTGATTCCGGCCAGTTCTTTGCCTGACGCGCCGCCTGGCGCTGCGCCAGCAGGGCCAGCGCCTCGGCGGGCGCCTCCGTCTCCGGTCTGGCCAGGAATGCCAGGACGCTGTCGAAACGCGCCAGGAGCCCGCGCACGGCCGCGGCGGCGGCCGGGGGCACCGTACCGGCATCCATGGCCTTGTTGCCGGCATGGACCATGTCGAACAACGCGCCCAGGGCCCCGGAAATCGCCAGGTCATCGGCCAGCGCCGCCTCAAATCGCTGCTGCACGCTCACGGCCCAATCCGGCAGGGCCGCCGCGGCATCACGCGCCGCAATCTCCGCCAGCCGATCCTGGAACTCATCCAGGCGCTGCAGGGCGCTCCGCGCCGCGCCCAGCGCGTCGAACGAGAAATTCAACGATTGCCGGTAATGGCCCGCACTCAGCACATAGCGGATTTCCCGCCCGGTATAGCCGCGTCCCAGCAGATCGCGCAGCGTGAAAAAGTTGCCGAGGGACTTGGACATCTTGCGCCCTTCCACGACCAGGTGCGCGCAGTGCATCCAGTACTTCACGAACGGCTGCCCGCTGGCCGCCTCGCTCTGGGCGATCTCGTCCTCGTGGTGAGGGAAGATATTGTCCACCCCGCCGGTGTGCAGGTCGAACGTCACGCCGAGATACCGGGTGCTCATGGCCGAGCACTCGATGTGCCAGCCGGGCCGGCCCCGGCCCCAGGGCGAATCCCACACCACATCGCCGTCGGCCTCATCCCAAGCCTTCCACAAGGCGAAATCGGCCAGGTTCTCCTTCTCGTACTCGTCATGCGCCACCCGCGCCCCGGGCTTGAGCCCGGCCATGTCCAGGTGCGCGAGGCGGCCATAGGACGGGAAACTGGCGACGCTGAAATAGACCGAACCATCCTCCGACCGGTAGGCATGCTTTTTCGCCATCAGGGTCCGGATGATCTCGATCATTTCCGGGACGTGGTCGGTGGCGGCGGGATAGTGTTCGGCCGGTTCGATATTCAGGATCTTCAAATCGGAAAAGAACGCATCCTTGAACGTCTGCGTGAACGTGTTCAGCGGCACGCCCGCCTCCCTCGCCCCGCGGATGGTCTTGTCGTCAACGTCCGTCAGGTTCATGACCTGGGTGACGCGGAATCCGAAATACTTCAGCGTCCGGCGCAGCAGATCCTCGAACACATAGGCCCGGAAATTGCCGATATGCGCATAGTTGTAGACCGTCGGCCCGCACGTATACAGGCGGACGTGATTGCCATCGAGGGGAACAAACTCCTCCAGATGCTGCGTGAGTGTATTGAAGACTTTCATGGCCGGGGGGAAGATACGGAATTCGGCCTGCGAAATCCAGAATGGAAAAACCCGGGCCCATCCTGCTGGCCGCGCGCGTCACACAAATCGAGACGCCAAGCGCGCACCGTTCTACTCGCAACAAGCGCGCATGTATTTGCATACCTGCTGGACGAACGCCCGCGCCTGGGCCAGCGTCTCGCGGGCGTCTGAGTCCTCGATCTCGGCTTGTTCTTCGTAGTCGGCTTCCTGTCGCATGTCAAACGCACGGTGCAATGTGGCGGAGAGCTCCTTGGGAAATACGCCGGTTTTCACAAACTCACGATCGAACAGCGAAATGGCGCCCGAATGCTTGGATGTCCCCATGCCTTTGAGCGCCAGCAACGCCAGCACGGCATAGAATGCCGCGTAATACGAACGATTGACTGAGTCGCGCCAGAGTCCTGCATCAATGAGCGCCTGACCTGCTTTCAGTGCGCTGTCCGCCTGTTCAAGACGATAGTTGACAAGGGCTTTCAGTGCGTCGGTCATACGGAAATACCTTCTCTCAGAACGGTCTGGACCAGCGGGCTCACGGACTGAGGGCCTTTCTCAAAAGCTTCTCGCGAATACTTGACAGTGGCAATGACGACATCGTTGTCGAACCCGATTTCCCAGGCAATCTGCCGAATCAAGTTTCTTGTGGATCGGTCAAGATGATCCACAACCACGCAGACATCCAGATCGGACTCTGGCGTCGCATCCCCGCGGGCGCGGGAGCCGAAAGCCCAAAGCGCCGCGTGCGGCAACGACTGCCGGAGCCGCGCAGCGAAAGCGGAGAATACGCTCTGGTCACTGGGATTCATGACTGCCACGTCCTCGTCTGAACCTGGGCAAGAGATTACCACGCAAACACACGGCCTTGAAGTTCTTTTCAACCGCTAAGACAGCAATGAAACACCCCACTCGGCAGATCGATCACCCATCGTCCCGGGATAATCTTCCCCACAAGGGAACTTCATCCGGACAACATCTCCTATCAAGGAGTATTTCCCGGAGCGGACTTGCTCAACGCCTTCTCAATCTCACGGCACTCTTAACAAAGCGGTCTGTCGTCCCGCCGCTGGCAGGCAGGCGGCAACCCATGCATGCTGCGCGCCGCGGACGGCGCCACGCCGTCCCTCCCAGAAAATGCGTCGCAACTCTCAATGGAATGCCCTAAGCTCCACCTCGTTCCACCGTCGCCACCGCCATGGCCGCAATGCCCTCAGAGCGCCCGATCGCGCCGAGTCCCTCCATGGTCGTCGCCTTGATGGACACGCCATCCGCCCCCACGCCTAGGACTGGCGCCAGGCGGGCTTTCATTTCCGCCACACGGGGCGCTATTTTCGGCCTCTCGGCCGTGATGGTGGCATCGACATTCACGATTCGGAACCCCCTGGCACGGACCCGTTCGACGACGGCCCGCAGCAAGTCCACGCTGTCGGCGTCTTTCCAGCGCGGATCGGTGTTGGGGAAATGCTGCCCGATATCGCCATCGGCAATCGAGCCAAGCAAGGCATCGGCCAGTGCGTGACAGAGAACATCCGCATCCGAATGCCCCTCCAGCCCGACATCGGACACAAACTCGACGCCACCCAAAACCAGTCGCCGTCCCGGTGCAAACCGATGAATGTCAAAGCCTATGCCGGTGCGAATCATGACGCTCATTTTGTGAGTGACGGCGAAATAAACAAGGGCATTCGCACTTTGAGCCAGTCCACCCCAGTGTGCCAGAAGCTGTCAAGAACCTGCACGAAGGGGAGCCACCACGGCGGCGCTTCGGGGGGAGTTGTGGGCGCTTCCGGGGGAGTTGTGGGCACACCGGGAAGAGGTTGGTCTGTCGGGTACTGGCCAGCCCCCGGAGCCGGGATCAAGTAACCCTTCGCTGCGCACCGAGTACACGGTCTGGTCAATCGCATCTCTTTCTTAGCGTCATGATGCCAGAGGCGCCCCCACCCTCCGCAATCGGGGCAAAGCAGTGTGCCACAGGGTCGCTCCAGAACCTTTTCTCCACGGTTGATGCATACAGGACAAGCTTCACGGATAGAAGGACCCGCCGGCTTTCTGTAAATCATGTAGTATCGTTCCCCACGGCAGCAGGGACAAACCAACTTGTCATGGAAATAGCGTAGCGGGCTCACAACCCCGACTGTCTTCGTGATTCCATTGCTCGCCGTTGCCAGTGTTGCGTAATACTTAGCATAGTCTTCGCCAAAGAAGCGGATCCGAGTAGCCGGCGCAAGGGCGTGCCTCAAACAACCGACGACCATGCCATCCTGCTCGATTGTCACCGCATTCGTGGATATCTCGACCAGGCGGCCCTGCATGTGACCGCCTGCACGTAATTCCAGTCTGACAAACTGGTTGGTTTCGGGTGCGACAAACTCGTCGCGTTTGCTGTTGTAGAGAATGGTGTAGTTGTCCGGCGGCGCAGGCAAAGACCCATCGACCTGTTGGACATCGCCTGTGTTTTCCGAGCCACGCTGGGTGGCGACGGAGGTCGCGCTACTGCAAACGCCCATGTTTTCGGCCACGCGGTGGGCGAAGTAGCAGACACTGGCAGCCACGGCTGCAATGATGAGCGTTTTGACCGTAAGACGGACGATGAACGAAACCCACGCGCCCAATCGCGCCATCGGCGCGCGCAAGGACCACCTGCGTTTGATCTTGGTGGATGCGCGCTTGCCAGTCCTAAAATCCAGTCCGCAATGAACGCATAGGAAGCACTCGTTGGGCATCCGGAAGCCGCACCCCGGACACGAACGCGTCTTCAGCCGCAGTTCCGGCTTTGCCTGTTCCGCGGCTGCGGTTCGATCCTCTGGCTGACCATCTGCGTCCGGAGAGGAGTCGAACTCTGTCCCGCATTTCTTGCAGTAACGATCCCCAGGTTCACGAGACGTGTTGCACGACGGGCAGAGAAACGGCGAATTCATGCCTGGACCTCCGGGGAATGGTTAATGGGCGGCTGGTCGCAGAATGGCAACGACGGCATCGACAACGCCGGACACTTTCGACTGCTTAAGGGTACCGACTTGTCGCTCCATGAGCGATGTATTGGCCGAAAACAGTTTGCCGGGTCTCGCGTAACTGGTCCGCATCAAAGATCCGCCGGCAAAGTCGCTCTCCGCTATCTCGACCGCCATCGTGTCAGAATAGGGGTTGCTCGTGATTTGGCAGAGGATCCAATCATCCCGTTCAACTCCCGCGAGCACGACAGCGGGTCGTAACTTGCTGGATGAGAGGTCGGAGAAAGGGAACCTGACAAGAACTACAGAGCCTACTGAAGGTGCGACCATGCCGCATCCTCCTCGGGACGTTCCCAGTCATGCGCGAGGGCCGGTTGACTGAGCAACGCCATTTCCTCAATCCCGGGCTCCTCTATGATGGTCACGATCGCACGGCACGAGTGCGCCAAGTGCAGGGGTTCGATCAAATGAATTTGCCCGTTCATCTCGATTGTCGCTTCCACGGCCTTCAACATACTCTCACCTTGCTAAACGTCTACAACATCGCTGATGCTGTTTCAACACTTCCGCTAACCACCGGCGCGCATCTCGGTCGGCTACGCCCCGCGGCCTTCGCCCTGAACGGTCGCGGCGCAACCACGCACCGGACCGGTCATGGCCTGCAACACTTCCGCATCCCACCGGTCTTTCTCTTCCCATGTCCTAAACTTAAAGACGCCCAGGGGACACCACCGTCCGCACAGCGGACTGAGTTTCAACATGGAACTATTCCACCGTAGCGCCGCGGCAGCAGAAAGGGGCTGCACTTGCCCAACCGTCTTGGTTGGATTCTCGGCCCAGCCCAACCCATCCTCACGAACACAGAACTTGGATGTGCGCCCACTCACAGTGGAGCCATAATGGCACGCCCAACCTCACATGGCAACGCTTGCGTTAAGGATGGCGACGAGCGTCACGCCGCCGAGACGGCGGCGGCTACATCGGTTCCCACCCACCATCCCGCCTCAGCCGTTCTCTTTGGCGTCCGCCTTCTTCTCAGGCACCACGACCTTGATGTGCAGTTCGCGCAACTGCTTCTCGGTCACCGTGCCGGGTGCGCCCATCATGAGATCCTGCGCCTTCTGGTTCATGGGGAACGCAATGACCTCGCGGATGTTGCTTTCGCCGGCCAGCAGCATCACCATGCGGTCGACACCCGGGGCGATGCCGCCATGCGGCGGGGCGCCGAGTTTGAACGCGTTGATCATGCCGCCGAACTTGCGGTCGACATCCTCGGCCGTGTAGCCCGCAATCTCGAACGCCTTGTACATGATCTCCGGACTGTGGTTGCGGATCGCCCCGCTCGACAGCTCCACGCCGTTGCAGACGATGTCGTACTGGTACGCCAGGATGTCCAGCGGGTTCTTCTCGAGCAGCGCCTGCATGCCGCCTTGCGGCATGGAGAACGGATTGTGCGAGAACGCGATGCTCTGGGTGTCCGGATCGAGTTCGAACATGGGGAAATCGACAATCCAGCAGAAGCGGAATACGTCCTTCTCGACCCGGTCGAGGTCGCGCCCCAGCTTGACGCGCAGTTCCCCGCAGATCCGGTTCGCCACAGCCGCCGTATCGCTGATGAAGAACAGGACATCGCCATCGACCATGCCGGTCTGCTGCGCGAGCGCCGCCAGTTCCTCGGGCGAAAGGAATTTGACGATGGGCCCCTTGACCACCCCACCCGCCCACACCAGGTACGCAAGCCCCTTTGAGCCGATCGACTGCGCGTGCTCGACCAGCTTGTCGAAGAAACTGCGCGGCTTGTCGGCAATACCCTTGACGGGAATGGCCCGGACCACGCCACCCTTCTCCACCACGGCCCGGAAGGCGTTGAACTTCGAGGCGCGGAACACCGCCGACACATCCTGTATCTCGATCGGAATGCGCAGGTCGGGCTTGTCCGTTCCGTACTTCACCATGGCCTCGGCGTAGGGAATGCGCCGGAAAGGCGCCTTGTCCGCCGCGAGCTTGGAGAACTCGGCGAAGACCCCGTGGACGACGTCCTCAACGACCGCAAACACGTCGTCCTGCGTGACGTACGACATCTCCATGTCCAACTGGTAGAACTCGCCCGGCGAGCGGTCGGCCCGGGCGTCCTCGTCGCGGAAACAGGGCGCGATCTGGAAATAGCGGTCGAACCCGGCCACCATCAGGAGTTGCTTGAACTGCTGCGGCGCCTGCGGCAACGCGTAGAAGCGGCCGGGATGCACGCGGCTCGGCACCAGGTAGTCCCTGGCCCCCTCGGGCGAACTGCTGGTCAGGATCGGCGTCTGGAACTCGGTGAACCCGTGCCCGGTCATGCGCCGACGCAGGCTGGTCACCACCTGCGAACGCAGCATGATATTCCGGTGCAGGGACTCGCGGCGCAAATCGAGAAACCGGTAGCGCAACCGCATATCCTCGGACCCGTCGCCGTCCACATTGATCTGGAACGGCAGCGCGTCGGCCGCACTCTCCACCACAATCTCGTCGGCGGCGACCTCGATCGCCCCGGTCGGCAAGGCGGGGTTGACCGTGTCGGGGGACCGGGCGACCACGCGGCCGGTCACGATGATGACGCTCTCGTTGTGCAGTTTCTGGCACGCGTCGAAGAAGGCGCGATCGGGGTAGATCACGACCTGCGTGACGCCATAATGGTCGCGCAGATCGAGAAACAGCAGGTGCCCGTGATCCCGTTTGCGGAAGACCCAACCGCCGAGGCGGACCTGGGTGCTGACGTCCTGTTCACGAAGCTGGCCGCACGTGTGTGTTCTATAGGGGTGCATGGGGGGAAGGGGGGGGTCAGGGTTCAGGGTTCGGGGTTCAGGGGCAATGCGGGATAGGATCTACACTGGGTTCAGGGTTCAGGGAATCCACAAGGGCAGGCGTCATAGTCACCGGCATGCTCCCGCACGGATAGATCAGGCCAGCGACGATCGGATTCCGGTAACTGCTTCTCAAGAGTGCGTTCCATCCCATTGAGCATTCGGATGCACTCCTGATATCGAGTCCGGTAATCTTCGTAAGTTGTTTTGGTTTCATACCCTTTCAAATGTGCCATATAGAGATGGTGCACGGTCTCCGCCGCCTCGCCGCGGCTCCTGTTGACACCCTCGATCTTGTTGCGGACATGTCGGTCATCGTACTTCTCTGCCAATTGTGCTGGAGCGCTGTTCGACGAGCGCCTGACCTGCGATCCCAATTCGTACTTCTCCTCGGCCGGCCACCGGTGCGTGAGTTCGCCGATCTCAATGTGCAGACGGCAAAGCTTCCCATAGACGACCAAGTCCTCCAACCGCCGATACGCTTCCACATCGCCCTCCTGTAACTGCTCAGGTGCCAGGGTTCAGGGTGTCAGGGTTCAGGAGGAACAGCGGTTCGGAACGGCAGTGCGTTTGCAGCCCGAAAGGCCTGGTTCGCAGGTGAGGACGTTTCCGGGGTGAACCCCATCCTTACCCCTGAACCCTAACTCCATCTGAGTAGTCACACGCTCCTGAACCCCGAACCCTGAACCCCCGTCCCCATTCCCTCACTCCTCAATCACGACCTCGGTCCCCACAGGTACGAGCAGGAAGAGTTCCTCGATTTCCTCGTTGCGGAGGCGGATGCAGCCGGCGCTTTCGGCCTTGCCGACCGATTCATTCTCCCAGGTGCCGTGGATACCGTAGCCCTTCACCTCCGGCGTGGCACCGGTGGCTTTCAACGCCAGCCAGCGGGTGCCCAGAATGTTCTCCTTGTCGCCGAAAGGCACCACCTTGCCGTCTCCGCGCCACCAGGGCGGATCCTTGATGCGATCGCTGACGATGAACGTCCCCACCGGCGTCTTGCCGTACTTGCCGGTGCCCACACGGTACCGTTTGAAGAACCGCCCATTGCAGGTCACGAGCAGTTCGTTGCGCGTCTTGTTGACCGTGATCGCCAGTTTGCCGTTAAAGATACGCATCCGGTCGCCCGGTTCGATGTGATCGGGCCGCGACCTGCGATTGCTCTCCACGATCAACTCCACCGTGGTGCCGTGCTTCTGCGCGATGGCGCGAATCGAGTCGCCGGCCTGCACGACATAGTCGATTTTCTCGGGCATCGGCCAGGGCAGGCGAACCAACTCCACGTCCAGCTTGCCGAGTCTTTCCTCGACCTTGCGGCGCGTATCCTCGTCGGTTGCTGCACTCAGGGCCGCCAAGAGCTTATCGCGCGCCTTGTCCGGTTTCTGGGCACCGATCAGCGTCTCCGCCTCCGCCAGAAGCTGCGTCGTCGAAATCGATAGCACCGCTTGCGTCACGGCTCCGGCCTCCATCAGATTCGTCGCCAGGGGGGTGGGAAGGGTTTGGGCGGAGGCCAGCCGAGCCCCCAAGATCGCCATGCACAGGAGGTTTCCATATCTATTCATGGCGGTCATGATGCCACACGATCCGTATCAGTGCAAATCGCAAGTCAGGCGGGATCGCTCTTCGGGCGCAAGGCACCACGGCGGGTACTTCCCGGGGAATCGTTTGACGGGATTGACAGGATTTAACGGGATTTGCGGAAGTGAACGTCATATTTCGGCAACGGAACCCCAATCCCGTCCAATCCTGTAAATCCTGTCTCAGATCGACTGTTCCAGTCACATCGACGTGCGAGAAGAAGACCCACGGAACTGCTTTGCAGCCTTCTGTCATGCACCCTGGCGGCGTTTCCGACGCTCTTCTACGCCAAGAGACGACTGGCCGACATTCTATAGACGCCTTCCCGCTGGACGGCGCAAATCCCGGGTTGGGCACACACCTGAACCAAAGGAACATTCCCCACCGCTTCCCGCGTGGCCAAGTGATGCGATTCCACCGGGCGGTCCGATTGCTTCGCCTCCACCAACAACCAAGGAAGCTCATCCCGGGTTATCAGGAAATCCGTTTCCTGTTTTTGTTTGTTTCGAATGTAGAACAACTCGTGGGCTTGTCCCGTGCCGTCCGTCCACAGTTTGGCCCGGGCCACCAACTCGCAGGCGACGTAATTCTCGAACCGGGCGGCGGGGTCGCCGATTCGTGTCCAATCGTAGAGATAGAGCTTGGGCGCCTTGAGCAGTGACCGCTTGATGTTGCGCGTGTAGGGGCACAGCGAAAACGTAAGGAAGAAATCGTCGAGCCGCCGGAGGTAGTTCTTTGCCGTCACCGGGCTCACTTGGATGTGTCCGGCGACTGAGGCGACTGACAGGGGACTTCCGACCATACCCGGCAGCAGGTGATAAAGATCGTGCAGGTGCTCGCGATCCACGATTCTCGTCAACGTCCCGATGTCTTCACGGATAACGGTTTCGATATAGTCGGCGGCCCATTTCCGATGAAAAGCGGTATTGGCGCCAAGGAGCGGCTCCGGGAAACCGCCGAACCGGAGCAGGGCCTCCAGGCGTTCGGGATCCGCCGGGCTGGTATCGGCTTGGGCGCGCAGGAATTCCATGGCCGATGATGGACAATCCGCGAGCCTGGCCGCGTGGCCTGTCCACTCGCCGAGCATGACCGGCAGCAGATGAAACGTAAAGTAGCGACCGGCCAGGCTATCGCCCGCCCGCCGGATCAGGCTCAGTTTAGCCGATCCGGTCACCACCATGCGGCAGCGATCGCCGACCGAGTCGAAGATGCTCTTCAGGACATTCTTCCACTGGGGATACTTATGGATTTCATCCATGCAAACCCAGGGAAGGGCTTGTCCCGGGGGGAAGTCCGCGGTAAAGAACAGTTCGTCTTCCTTATAACGCTGGCGAACGGCGCGCCGATCCCAAAGATAATAAAGCGCCTCGCATTGCATGGCCCGCAACCTGGCTTTGGCCAGTGTTGTTTTGCCGGATTGTCTCGGGCCGCAAATGAAACGCATCTGGCGGCCCCAGTTTTCGGAGAAGACGATAGAGTCAAGCGCTCGGGTAATCATGCGACCAATATATACAGTCATTCATTTTAGTCAAACTAATCTGAATGATCATGTCTTTTGGTCACAAGGGCAAGGCCGGTTCAGTGGGCTTCGCGCACAAAAAAAGAACGGACGCTGCAGGATGCCAGCGTCCGCTCATGACCTATCGCGTCAGGCTAGTTCGCCGTTGCGCTGATGCCGGCGGTCTTCCCGCCATCCTCGATCCAAGTCCCGTTCATCTGGCGGTTCGAGAATACTGCGGCGGCGCCTGTTCCCGTCACCGTGGCCGAGAACGTCCCCACCATCCTGACATTCTTTCCAGACGCGCTCTGTCCGCCAGCCTCGAACTGCGATGTGATCGTATCGCCGCTCGCCGCCGACGAGGCAGTCGCTCCGCTGGCCGTACGCGAACCGCTGAGGTTGCCGGTGTAGGTCTTGCCGCTGCTGTCGACAATCTTGAGCGAGGTGCCTTGCTGCTGAACGTTCAGGGCGGTAATGCCGCTATCCTCGCCCGACGCAAAACTGGAAGAATAGCTGTAATAAACCTTTACAGGTATGCCGGCCCCAGGGATGACTGTGCAATTCACGGATACGAAACCCGTATCATAATTAACAGAACCGCTGCCGTTCGCACCACTCAAGGTCGAACTTCCACTTGGATCCGACAAGTTGACCACTCCGGCCGTAACATTAACGCTGCCCTTCGTTAAGGGCCTGTGGTCCATTGTGCCTTCAAAATGCAGAAGCACAGCGTTGCCGGTCCCGATTTGCTTTGCGGCAGTTACAGTGTTCGTCGTCGCGGAAGACGATGACAACGACACGACAAACCCGCCACCCGATTTTGTGTAGGTTCCGGAAAAATTGGCCACGCCCGAAGACTCGTTCCAACTATTGTCGTCGCCGCCGCCCTCCCATTCGCAGCCAGCCATGCCAACGCCCAAAAGCACCGCCATGCCCACCCATAAACCGTGTTTCATCATACAGTCCACCCTCTCGCTCATGAATTTGTCGAACGTTACCGGAACACACCAATGACCGTCAACCTCAGAAGTCAGAGGTCAGAGGTCAGCCATCAGCGACCAGAAGTCGCAACGAGAATTCAACTCGGCTGTCTTCCGTCCTCTGACCTCTGTCCTCTGACTTCTGACCGCTGATCTCTGACCTCTGCCTTACTCCCACCAGACCCGATACCGGTAGAACCGCAGCGCTGTGCTCGTCACGGACTCGTCGCTGAAGCGGAACTGACCGGTGGCCGACTCGTACAGCACAACGCCCTGAGTCGTTATGTCGTTCCACGTGGCGAGATCTTCCGTGTATTGCAGTTGATAGTGGAGCGTCATGCCGCCGCTGGACATGCTGACCGCGCCACCCGTGTTCAACGTCACCACCCCGAGTTTCGACAAGGCGGGCCAGGAAACCTGGGGATTCCCCCCCGCATCCGCGCGCATCCCGGAAATGACGAAGTCGTAAGCGCCCCACACATTCAAGCCGAAGGCACTCTTCAATCGGAGCGGCAGACCGTCCGGTCCCACGACATTGGGATCCACCGGACTCATGTTGAGTTCCGTAGCAGCATAGGCCTCGTAGACGTTAATGCCAGGTATTGCCGAGGCGGTATACCCGCCCAACGGACCCGGTCCAGCCGTCTCCAAGTTTTCATAGTATCGGTACTCCCAGTCATCGGCGAGTTTGTCATTGTCCGTATCAGCCACCGTCACGAACACATCGCGTTCTCGGGCGCTGACGGGAACCGCAACTGACCCTGGACTATAGAACGAACCCGGATCGGTCAAGAACCCGGAAGATTCCCAGATATCCGGTTTCTGGTTCATATTCTGATCCAGGAATGCACGCAGGTAGAAGGAACCTTGCGGCAAACCCTTCAACGCATACACCATCCGGTTCAAGGGCCAACCCGCTGGGACGACGGCGTTGCTAACCGTGACCTGCGCCACCGGAACCCCGCCGAAGCCGGGCGACGGGTAGGCCTGCACCACGAAATTCCGGTTGGTCACCTTGCCGGCATAGACCACGTCGCCGCTGATCGACCAGGGGCCCTGTGAATAGTCATCCAGGTTCACGGTAAACTGCTCCCACGCAGAAGCCGCGTTCGCGCGCCGGTTCAGGCTGGTCACCTGCCAGTAGTAGACCCCGTTGGTGAAGAGACCATCGCCGGCATAGATCGGCAGCCGGTAATGCGTCGTGCCATCGGCCTCGCGGAAGGTCGGCACGGTGGTAACGTCCAACACCGAGGGGTTGGATATGGACCCCGGTTTGATCACCAGGTTGAACTGCGTGGCATTCGTGTCCATCCGCCAGACGAACTCGTTCCTCGCATGATAGAGCGTATCGTCTTTCGGGTAGACGGTCACCGGCTGGGCTGGACTGTCCGGATAGTATGAAACGTTGAAGTTCGTCGTCGCTATGACCGTGGTGCCGTCCGCCGCAAGGACTACGGCGGCATAACTCGGTGCAAAAGGCAGGCCGCGTATCCCAACGTTGCGATAGTCCTGCTCATGCACGTACGTTCGCGGCGCCTGTATGGAAAACTGGGCTTCGACCGTGCCGCTCATGCTCATGTTCAGAATCTTCACAGGATACGCCGTTTGTCCACTCTGGGCCGGCCATGAGAACCGTTGATAGCCAGGCAGCGTGTCGGTCAAGCCAATCTCGACATCATTTGTGCCACGGCGGATGTTGATGGGTTGGTACTGGGCCACGCCCGCCGGCTCGCCCTCGTCCCACGACCGGTTGCCGTTGCGATCGCTGAACGCAAAGAAATACGCATCCCCCTCCAGGAGGTGACCGGACTGGTACTGCGAGAACTCCAAATCCACAGGATATGATGATGGTATCGACCGATATCTATACCGCACAACCGGCGATGACGAAGCACCGGGGTGAGTGAGCGTGTATGCACCGGTTTGGTAATTGATGGTGCCTGCGGGTCCCCATGGACCGTGGAGATTACCGTCCTCGTAACGATCATGCACATTATAACCATAATACCACCACCACCAATAGTAGTAGTAGGGATCATAGCCGCCATTAATATCGATGTAGACCGAGCCCGGCTCAATCCCGCGTTGAGCGAGAAACCCTCCAACAGAGTTCATCGGTAGTCTCTCGAACATGGAGAAGTTATCGATAGTACTGGGTACGGCAACGGCATCCGGCACGCCGTCCATCGTCGGCGTGCTGTAAAAATGGATGATGACGTTCCGCGGATCATCCGAACCAAATCCGCCACACCTGATGCGGAATGCGACGCTCGGCTGCGGGTACTTCGTGCGGTCATTGGGGCCGGTTCCTTCCTGAAATTCGGCCAGGTTCGACCACCCGTCGCCATCCAGGTCCAGGTGCGCATCATAGCGGCGGGGATCCAGACCGTTGGCCAGTTCCCAGGCATCCTCCATGCCGTCATGATCTGTATACAACTCGCCGTATTGGCGATAGCGGTTGGTATGGGTGGGGTCAGGATCCCACGCATAGAAGTCGGAAAAACCGTTCCCCAGGGTATCGAAGCTGCCGGGGTCTGTTTTTGCTGCGAACTCGTAAAGATTGGCAAGCCCATCGCCATCCAGGTCGGCAAAGGCGCCATCCGCGCCAACCTTGCTCAAGGGATCCAACCCGTACAGTTCCTCCCAGAAGTCCGACATGCCGTCTCCATCCGAATCGTCGCCGAGCTCCCCGTTGGGTTGCGCCACGGGAAGCGTGCCGTTGTCCCACATCGGGATTTGATCGCCCGCCGGCCGCACACTCGGTTCGAAGGCCTGCGCCAGACCCAGCGGCAGAAGGTCGTTGTACTGCTCCGTCCGTTGGAATCTCGAGCCTTCGGACGTGAAATACCGAACCCCGTAGGGATTGCTGGTGTTCCAAAAGTTCGGCACCCGCCCAATGACGTTCGTTCCCGACATCACGATCTTGAGGAGATTGGTGTCTCCAATGTCGCAGGGGAAATTTGTCGGCACATGCGTGGCGATATTCTCGATCCACGGCACATAGCGGGTGTCGGTATACACCTGCGACCGCTGCGGCGTGGCGTCCCAGAACGTCGCCACCCAACCGGGCGGGAAGTGCTTTGTCGCCGTCTCGTCGAACCCGAGCGGGGTGCCGTCGCCCGTGGCCGACCCCACAGGATCCGGCATGCCGTCAAAGGTGTAGAGATACTTCAGGGTCGCCGCCGAACTCTGCTGCGCCAGGACATCCGTCTGTCGCATCTGTTGGTTCATGCCGGACCGGACATCCCCTTCGGAACGCGCGCCATTCCAGATGCGCACCTCGTCGATCCAGCCCTTGAAGAAGAGGTAGGGATCCGGCTGATTGACAATGCCGCCGAATTCCCCGTCAGGATTGCGATCCGCCGCGCCCACCACGATCGGTGCGCCCAGCAACCTCACGTAGGAACCGCTCAGGTCAAAAGCGCCCGTCGCCGGGAGCTGGTCGAAATGGGAACGGGCGGCAATGGTGCCATTCACGTAGAACGTCAGAATCCCGCCTTGCTGGGGGTCCGTGGCGGAGGACACCTGGTACGTCGCGGCCAGGTGCGTCCAGTTGGTCGAAAGCACAGCCGACCCGGTCAGTTTGGGGTCGCCATGGATTGGCTCATAGCCCTCCCCGGTATAGGTCACATACGGTTTCCCGTCGCCGCCGATGGCGAGCCGGAAGTTCAACCGGATACCCGGAGCCAGGCGCCACTCGTTGCCGCTCGGGATCATCAGCGGGCGTTCCACGATCACCTGATCCGTGCCGGTGTCCGGATTGATCGGCCGCACCCACGCCTCGACCGTGAAACTCCTCATCGCGTCATCGGCAATACGCACGACGTCGATCCCGGGCATATAGCCGCCCCCGGCATCGGCCAGTTGCGGCGCGTACCCAGGATAGGTGCGGGCATAGGTGTTCGGGCCGGGAGGCAGGTACAAGGCGCGCCGCTTGACCGGACGCTCGGGCGTCAGGGGATCGGTCTTGGTGACGTTCAATTCCTCCTTGTCGCCCACTCCGTCGTTGTCCGTGTCGTACCCCTCGTTGCTCTCGAAACTGAAAGCGTAGTCCGGCGGCGGAGCTGTCAGATCGTCTCTCCAGTACCACACGACACTACTCGGCCGATAGTAAAGGTTGACCCAACTCCGGTCATAACCGGTATCGGTCATCCACAACGACGAGGGGTCGGTGTGGATTCGCGGGGATTGCTCGGGGTACTCCGAGTAGGGCGCCTCCTGGAAGTTGAGCAGACCATCCGCGTCGGGATCCATTCCCACAGACCCCGCTTTCCAGGGTTGATCGCGCGGATCGCCGACGCTACCCGTTGATGACGTCGTTTTTGCGCCCTTCGCAGCCCGACTCGCGATCAGGTCGAGCGCCCCATAGATGGGATTCAACCCGTGGTAGATTTCGTAATAGTCGTCCATGGCGTCGTCATCGGAATCGACCCGGGTCGGATCCGGTCCCGCATAGGAGAACCTCTTCACATAGTCGAAGTGGGTTAAAGGAATGTAACGCCACTGTGTCGACCAATCCCACGTCTTGGGGGTTGCCGAGAAGAAATCGGCGTTGTCATAAGACGGAAGACTGTTGACCCAGACATCGTATTGCCAATGGTAGACCGACGCGCCCCAATACTCCTGGTAGTTCTCCAGGCCATCGCCATCAGGGTCGTCAAACGTGTCACCTGCGGTCCCATCGAGCCCGCTTGCGTACGCGCCTTCGTAAGGGTCGGGCAGCGTATCGTCATCCGTATCGGCGCTCGTCGGATTCAGGCCGCCACCGACGTAGCATGCCGTCGCCCACAGCCCGTAACCCACAAGGACCGTCGTCTCAACCTCATTTCCATTCTCATCAAACGTAATCGTCACGTACGACGTTATGATCCCCCCGTAAGCATCGGCGTTGAACAGGGTCTTCTCCGTGCCGTCACTGATGCCGTCCGCGTCCGTATCCTTGCCGCCATGGGTATAGTTGTCCCGGTCCAATGGGTTGTTATCCCTGGGACTGGGGTCCACCCCCGGATCGGTGGGGAATATCTTATTGCGCCACTCGAGCAGGGGTGTCAGGGCGGCACGATTGGTGCTCGACGTGTAGAAACTCCGGAACTCATCAAGATTGCTCACCTTGTCGTCGTCGGAGTCGATCGCCACATCCGTGTCCAGATTCGGATCCATTCCCACGTAGCACTCCCACCCATCCCAGATGCCATCGCCGTCCGAATCGGACCTGAACGGGCTTGTGGCGTCATCCGCCCCGGATCCGGGCACGGAGGGCGCCAACGCCATCATCCCATCCGGGCCCCGCATCTCGTCACTGTTCGAGAACTTGAAGGTGGAGGGGCTGCGCTTGGTTCCCTTGCCGACCATGTCTTTCGCGACGGGATACACCTCGTCGACCGCCACACGCGGGTTGAAACCGTTGGCCAAATAGACCTCGTGGTTGCGCAGGGACAGCGGACTGTTGGTCGACTTGGCCATCCAGTCGTTGTCGGGGTTGTCCTCGCCATCGGTCCCGGTGGCGCCGGACGTAAAGGGACTCCAGGGGTCATATCCGAAAATCACCTCGTAGCCGTCGGGCACACCATCCTGATCCACGTCCCAGAGAAAGGGATGCGAACAGCGATGCGGCAACGCCCCGTCGGGTGAAGGCGGGGGCGCATCCATCCGGATACTGTGCGGCGCGCCGGCGACAGTCGGGGAGAAGGCGTTCTCCTTCCAGGCATTGTATTCCCGCTCGGCGGAATAGTAGAACAGCGAAACCTTGCCGCTGTTGTAGTCATACAGAATATCATAATCGGGGCCGTCGGACACGGTGGCGATTCTGCCTGGATTGAACACGCGCGTGGTCGAGTTCGACCAGTTCGGCACGGTGTTGGTGATGTAAGAGGGCAACCCGTTCGAGACGCCGACAAGAAAAGCCTCATCGGACAGGCTATGAGTACGCTGCCACTGATCCCATGAATACTCGAACCCGTCGTCAAACGCGTCCCGGTCAGAGTATATGGTATTGGCCCTGCTTTGATCTCCCGTGTCGCCGGCCACCGGCACCCGGATGCGAACCGCCGGCCGGGATCCCGACGGATTCGAGGCGAACGGATAATTGTGGGTGACCCCGTTCACATCCACATAACTTTCGCCGAAGTTCAGCACGACGCTGGTCCAGGGGGGCACCCCGTCAGGGCCGCAATATTCATTGGTGTTCGCCAAAGGCTGGCCGTACTGCATGTAGCCGTCGGCGGTGTTCCAGTGATAGTCCTCGTCGGGATTGCCTTCCGGCCCGTTATCGACCGAGCCATCCCCGTTATCCGTGGCCGCGGGGCGATAGGTATTCCGCGCATTGGCCGAGAGATTGGTGGGGTCGATCGAGTTCTTCTCATACGCGTCATCCATCCCGTCGCCGTCGGTGTCGGCATTGATGGGGTTGTAATAGTACGCAGCCGCTCCATTCGTGCTGGCAAGACGGAATTCCGTCAAATTGTCCAGTCCGTCTTCGTCGGGATCGTCGAACGTGCGCTGCCCCACCGCGCCGGCAACCAGCCCGTACCGCTTCATGTAAGAAATGAAGCCGGGATCGTCCTGCGAGGAAACGCGGAAGACCGGCACCAGGGTCATCGGGCCGGTGACCAACAGGTCAACCTGATAGGTGGGCCCCAGGTCCTGGCGAACGCCGCCGACCAGCACATAGTCCGGCTCAAATTTGGAAACATCGTTGGGAACCACGGTGACCCGGATGGTGGTGTTCGAATCCGCCCACCGGTCGCCGCCGTCGTTGTCGCCGGGAGACGCCAATTCCTCGATGGTCATGTAACCCTGAGGCGTGTTGGAGGCGTCGACCCTGAACTGGGGCATCCACACCCAACTCAGGGCGGAGTTCGCATTCAAGGGGCTGAGATTGCAGCTCGTAGCCGCCGCACCCGACCGGCTGGTGGGGATTACGCTGCCCGTGCCGGCGGTCCAGCCGTCGCACCGATAGCGCCGAGCGCCGATTTGCTCGGCAACGGCAGACGGCACGGTGACGTTCGTATAGGTTTGATCGCGGAGGCGGTACAAAAAGGGAGTCGCATCGGCCGGGCCGAGCCGGAAGGTCTGCGAGATGTTCCAGAGTTTCGCGAAATTGGCCGTCAGGGTCTTGTTGGCCTGCATGTCCACTTCGAGCGGGTTGACCAACGACGGGGCGGGGGCAGAGCCAACCCAACCGGCGAATTCATAGCCGGGAACCGGCAGATTCGTGGGAAACGCGGAAACTGACGGCTTGTCCCCCTTCAGATAGGTGTTGACTCCCGCCGGATCTGTCGACCCGCCCGAGGCAGGCGAGGCGGACACCGTCAGCGTGTACGTGTTGGCGATATAGACGGCATACGCATACGCTTCCGCCGCACCGATGTTCACCCGAATCGTCGTGGTCGCATTATTGGTTGTGGTAACCGGCGAGCTATTGGTGCAGTCCAAAAGAAGCCAGTGGCTGAAACTATATCGGGGATCTGCGTTCGCCGCCTTGATCGAAAAGGACACCGTCGTCGTGACGTTGGTGTCACCGGGTGAGAAAGTGGGATTCGCCTCACTCGGTATGGCGCCCATAAAGAGTTGCGTGGCCTGGGCATGCCCGCCGATCAGTATCCCGGCTGCGAGAGCCATCCCCGCCCAAAAGCGCCGCCGCGCCAACCCACCGAAAGCCTTGTCACATGAGGTCATGGTCATGTCAGTTCTCCTGGTTCCTGGTCAAATCCGCAATCTCTTCACGCACCGAATCGGCCTTCCCTTGCGCCGCCCGATACGCCGACTTACCCGCCAACGCCTGCTGGTAAGCCTTCCCCTGCTCGACTAACACACGATAGGCGCCCGCCACTTCGGGAATTTCAATGGCGGCCATCCGCCTCCGGTCTTCGATCGTCCGCGACAGTTCCCTCAAACGCGCCGCCGCCGACAGCACTTCGGCCTCGACGCCGTTTGTGCCCGCCACATCCGGCACATACGCGGCCACTTTGGCTTCGAGAGCGACCTGCTCGTTCAATAGGGCGCGGAAACCATCCGCCCGGTTCACGCACTCGTTTTCCAGATTGGACGCAGCCTGGTGGACTGCCGCCAGCGCCGCGGCCACGTCACTTTCGGTGCGCACCGTATGTTCGGCTCGGAGCAGATCCTTCTCGCACTGGGCCAGTTCGGCCTGCTTTCTGGAAAGTTCCTGTTCGATCGTCTTCCGCGCAAACTCCTCTTGACGCTCGCGTACCGCGCGCTGGCGTTCGCGGGTTTCGGCTGAAAGCGGAGGCAGATGTTTCGGGTCCGCCGTCCGCGGTTTGGCGACTTTGGCCCCGGGGGGCGCCACCGGCAGTTTGGCGGTCGCGTTTGACGATATCGGCGCCGCATTCGTTACGGCTTTCGTTTCGGTCCTTGTTGCGCCCTTCGCGGCGGGCTTTTTCGCTGTCCCCTGCTCCTGGCGGGAACAGGACACCAGGCCCATTGCAACGACCAGAAGGATGGCACACCCGGCCACAACCCATGTCGACTGCTGCCATCGCGTGGTCATTTTGCCCTCGATCGTCATCTTCATTCTCGATAAGGCGTCCCGTTCACAGTCTTCCACCTGGCGCATCGCCTATAAACGTTCCCTCTCGTAACGTTTAGTATACCCTTCATCCGGCAACCGCGTCCACTGCCGCCATGTCAATATCCTGCAAAGATCAAGGCGGAAGCCGCAATACCCGCATGAATTGAACGGGCTGCGCCGTCGGGAACGCGTTCGGCACCGTCATCAGGCCGTTCGTCCCGCAAGTCACCGAAGCCCCGTCCACCCAGTTGGTCAGAATGAGATTCGTGGTGCTTTGGACCCGATAGATGTCCCCGGACCAGGCCTGCCATCCCAGCGAAGGGGCCGGCAACGTAAATACCGAAATCTCCAACTCCAAGTCCGACAGGCTGAAGAGTCCGTTACTGGTGAAGGTCAGGGGATCCACGTAATACCCACTAATCCCGATGGCGCCTGACTCAACGCCATTCACCAACCCCGTCGCGCCGGAGGGCATCGAGAAGTCGCTGTACCAGGAACTGCCGCCTCCATTCATGGCCACCGGCCCCGCCGTCACGGCGCCGGAAAGCGCCATCAAGGGGATGTTCGAGATCGCCTCGCTGAACGCAACGGTCACTCGAACGACATCCCCCGGCCGGGCCAGAACCGGCGCGGCGGCCATCGAAAGCACCGTCGGGGGATTGACCGGCGCGTTGGTGGCGAGCGGGTCGAGCCCCAGCCCCATATCCCAGCCATCGCTGCCGCCATTGCCATTGGTGTCGCGCAGGTGGGGATCCGTGCCGGCACGGAACTCGCCCAGGTTGCTGACGCCATCGCCGTCCGGGTCCTCGGTGGCATCGGCGGGATTATTCGGGTCCAACCCATGGGTGGCTTCCCAGACGTCGTCCATGCCGTCGCCATCCGCATCGAGCGTAACGGTCAGGCGGAGCACCCGGTTGTTGGCTGTGTCGGCCACATACAGGCCCTGTCCGTCAGGACCTGGGACCGCGCATTGCGGCAGACTGAACGGCCCGAGAATCTCGCCTGCGTTCGTATAGACGCCCGCGACCGTGACGGTCGGCGCGGCGGAAGCGTTCAGCACTTGAATCCGATTATTGTAAAAGTCCGTCACATACAGTCGCGCCGCCAAACCCTCGTGGACGTCCCAGACACGGTCAAACTGTCCCGCCGCGGCGCCCGTTGCGCCGAATGCCCACGCAAAACTCGTGCCGGCGAACGCCTGGATCCGGTCATTGTCGCCGTCAGCCACATAGACCGCCCCGCCGGGGCCGATCCCCACACCGAGGGCGCGATTGAACTGGCCGTCCGCCGAGCCCTGGCTGCCGAACTGGTCAACGTAACCTCCGGCACCGTCGAACACTTGAATGCGGTGGTTGCAGGTTCCGCTCTGCTGGCTGTCGGCCACCCAGATATGGCCGTCGGCGGCATAGGCCACCTCCATCGGATTCCGGAACTGACCGATGCCGGTGCCCAGGCTCCCAAAGTCGAAGAGGGCCGTCAGGCTGCCATTGGTGGTATTCACGGAAAACACGCGCACCCGGTTGTAAGAGGTGTCCGCCACTGCCAGCCGGTCGCCGGTGGCATTGACGCCAAGCCCGCGCGGCTTACTGAAGTCGGTGGCATAGAGGCCGCCCCCCAGCACGAAAAAGCGGTTGGTTAACGCCCGGTCCCAGACCTGCACGCGGTTATATTCGGTATCGGCCACGAACACGAACTTGTCGCTGACCGCGATGCGGTTCGGTTTCTTGAAGTCGCTTTGCGCCCTGGCGGCGACGACGGAGGCGCCGAGCGGCAGGGCGGGTTGGTGGGGATCCAGGCCGAGCACCACGCACCAGCCATCCGGCACGCCGTCCCCATTGCTGTCGCGCCGGAAACTTCCCGGAGCGGGCCTGCCCACATTCCACGCGCCGAAATCCCTGGTCTGGGTGACAGCGGTGCCCAGCGTGTAGAGACCCGAGTCGCCATAGGCGGCCGAGGAATCGAACGCCGAGGCATCCCACGCCCGCACATACACTTTGGCGCCTGAGCCATAGTTGTGAGCGAAAGTCTTGACGAATTGGCCGAGGTCGGAAGGTATGCCGTCGCCTTCTCCAAACCGGCCCCACGGCAATCGCCGATCGCTGGAATACAGCAGACGATCGTCCCCACCGGCTCCACCATGCGCTCCCGGCGCCGCCGGGACGCCGTTGGTTCCGGCGTACAAGACCTGGAACAGGCAGGATGTGTCCCCGCCATTCCCGCCCAGATACCGCCCCAGCCAATTGGTGACGCCGGCGGACGATTTCACGACCAACGAGTTTGTCGCGGCCGGGTTCGATACGCCGTCCACGGTGAAGGTGCGGCTATCGGAGGAAGCCAGAGCCCCGGCGTCGGTGAAGGAATGAACCAACTGGATATCCGGCGCATCGAAATTGACCGCCGCCGCCAACTGGAGCGAAACCGGCGCGGCGCCCACCGCCACCACTCCGGGGGCCAGAGTGCCATAGCTGACGGGAGATCCGGCGACAATCGCCGCGGTGGAATCCGGAGATGAAACAGCTCCCTGGACATTTGACAAGGTCGCGGTGGTCGAGTTGTACACCGTGAACGAAACCGGGACCGTGGTTCCCGCCGGTCCATGGCTCGGGGAGTTGGTCACCAGCCACACCGCCGGCGCGCGCTCGCTGTCCACGCGGACATCATCGACATACATCGCGCTATCCACCGCCCGGAAACGAACCCGAATGGTCCGGTTACCGAACTGGGCGTCATCCAAACCGACCTGCTGCCGAACCCACCCTCCCCCGGTGCTTGAGAACACGCCAATGCCCGGGGTCACGTTCTTCCAACCGGCGGCGCCCTGGGCTTCCACATACCCGTAGCCGCCCGACCCAAGCCAGAGTTGGAAACTCAGGACAGGGTTGCCGCCCACGGGAATGGTCGGCGACTGCACCCACCCGTCGAGCGGCAGGCTGTAGGGACCGGCCATCGTGCCCCAGCAGTTGGTGGCGCTGACGGCCGCCACCGGTCCGGTCCAGGAGCCGCCAAAGACCGGCGGGCCGAAACGCCAGCCGTCCCCCGTCAATTCCGCATACACATTCGTGGACCGGGTCCAGGTCGAACCGTGCTCAAAATCATCCGCAAAATCATTCTTCACCCAGGGCAGGGTGTAGACAAACCGGTACTCGGGATTGGGGTTGGCGTTGCCGCTCAGATCGGTGAGGCGCCCGGCGGGAATCGTCAGCGTCAAACTCCCCAAGCGGCCTCCAATGGCGAAACGGACCCGGTAATCCCGGTTGCTCCCGGTCACGTCCGTCCGATCCAGGAACGTTGCTCCGCCGCCGATATTGCTGCTGTAGACCAGATCGCTATCGTCGAACCCGACCACGCTCTCATCGAAATGCATGCTGATAATGAGTGTGGCGCCATCCGCGCTGACGGCTCCGCTGAAACTGCACTGGGGAGGCTCGAGATCGCCGAGGTCCAATTGCCGGAGCGTAAAGAGCCTCTTACCGCCGCCTTGGGCCGTCACCTGGAACACGGCCTCGTCATTGATCCGGTCGGCGAGGTCGATCCACGAACCCACGGTGAAGCTTTGAGCGTTGGACCAATTGGCTGGCGTAAACACAAGGGGTGGCGCCGCGACCGCGTAAAGGTTCGTACTTCCCGACACCCGTTCCACCGTCACGGTCATGTCCGCCACGGGCTGTTTGAAGAGTCTCACATTGACATTCGTCGTCTGGCCTTCAATCACGGAGAACAGGGAGGCTTCCAGCACGGGAGGATTCAGGCTGTCGAGCGCCGCGTTCACGTCCAATTCGCCGCCTGTAACGACTCTGCCCGCCAACCCCGCATTCGGCCGGGCGGAGTCCAACAGCGCTGATCGCACATCCGACCACGGCAGGGCAGGATTCTGCGACCACAACAAGGCCGCGGCACCGGCCACGTGCGGGGCGGCCATCGAGGTGCCGCTCATCACCTGATAGCGGTTGCCCGGCTGGGTACTCAGAATAAGCGACCCGGGCGCACCGATATCGACCGATGTGGCTCCGTAATTGGAGAAACCCGATAGCCCACCTGCCTCCGTGATCGAGGCCACCGCGACGATATTGGCAGACGTGTAGCTTGCGGGATAACTCGGGGTGCTGTCGTTGTTGGAGGTATTATTGCCGGCGGAGGCAATGAACAACTGGCCTTTGACGGCCGCCGCATCGATGGCATCCTTCAACGCCTGACTGAAGCCCCCACCGCCCCAACTGTTGCTGGTCAGGCGCACGCCCGGGATTTTGGAGGCCGCATATTGCACCGCTTCAATCGCCGCCGCGGTGGTCCCGCTTCCGCCCGCCGACAGGAACTTGAGGCCCACCATCTTCACCGACCAGTTCACCCCCACCACCCCCACGGCGTTATTGCCCACGGCCCCGATGGTGCCTGCGCAATGGGTGCCGTGTCCGTGATCGTCCATGGGGTTGTTGTCGTTGTTGACGAAGTCCCACCCTCGCCAATCATCGGGATATCCATTGAGATCGTCGTCCACGCCGTTGGTCATCTTGTTGTGGCCACCGCCGTCCAACCCCGTCTCCCCGGGGTTCACCCACATGTTGGTCAGCAAATCCGGATGGTCGCGGTCGATGCCGGTATCGATCACCGCCACAAGGACGTTCGTGCTTCCCGTGGTCTTGTCCCACGCTTCCGGCGCATGAATCCGCGTCATCCCCCATAGTTCGGAAAAGCGCGGATCGTTGGGGGTGACCAGGGCATGCACAATGTAGTTGGGCTCGACATAGGCCACGTTAGGGTCGGCCGCGTAGCGGGCGGCGGCGTCCTTGAGCGAGAGCCCTTGGGGAACGGTCACGTGATCGCACACGATAAGGCTGTACTGACGCTTAACGGTGGCGCCAACCGCCGCATGGACGGCTAGGCGCGCTTGGGCGGCCATTGCCAGGTTGCCTTGTCCCGCCGGGGGGGTCTTGAAGCCCACCAGCAACTCGCCAGGCACGGCCACCGTGGCATCCAACGCGTCCCAGTTTACCGCATTCGGGGATGGCGCCGCGGCATGGAGCGACACCGTCATTAAGAACACACTACAGCATAAGGCCGCTGCACGTTTGATCATATCGGGAATCCCCCAACCTGATGACAAGCTGCCGCATCACTGAATTCGAGAAACAGGCCCCGGAAACACAATGAAAATGACATTCGTGTCGCCTGCCGCACGTCGGTTATCGTTCCGTTCTCAATTATTGGTCTGTGCAGTGCGTTTAATCATATCAGACGCCGACAAAATGCGGCAATAATAAAAGCCAGATCCGATACCTTGTTGCAGGCGTGCCCAGACATGACTCACCGCTTGTCCGCCACGCCGCCAGACTGTATGATTGGACCCATGAATAAGTCGAAAGTCGCCATCCTCAGGACCTCCCCGGCCACCGTCCTCGAAGACTATCACCGCCTGATGAATCTGGCGGACTATCAAAGCGTAATTTCTCGCAATTGCGACACGGCGCTGAAGGTCAACATTAGTTGGCATTTCTTCTACCCCGGCAGTTCCACCACGCCCTGGCAACTCGACGGGGTGATCCGTTCCATGAAACGGGACGGGTATGCCACCGACAAGATTCACGCGTGCCATAACCGCACGGTGGTGATCGACGCCCATCTCGGCGAGCGCGAGAACAAGCAGGTCAACGTGGTTGAAGCGCACGGTCTGCGCAATGTGCACCTCTATGAGGGAAATGAACCCTGGATCAACGTGCGGGACGCCGTGGGCAAGCTGGCGGATAAGTTCCTGTGCCTGAATCACGTCTATCCCGACGGGTTCATGATCCCCAAACGGTTCATCGGCGAGAACATCATCCACCTGCCGACCGTCAAAACCCATGTCTTTACCACCACCACAGGCGCCATGAAGAATGCCTTCGGCGGACTGCTGAACGAAAAACGGCACTGGACGCACCCCGTCATCCACGAGACGCTGGTGGACCTGCTGATGATCCAGAAGGCCATCCACCCCGGCGTGTTCGCCGTCATGGACGGCACGTTCGCGGGCGACGGCCCCGGCCCGCGGTGCATGATCCCGCACGTCAAGAATGTCATCCTCGCCTCCGCGGACCAGGTCGCCATCGACGCCGTGGCCGCCAAGCTGATGGGGTTCGATCCCTTGAAAGACATCAAGTTCATCCGGCTCGCCCATGAACTGGGACTCGGCTGCGGCGATCCGCGCGAGATCGAGCTCGTGGGCGATGTCGATGCCGGCAACGAGAACTGGCATTTCGTGGGGCCGTTCCAGAAGATGACGTTCGCCAGCCGCATGCAGCACAAGATCTACTGGGGCCCCCTGCGCAAACCGATCGAGTGGTCGCTCAAAACCTTCCTGGCCCCCTGGGCCTATATTGCCAGCATCCTCTACCATGACTCGTTCTGGTACCCGACCCACCAGCAGCTCGTACACGACATCCTGCACAGCGAGTGGGGCCGGTTGTTCCACAACTGGGACCAGGTCGCCATCCCGCCCACTGATCTCACCACGCCGGGCTGGTCGAACGTGGGCGCCGATCCGGTGAAGTTGAAGAAGCAGAGCCTGCGGCTGCTCAAACAGTCCATGCGCATCCTCGGCACCTGCGTCAAGGAGGCGCCCGAGTTCCACGCGCGCCGCCGCCGGATCACCGCCCGGCCGGTCGAGACGAAGTGAGGTCCGGGCGGAAGTGAGGGTTCGGGGTTCAGGGTTCAGTATCACCAAACGCGCCTCACACGCCACTTCGCTTTGGGGTGGAGGAAGGGCCTCCTCGTGAATCACGTCCTTTGAAGGAACGGGGGCCCGCCGTTGGATTCGCTCAGGGCTTCCCCTGGAAGGGGTTCATGACCCGGACCCCGCCATAGTCCTGCCGGTCGTTGAGATCCTCGCTCCAGACGGTGGTAACGCTTACGCTTCGGGCCGCTGCCAGAATGAGTCCGTCCCATAGCGAAAGCTGCCAACGGTCCATCTCGGCCATGCCGGCCTTGAACAACCCCACGTCGTTCTCCACGATCCGCCAGTGCGTGTAGTCTTCCACCGTCTTGCGGGCCTCGACGGACGCGACGCCTTTGCGCCGCAAGGCGACCAGCAACTCCTGCAGAACCTGCACGCTCAGCCAAGGCAGCGGTTTGGCCTGCCACAGATCGGTCAACAGCCGCTTCGCCTGTTCGTGCTTTTCCGCGGCGTCGAGGTCGTGCGCATACACCAGCACGTTGGTATCGATGAAGACGTCACCGGTCATGAAGTGCTTCCCGATCGGTTACGGCGCCCCCCAGATGGAATCCTCGCTCCATGCGGGCAATCGCCCGCGTGCGCGCCGCTTCCACATCGCTCGTACGAGGGACCAGAGCCTCAAGCGTTGCCGCAATCCAGGCGGAGAGCGACATGCGAGCGTCAACAGCCCGGTGCCGCAACTCCGCAAGCAGGGACTCATCCATGCGCAGTGTCACATTTCTCGTCATTCCCAGCCCTCCCTTGACTTGCACATTTCCTGTGTAGCACACATTGAGTGCAACCGTCAATGACGGGATGCGAACGGCTATCGCAGCGCCAGCTTCTTGTACTTGCCGCGGCGGTGCAGCAGGCGCTCGGAATGCCCGGCTAGCTCCTGCTCCTCGTAGTCGGCGAAATTGCCCTCGAACCAGCGCAGTCGCCCCTCGCCCTCGAAGATCAGCAGGTGCGTGCAGATGCGATCGAGGAAATAACGGTCATGGCTGATAACCAGCGCGCAGCCGGTGAATTCGTTGATCGCTTCTTCCAGCACCCGCATGGTGTTGACGTCCAGATCGTTGGTCGGCTCGTCGAGCAGCAGCACATTGCCGCCACGCCGCAGCAGCTTGGCCAGGTGCACGCGATTGCGCTCGCCGCCGGAGAGCTGGCCCACCTTCTTCTGTTGTTGCGCGCCGCGGAAATTGAACCGCGAGAGATACGCCCGCCCGTTCATCGTCCGCCCGCCGAGCTCGATCTCGTCCACGCCGCCCGTGATCTCCTCATACACTGAGGCGTCATCGCGCAACGCATCGCGATGCTGATCCACGTGGGACAGCATCACCGTCTCGCCCACGGTCAGCGTCCCCGCATCCGGTTTCTCCTCGCCCACGATCATGCGGAACAGCGTGGTCTTGCCGCAACCGTTGGGGCCCACCACGCCGACGACGCTGCCCCGCGGCAGGTCGAACGACACGTTGTTGAGCAGCGTGATCCCATTGTAGCCCTTGGTCACGCCCTCCAGCGTGATGACCTTGTTGCCAAGGCGCGGGCCTGGCGGAATCTGGATCATCACATCGTCCTTGCGGGCCTCGAAGGTCTGGCCGGCCAGTTCCTCGTAGCGGGTGATCCGCGCCTGGCTCTTCTTGCGGCGGCCTTCCGGCGAACTCTTGATCCAGTCGAGTTCGTTCGCCAGCACCTTCTGCCGCTGACTTTCCTTCTTCTCGATTTGCCGCAGCCAATCCTGCTTCTGCTGGAGCCACGACGAGTAGTTGCCCTCGAAAGGAATGCCGCGCCCGTTCTCGAGTTCCAGGATCCACTTGGTGATATGATCGAGAAAATACCGGTCGTGCGTGACAATGATCACGGTGCCGTGATACTCGCGCAGCGTCTGCTCCAGCCAGGCCACGGTCTCCGCATCGAGATGGTTCGTGGGCTCGTCAAGCAACAGCAGGTCGGGCTTCTCCAGCAGCACCTTGCAGAGCGCCACGCGCCGCCGCTCGCCGCCCGAGAGCCGGTTGATGTCGGCATCGTCCGGCGGCAGCACCAGCGCGTCCGACGCGACATCGAGAAGGCGGTCGACTTCCCAGGCGTCCATGGCGTCGATCTGCTCCTGGAGGCGGCCCATCTCGTCCATGAGCTTGTCCATCTGCTCTTTCGGCAGCTTCCCGCCCATCTTGTCGGCGACATCGTCATAGCGCCGGATCAAGGCATGCACCGGCTCCAACGCCTCCTCCAGGTTGCCGCGCACGGTCTTGTCGGGATTCAGGCGCGGCTCCTGCGGCACAAAGCCCACCCGCATGCCCTTGGCGAGTTGCGCCGTGCCCATGAAATCGGGATCCACGCCCGCCATGATCCGCAGGAGCGTGGACTTGCCCGCGCCGTTTTCGCCCACGATGCCGATCTTGGCGCCATAGTAGAACGACAGGCTGATGTTCTCGAACACCGGCTTGTCGTCATAGATGCGGGTCAGGTTCT
>CAZTAJ010000024.1:0-45529 GCA_964611575.1 uncultured Verrucomicrobiota bacterium
GAGCAGCGGTTTCCTAAACCGCAGGTCGCGCGTTCGAGCCGCGCCCGGGGTACCATCTGCGCGGGTCAGATGTCGCCCAGCATTTCACCGACCGCCCGGAGTCGCGCTCCCTCGTGCAACGGCTCGAAATCGAAGCGGTTCTCGAAAAGTCCCACCAACCGGGCACAGAACGCCTCCTCGTCAGGACCTGAGACCCGGATTCTCACCTGTGTTCCCGAGTCAAGCCCCAGCGACACCAATGCCAGCATGGAGTGCAGGTCAACCTGACCCGCATCGGAGAATACCGTCATCTCGCCGACAAACTGGCTCGCTGCCTTGATGATCAGAGCCGCCGGCCGACAGTGAATACCGGCATCGTTACGGATAATGGCCGTCCGTTCAATCACAGGCCATTCTTAGCACGAAACCATCGCTCTGTCAGTAGCATTATGCCGCGCATTACGCATTACGCAGCGCCCGCGCCGGTCCCCATTCCCAGAACAAGCAGCGCACACACCGCATCACTCTATTTCCACCGCCACATCCCACAGGCCCCGCACGGAGTTCAGCAGGCAGACCCGCCCCCCGCGCCACAGATCCTCGCGCATGATCACACGCTCGGTGAGTTCCCCCCGCGCCAACAGCTCGGCGCGCAGCGTCCCTCCCAGCAGTCCGCACCGGACGGGCGGCGTATACAACCTGCCATCAATCTCCACCGCCAGATTCGCAATCGTGCTTTCGGTGACTTCGCCCCGCGAGTTGACGAGCAGCACGTCGTCCACGTCAGGGTGCGCCGCCCTCGCCTCTTCGTACACACGCCGGTGTGTTGTCTTGTGATACAGAAAGCGGTCGGCGACATCCACCGGCACACGCGCCACGGCCACACGCGGTCGCCCCTCCGCCGGCGCGGGCAGGGACGCCGAGTCCACGGACACCTCCCCACCGCGCGACACCGTCAATCGAACCCGCCGCGATTCCGACGGCCAGGCCGACGCCGCGCGCGCCAACACGGCCCGCACCCGCGCCTCATCCACAGGGAACCCGAAATATCCGGCAGACCCGCACAGCCGGCGGAGATGCCGGTCCAGCAAATCAAAGCCTTCCCCCGGCCTCCAGCGCAGTGTTTCCAGGAGCCGGAACTCGGGCATTGCAACCGTCAGCACATCCGTCTTCGTCGCGCATTCTGCCCACTCTCGGTCAGGATCGGAGTCCCAGACAATCCCGCTCCCCACCCCGTATTCCGCGCACCCCCGCCGCCGATCGACCACGACCGTTCGAATCGCCACGTTGAACTGCAAGCGCGGCCCCGGCCCGACGAACCCGATCGCTCCCGTATATGCCCGGCGCGGCGCCGTCTCGAGTTCGGCCACGATGCGCATGGTCTCGACTTTCGGCGCCCCCGTGATTGATGCGGCCGGGAACAGTGCCCCGAAGAGATCCGTCAACCCGGCGGCCGTGCGCGCCGCCACCGTGGATGTCATCTGCCAGATCGTGGGGTAACGCTCCACGTCGAACAGGCGCGGCACATGCACGCTGCCCGCCAGCGCGACACGCCCCACATCATTGCGCACCATGTCGACGATCATGACATTCTCGGCGCGATCCTTCTCGGACTCCTGCAAGCCGGTCGCCTGCGCGAGATCCGACTCCAGGGTGACTCCGCGCGATGCCGTCCCCTTCATCGGCTTGGACGTGAAGTTCGCCCCATCGAGCGTGAAGAACAGTTCCGGCGACGCGCTGGCCAGCACCCAGTCGCCGGTGTCAACACAGGCGGCGTAGGGCGCTTCCTGCGCGACAACCAGGCGGGCAAACAGCTCCCACGGATCATCGCCAAAGGGCGCCCGCAGCCGGTACGTGTAATTGACCTGGTAGGTATCGCCGTCGCAAATGTGCCGCTTGATGCGTTCCACGGCGGCACGGTGCTCGGCGGCGGTAACGCTGGATTCCCACTTCAAGACGGTCCGCTTCGCGTCGGGAGGCACGGGCGGCGCCGCGATCTGCGGCGGATCATACAACCCGAACCAGAGGAGCGGAAAACCCGTGTCGGGCTTGACCGTCAGCGCCCGATCAAAGGCCGGCGCGGCCTCATACGTCACAAATCCAGCAGCCCAGCGGCCATGGTCCCGGACCACCGCATCAACGCGGCGCAGGGCTGGCCCCACATCGGCCAAGCCGGTAGCCGTGACAATGTCCCGCGGGGCCGCAAATCGCAGCCAGTGCCCGCTGGCGTCATCCCGCAGCACCACAACGCCTGTCGTATCCTGCCCTCGCATGCCGCCCAATCTACAGGGCCTCCACCGGCAAGACCAGCCTCGCGTGGACCGCTGCGCGCCCCCGTCACGCGAAGTTTGACGCGCGTCCCCGCCCCCGCTATAAGGACGGGGTCTTTCAACGTGGAGAGTTTACGTGCGGACCCTATCTCGATATATCCGTGACAGTTACCTGCTCACGTTCGTCCTGACCGTGCTGGTCTTCACGTTCGTCATGTGCATCATGGTCCTGTTCCGGATCGCCGACCTGATCGCCATGGGCGGCTCGTTGCGCCTGCTGTCCGTGATCTTTCTCACCGGCATTCCCCAGGCGCTGGGCTTGTCCATTCCCATCAGTGTCATGACTTCCGCTCTGCTCACGTTCGGCAAGCTTTCCGCCAACGGCGAAATCACCGCCATGAAAAGCAGCGGGATCCGCATGCTGCAGATCATCCGCGGCCCGTTTCTGTATGCCGCGCTGATGTCCATCATCTGCTTCTACCTGCAGGCGGACTGGATTCCCACGAGTTATCACATGCGCCGTAATGCCGTCCGGGAGCTCGGCACCTCATCCCCCCTCCAGTTGCTCGAAGAAGGTCGCGTGATCCGCGATTTCCCCGGCTTTACCGTATGGTTCGCCAGCAAGAGGGGCAATGAGGTGTCCGACATTTTCATCTACCAGCGCGAGCCCGGTCGCGGGCCGCGCACCATTCGCGCCCGGCGGGGCGTCATCACGGCCACCGAGGACAAGCAGTCGCTGCTCGTGGACCTCTTTGACGTCCGGATCGATCCCTTCTACGACGACCGGCCCGGCGCCGGGGTTGCCAGCCAGTTCCCGCTCGTCATCCCGCTTACCCGAATGTCGTCGGGGGGGGCATCCGTGAAGAAGAAGAGCGACATGACCATGGACGAACTCATCGAGACCTGCAACACGATCCCGGACGTCTACCCCGATCTGGATGCCGAGGGGCAGGCGCGGCAGGCCATGACCCTGCGCGTGGAACTCCACAAGCGAATTGTGCTGGCGCTGTCGTGCGTGGCGTTTGTCATCCTCGGTGCGCCGCTCGCCACCCGCACGCATCGCAGCGAGACGACGCTCGGCATCGCCATGAGCCTGGTCCTCGTGTTCGTCTTCTACCTGTTCGTGATCATCGCGGAAACCCTCACGCGCCGGCCCGAACTACAGCCCCACCTGATCGTGTGGCTGCCCATTGCCCTCGCCGCCCTGCTGGGCGCCAGGCTCATCCATCGCACGGACTGATTCGCGCGTGAGCGGCACACACACAGACCGGCGACTCTGGCTGCCCGACCTGCTCGGTCTTGCCGTGCTGGCGTTGCTGGCGACGTTGCCCTTTCTGACCCCTCAAATCGACTTGGCGTTGCAGCGGTTGTTCTATACACCCGGTGCCCTTCACCCGTGGGCGCAGGGCAATGCGCCCCTCTGGCGCTGGCTGTACCGGTTCGGCCCCTGGCCGGCGCTCCTGACCGCCCTGGGCGCCTTCGGGGTGCTAACCGCCGCCCGCTGGCGCCCCGCTTTTGCCCGGTGGCGTGTCCATGCGCTGTTCCTGCTGCTGTCGCTCGCGCTGGGCCCCGGGCTGCTCGTGAACGTGACGTTCAAGGATCACTGGGGCCGCCCCCGCCCTCGTCAAACGACCGAACTCGGCGGGACTTGGCCTTACCAGACCTTCTTCGAGAAGGGTCTCGGCGGACGCGGCAAGTCGTTCCCGTGCGGCCACAGTTCGATGGGGTACTATTTCGGCGCGCTGTATTTCATCTGGCGACGACGCCATCCCGGCCGCGCACTGGCGGCCGCGGGTGCTGCCGCCGCCTACGGCACGTTGATCGGCGTCGCCCGCATGGCGGCCGGCGGTCATTTCGTGTCCGACGTAGCCTGGTCGGCCGTCATGACTGCCGCCGCGGCCTACCTGGTCTATTACGTGGTCTTGCGCGTCCCCGAGGCCGAGGACCGCCTGGCGGCCGGCCTGACGCCCCGGCCCTGGTCGCGCTGGTGGCTGCTGGCCTTGCCGCCACTGGCCATTTTCGCCATCGTGATGGGCCTGCTCGCCACCCCGTCCTACACGGAATTCAATCGTGCGGCGCCCGCAATCAGCCCGGTGCGACTCACCCTGGATGTCACGCGCTGCGACGTTCAACTGGTCTTCTCCGATGAACCGGTGGCGGCCATCACCGTGACCGGCGACGCGCAGGGGTTCGGTTGGCCGGGCAGCAATGTGCGTTGCGATGTCACTGCCGGCCTCGATCAGGGGCACCCCGTCGCGACGGTCACCGTGCAACCCAAAGGCTGGTTCGGCGAACTCAACGGGCGCGCCGTGGTGACGGTTCCGGCGATGGCGGCGACCGTCGTAGACGGACGCGTTCGAAAAGGCGACCTAACCCTCAAGGCCGCGGACCTGGCGACCGTCCCCGTACTCGATGTCGTCATCGAAGAAGGCACATTCGCAGCGCCGGATGCCCTGCAGTCCCGTCTGCGGCGTACTCCCGAACCCAGTGGAGCACGGATCACAACACGACCGGCGCCGGTCACCCCTGCATCGCGCTGAGTTGCTCAAGCAACCGATCAAACTGGTCGAGCCGCAGCGACTGCGCCCCGTCGCTCAGCGCTTTCTCGGGCTCGGGGTGAACCTCCACCATGATGCCGTCCGCCCCCACCCCGCGCGCGCCCAGCGCGAGCGGCGTTACGAACTCGGCTTTGCCCGCCGCATGGCTCGGGTCAGCGATGATCGGCAGGTGGCTGAGTTTCCGGACGACCGGAATGGCACTGAGGTCGAGCGTATTGCGCGTATGGTCGGAGAATGTGCGGACGCCCCGCTCGCAAAGGACAATCTGACGGTTGCCGCCCGCCATGATGTATTCCGCCGCCATCAGCAATTCCTCGATCGTGGCGGCCAGACCGCGTTTGAGGATTACCGGCTTCGTACCCTTGCCGGCGCGCCGCAACAGCGAGAAGTTCTGCATGTTCCGCGCGCCAATCTGCACCACATCGACGGCTTGTTCCACCAGGTCGTAGTTTTCGTGATCAATCGCCTCAGTCACGATCGCCAGATCGAACTGCCGACGTACCTCGCCGAGCAGGACCAGCGCCTCCTCGCCCAGTCCCTGGAAGGCGTAGGGTGAGGTCCGCGGCTTGAACGCTCCCGCCCGGAACAACCGGATGCCCCGCGCCGCAAGGGCCTCGGCCACACGGAAAATCTGGTCTCTCGATTCAACCGCACAGGGACCGGCGATCACGCTGAACGTGCCCGCGCCGCCGATGGCCACGCCGTTGACGGTGACCACCGTGTTCTCGGGATGGGTTTCGCGGCTCACCAGTTTGTAAGGACGCGTGACCCGGATGCATTGCGAGACCCCCGGCAGTCCCTCGAACAATTCGGCCTCCACCGGCCCGCGATTGCCCAGTACGCAAACGGCCGTCCGCTGCGCGCCCGGGACCGGCTTGGGATCAAGCCCAAGCCCGCGTACGTGGTCCATCACGTCCCGAATCTGCGCATCGGACGCATCAGGTTTCATTACGATCAGCATGACTCCTGCTCCCTTCCTTCCACCAAACGCAAGGCCAGGCAATCCATGGCCTTCCGTACTGCCGGTCCCATCGCTCCGTGCCGCCCGAATGGCAGACACGCAAGCACGGTCACCCGGCCCAGTCGGGCCACCGTGGCGACGTTATCACGTTCGATTATCCCGCGGCGGCCGGGCGCTGTGGGGTTGAACACAACGCCACGCACGGTCAGTCCCGCCTCCCGCAGCGCCCGCAACGACAGCAACGTGTGATTGATCGTCCCGAGACCCGGCCGCGCCACGAGCAACACCGGATATCCCAGCCGTCGCATCAGGTCCAACTGCGTGTGACGGCCGTTCAAAGGAACCAGCACGCCACCGGCCCCCTCAACAATCAAACAGGTGTGGGCGGCCGCCAATGCCCGCGCCGCACGTCCAATCCTCGGCAGCGATATCCGCACCCCCGCCTGGGCCGCGGCCAGGTGCGGGGAGCATGCCAGTCGGAACGTATAGGGCGTCATCAACGCCCGTTCACCGGTCGACGGCACCAACCCGGCAGCCGTGAGGCATGCCTCCAGGTCTGGCGCACACAGGGCGCCACCCCGCGGGATACATCCCGTTTGCACCGGTTTCATTGGCACGGCATCCATGCCCCGCCGACGCAGCGCTGCCAGCAAACCGGCCGTCACGAAGGTCTTCCCAACCCCCGTATCCGTGCCTGTGATGAAGAAACCGCAGCCCACCTGCCACCTCCCACACGGCGGGGCGAGACGCCCCCGCCCTACCTGACCTTCCGTCCTTACACCTCCCACCCAACACCTCCCACCTACCCCCCGCCCTACCTCCCACCTAACACCTCCCACCTACCACCTACCCCCGTCCTACCCCTCCGCCGCCACAAACAGCACCCGGTAGCTGGCCCACACGCCGCCGCCGGGTTCACGATAGGCGGCCCCATAGGCTTCTGTCAACCGGGCCAACTCGCCTCGGGTGAGCAGCCTCCGTCCATGCGAGACGCCACCGCCCGTAAGCCCCTGTGCGTGAATGATCCGCAGGAACTCGACGGCCGATGCATAGCGGGGTTGGAAGGTCTGCTCGTGGGTCCCCTCGATCCGCCACCCCGCGCCCCGCAGGGCCGAGGCCACTTCGTCCTCCTGAGGCAATCGCGACGCCGGCAGAACCGATGGAAACAGGCTCCGCCGTACCGCATGCAACTCGCCCAGCGTGCCCTCCAGCATCAACGCCGCCCGCAAGGCACCGCCGGGTTTCAACAGTCTCCTCAAGCAGGTGAACGTCTCTTCCAGGGGCGTCATCCAATGCAATGCCGAACTGCTGGCGGCCAGGTCGAAAGGCCCCGCGTCATAGGCCCGCGCGTCCGCCTGCGCCGCATGGAAGGCCCGGTCTCCGGCCATGCGTTCCGTGACCCCGCGCACCATGCCTTCCGCGGCGTCAATCGCCGTAATCTGCGCGCCGGGATACGCCCGCCGCAGCCGTTCCGTCAGCACCCCCGTGCCGCAACCGACGTCCAGGATCGACTCCACCGCTCGGGGCGTGGGCCAGGGCAGCCCGGTCAGCAGGGCATCCCCCACAGCCTCCTGGAGCGAAGCGCCCTCGGCGTAACTCCGCGCCGACCGCGAGAAGCGGCTCACGACTGAAGCATTACCGCTCATGCCTCCTGCCTCACGGCTTCGATCACGGCGTCGGTGAGCAGGGCCAGGTCAGCGTCGCTGTGATTCAGCGTGATGGAAAGACGGATACGGGCCGTCCCTGCGGGCACCGTGGGCGGACGGATGGCCACGGCCAGAATGCCGGTATCCCGCAGACGGCGCATGACGCGCAAGGCGCGTTGCGTGTCGCCCACGATCACCGGGATGATCTGGCTGCCCGACGAGCCCGTATCCAATCCCTCATCCCGCAGGCGTTCGCGCACCGTTGCGGCGCGCTCCAGAAGCCGTTCTCCCAGATCGGGCTCACGGTCCAGAACATCGAGAGAGCCGATCGCCGCACCGGCCGCCGACGGCGCCAGCGCTGTGGAATAAATGAAGGAGCGGGCGCCGTTGATCAGCAGGTCCCGCATCGCGGTCGAGCAGGCCACAAATCCGCCCTGGCTGCCGAGCCCCTTGCTGAGGGTGCCCATGGAGAGACTGACCCGCTCTTCGAGTCCGGCAGCCCGAACGCAGCCACTGCCGCGGGGGCCAAAGACCCCGGTAGCATGCGCTTCGTCGACCAGCAGCATCGCGTCGTGCCGCCCGGCCGCTTCCGCCAGGTCACCCAGCGGAGCCAGATCGCCATCCATGCTGAACACCGACTCGGTCAGCACCACCCGCCGGCCGCCACTCGCGCAGGTCCGCAGCAGGGCGTCCAGGTGCCCGGCATCATTGTGGCGGAACCGACGAATCGCCGCGCGGCTCAGCACGGCTGCATCCACCAGGCTGGCGTGCGCGAGCCGGTCGATGAATACATGATCCCCCCGCCCCGCCACCGCCGGCACCAGGCCGAGGTTGGCCGCATATCCGCTCCCGAACACCAGTGCCGCCGGATAGCCTTTCACCCGCGCCAGCCGCTCCTCCAACTCCGCGTGGCATGTCAGGCTGCCGGTCACCAGGCGTGATGCCGTGGCGCCCGCCCCCAGCCGCTCCAGCCAACTCCGGGCCGTTGCGACAACATGCGGATGCCGGGCCAACCCGAGGTAATCGTTGTTGGAGACGTTCAGCAGTGGCCGCCCGTCGACGCTCAGGTGCGGCCCGGTGCCCACCAAAGTCGTGAGGGTCCTTTCCAACCCATCCCGACGCCGGGCCTCCAACACGCCCTCAATCCATGTTTCGCCCGTCCGCATGGCAAGTGGTTCACCGCGCAGGTTTTGAATGGCCGAATGCCACGTCCACCACGTCCTTGAATGTGCCGAGGAAATGCGGTTTCAGCCCCTTGCGGATGTGGGCCGGCAGTTCCTCGAAATCCTTCCGGTTCTCCTTCGGGAAGATGAGCTCCGTAACGCCCGCCCGCTTGGCCGCGATCGTCTTCTCCTTCAGCCCGCCGATCGGCAGCACGAACCCGGACAGCGTCAATTCGCCGGTCATCGCCAGGTGCGGCCGCACGGCGCGGCCGGTGGCCAGCGAGTACAGAGCACAAGCCATGGTGATGCCCGCCGACGGCCCGTCCTTGGGGGTCGCGCCCGCCGGCACATGGAGGTGGATGAAGTTCTTCTCGAAGATCTCCTTCACGGCCGATTGACCGTTGAGGAAGGAACGGACGTACGTGTAGGCGATTTCCGTCGATTCGATCATCACGCTGCCAAGCTGGCCCGTTTGCTTGAATCCCGGGATCTTGGCCTCCACCCGCGTCGCCTCAACATAAAGAGTAGAACCGCCCAGGCTGGTCCACGCCAGCCCCATCACGACGCCGGCCCGCGGCTTCTTGTAGGGATCGGATTCCGAATACAGCCGCCGGCCGAGCATGTCGCCGAGATCCTTCGTACTCACCGCCACGCGCCGGGTCTTGTTCCCGACAATCTGCTTTGCCGCCTTGCGGCAGAGCTTCTTGATCTGGTTCTCAAGCCCCCGCACGCCCGCTTCCCGCGCCCAACCGTCGATGATCTGGCGCAGCGCCGCGTCCCCGATCGCCAAGTTACCTGGCTTGAGCCCGTGCGCCGCCAACTGTTTGGGGATCAGGTACCGCCGTGCAATCTCGATCTTCTCCTCGAGAATGTACCCCGCCAGCTTGATGACCTCCATGCGGTCAAGCAGCGGCAGCGGAATCGTGTCGGTCTGGTTGGCCGTACAGATGAACAGCACATTCGACAGATCGAAACGCACATCCAGGTAGTGATCGAGGAAGTCCTTGTTCTGTTCGGGATCAAGCACCTCGAGCAGGGCCGAAGCCGGGTCGCCGTGAAAACTCGCGCCGATCTTGTCGATTTCGTCGAGCATGATCACCGGGTTCTGCGTCTTGCAAGTCTTGATGGCCTGCAGGAACTTGCCCGGCATCGCCCCGATGTACGTCCGCCGATGTCCCTTGATTTCCGCCTCGTCGCGCATGCCGCCCAGGGAGAAACGGTAGAACGTGCGCCCGATACTGCGTGCGATGGATTGCCCGATCGACGTCTTGCCCACGCCGGGCGGCCCCACGAAACAGATGATCGACCCGGAGATGCTCCCCTTCAGGATCCCCACCGACAGGAATTCCAGGATGCGTTCCTTCACATCCTCCAACCCGTAGTGATCGGTATTCAGGATGCCCGACGCCTTCTTGACGTCGAAACTGTCCTTGCTGAATACACCCCAGGGCAGTGACGTCAGCCAGTCGAGATAGTTGCGGCTGACCGTGAATTCCGGCGAGTTTGGCTCGATCAGGCTCAGCTTGGACATCTCCTCGGTAATGCGTTCGTCAGCCTCCGGTGTCAGCGTGAGCTTGGCCAGTCTTTCCTTGAACTCGTCGATCTCCGATTCCTTGCCCTCCTTGACGAGGCCCAGTTCCTTCTTGATCGCCTTGAGCTGCTCGCGCAGGAAGAAATCGCGCTGCTGCTTCGTGACCTTCTCCTCGATCTGCTTGCTGATGCGGGCCTGCAGCCGCGAGATGTCCAGTTCCTTCCGCAGCAGCAACAGCACCTTCTCGATCCGCCCACGCAGGCTGAACGCCTCGAGCACCTCCTGGAGGTCCTTGCCGCTGGCGGTGGTCATGGCGGCGGCAAAATCCGCCAGCCGGCCGGGTTCCCGGATATTTGAACGGTTCAGGAAGAGGTTCAGTTCCTCCTTGAACAGCGGGTTGAGCTGCAGCAGATCCTTGATCGCCGAGACGATGGACAGCGCGTAGGCCTTGATCTCGTCGTTATCGGCCATTTCGGTCTCGATGAAGTAGTCCGGATGCACGGTGATGAACGGGTCTTCGCCGACCACGCCGGTTACCCGGAACCGTTCCAGCACGCCGACCATGATCTGAATCGGCCCGTCGGCCGCCGCCTGGCTCGCCTGGAGAATCTCCGCGATCACGCCCACCGCATAGAGGTCCGCCGCCTTCTTCACCGTCGGCTTTTCGTCGCCGTTGGCCTGCTCACGGGCCAGGATCAGACCCACGAATTTTGTCTGGCCCTGGACGATCTTGGCCACCATTTCCTTCAAATGCGGCTCCTCGATTCCGAGGGGCACCATCATCTTCGGAAACAGCGGGCGGTTCGTGAGCGGAATGACCGGCAGCACGGGGGGGAACACGTAACGCACCGGGATGATCGTCTTGCTTTCATTCGCGGGCGAGCCCACTTCCTTGCCGACCACCTCGACCTCGGGATCTTTGCGGGATTCATCCATGAGCGTTCTCCTGACCGTCTTTCCGGTCCACCCGTACGACGCGTCCTTCCATGTGCAGGCGCCCCTCCGCCATGAGCTGCAGGGCTTCGGGGAAGGCCACATGTTCCTGTTCCTGGATGCGGGCATGCAGGCTGGCGGGAGTGTCGTCCTCCAGGACCGGCACCGCCTTCTGAACGATGATCGGGCCCGTATCCGTGCCCTCATCCACAACGTGCACGGTGCAACCGGTCACCTTCACGCCATACGTCAACGCCTGCGCCCAGGAATCCATGCCGGGAAACGCCGGCAGCAGCGCCGGATGAACGTTCAGCACCCGATTCGGGAAGGCCGCCAGCAGTCCTGCCTTGATGATGCGCATGAACCCCGCCAGCGCAACGACTTCCGCATCATACCGGCGCATCGTCTCGATCATGCGCCGTTCCCCCTCGCCCTCCAGTTTTGTCCTGAACGGCGCGGCGCTCACAAATTCGGCCGGGATGCCCTGGCGGCGGGCCCGTTCCAGGATGGCGGCATCCTCGACGTCCGACAGCACACACACCACGCGGCCGTTCAGACGCCCCGCCTGGATGGCGTCGATAATCGCCTGTGCATTCGATCCCCGGCCGGAACCGAGAATGGCAATGCGGAGCGGCGGTCGTGTCTTGTTCATGACGACATCATAGCCTCGGCAAACACCCTGGGCAAGAGCCGTGCGACCGGCTCCGGGCGCCGCCTATGGATCCCCGACCCTGCATCCCAGCAGCCATCCCGCAATGAAGGCTGCCTGTTTCTCGCGGATCCCCTCGTGGAAATGGACATGGTCGCAGTAGAGATCGGGCCCGAGGTTTTGCGTGAACGTGTGAAGGTCGATGGCCGGCACGCCCGCGTCGCGCATGACCCGGTCGGCCACCGCATTGTAGGCGTCGCCGTCGGCCGCAAACCGGTGAAAGACGGCGTTGGGACGGTTATGCACGGTTTCATTGCAGGGCGTCGTCCGCATCCAGACCAGCCTCGCCCGTCCCGTTCCGACAACGGCGGTGAGCGCCCGTAGGTTGCGTTCGTAGTCCCCGATGGCAACCTGAAACGCGCCGCTTGCCGGATCCCGCTTGATGTCGTGGAGTCCGCAGTTCACGAGCAGCAGGTCGGCATCGATGCCGCCCGACCCGGCCAGCGCCTTCACAAAGGAAAGCACCATCGACGAGTCGCCGCCGTTGGCCCCCTGCGGGTTATCAAGATTCAGCAGGGCCTCCGTCTCGCCCTCTTTCCGCGCGTACTCCATCACGCCGGTCAGGTATTGCTTCAGATAGGGCCCGTAGTGGATGGAGATGCTGTCTCCGATGACATAGATCTTCATGACCGTCCTTTCCCGCCAACACTGGCGCCAACCTGCGGCTAGGTCGTGACCGCCGCCAGAAACTCCTCGATCCCGTTCAGAAACTCCTCCCGTTCATGCACCGCGACGGTCGCCACCGGCAGGCTGCGCCGAAAGGCCTGTCCATAGTGTTTCGTCACAATCCGGCGATCCGCCACAATCACGATGCCCGAGTCCGTGCGGTGCCGGATCAGCCGCCCGAATCCCTGCCGGAAACGGATCACCGCACTGGGCAACGCGTAGTCCTTGAACGGATTACCGCCGCCGGCCTCGATGTGTTCGCAGCGGGCGGCGACCACCGGGTCGGTGAACACGGCGAATGGCAACCGGGCCACGACCAGACACGAGAGGCTTTCGCCCACCACATCGACGCCCTCCCAGAATGACTGCGCCCCCAGCAATACCGACTGAACATCCCGGCGGAACACCTCCGTGATGCCCTCCCGCGAGCCCGACACCCCCTGCTCAAGGATCCGGATGCCCGTCGCCGCCAGTTCGCGATGCAGAATGCGCGACGCCTTCCGCATCATGTCGAAACTCGTGAACAGCGCCATGCCGCGGCCACGCGTGCGCCGGAATACGTCGGCGAGCAGGGTCCCCAGTGCCGTCACGTACTCTTCATCGTTCCCGCCCGGTTCGGGCAGAAACACGGGCGCCAGTACCCGGCACTGACGCGCGTAGTCGAATGGGGTGCCAATCACTTGTTCCGCCACCCGAGCCGCATCCAGGCAATCCACCCCCAGCCGCCGCCGCATGAAGGCAAACGAACCGCCGGCCGTGAGCGTCGCCGAAGTGAACACCACCGACTGCTTCCGGCTGTACAGGGCCTCCGCGAGACCGGGCCCCACACGCACCGGGGCCGACCAGGCGCGGACTCCTCCCTGGGCCGGCGGCACCCGTTCCACCCAAACGACCGCGTTATCGTCGCCCGCCGCGAAGATGCCATCCAGGTCGCCGGCCAATTCCTTCAGCCAGACCGCTGCGGCATTCAGGTCCTGCGCGAACTCGGCGCCTTCGGCAAACGCCTCCGGATCGAGGCCGGCCACGGCAGTCCCCAGGGATTGAGCCGTCCCGCTCAACCGTTCAAGCTCCCGCCCCAGCACCGCCCGGGCCTCATCCAACCCCGCCCACCAGGCCTCCGTCTTGCGCTCCGGGTGAATCCGCACACTCTCCTGACGGCCGGCGGCGAGCACCGTTTCCAGTTGATCGAAGAATTGCCGGCAGATGGGTTCGATCCCCGGCAGGGCGGCCAGCAGACTGCCACCCAGGTCCAGCGCCTTGCGCACCTGGGTGGACTCAAGACGCGAGGCGGCCGCCTCGACACATCCCAGCACGCCGGGCACGAATCCGCCCGGCGCCCGCTTCCGATTGGGGCGATAAAGCCGGTGCAGGATGAACCGCAGACGCGGCATGGAAATCTCCCTCGACAGCAGACTCGTTGCCGCGTCCTCCAGATTGTGCGCCTCATCGAACACGATGTGCGCGTACGGCGGCAGAACGGGGCTGCTCTCTTCGGCATCCATCTCCTTCAGCACCACCGCATGGTTGGCCACGATCACGTCGGCCGCCTGCGCCTTCCGCCGGGCTCGATACAGGAAACACTGACGGCGCTCGGAGCATGACTGCCCCCGGCATTCCTCACCGGTGGAGGTCAGCGCCATCCCCAGGCCGGTCCCCGCCTCCCCCAGACCGCTCATGACGTCCGACAAATCGCCGGTACGCGTGCCCGCCGCCCATACCACCACACCCGCCAGCGCGCGCCGTTGCGCCGGATCCAGATCCGGCGCCCCCAGCCGCACCAGGTCGTCAAGCTTGCGCAGGCACAGGTAGTTCAGGCGTCCCTTGATCATGGCCGCCGTGAAGGAAATGTCCAGCATGTCCCTGATCAGCGGGATGTCCTTGCCGAACAGCTGCGACTGGAGATTCTTGGTGTTCGTGCTAATGATCACGGGGGTCCGGTTGGTGGTCGCCCAGTATACCGCCGGAACCAGGTACGCCAGGCTCTTCCCGACGCCCGTGCCGGCCTCGACCATCAAATGGCGCGCCTCATTGAAGGCCTCGACGACAGCCCGCGCCATCTGCATCTGCTCATCACGGCACTCGTACCCCTGCAGTTTTCCGGCAAACGGCCCCTCCCGCCCCAGCAGGCCCACGACGTCATCCGTCGCCAGCGCGGTGCAGGCCGCGGGCTCGGGAATGGCACGGCGTGGTGGCGGCAGACGCTCATCGCGGATCGCTTCGCTGAGCCGGAGATGCGTCCGACCGCGTCGCGGCGCCCCGGAGGACTCTGCGGCCATCCGGAAGAAGTCGCGAACCGGGTCCTCCCGCCGTGACGCCAGCAATCGGGCCACCGCGCTCAGGATCGCCTCCGGCTGCGCCAGCGTCGTGTCCAGCAACCGTTGCCACAAACGCCATGTCAATTCGCACCGCGCCATGCTCCGGTGGGAGTCCAGTCGCTCCCCATAAAGCCCCAGCGCCTCTCCCAGCGACTCCAGGTCGTACGAGGCCAGCCCCGGACAGCAGATGCGCGCCACGTCCCCGGCATCCAGCAGCACGCGCCGGGCGCCCGCCCCCCCCATCGCCTTCAGGCAGGTCCCCACCCGCCCTACATCATGCGACACCAATCGTGCATCGACGGGAAGCGACTGCAGCACATCCCCCAGTGCGTCGACCATCGGGCGACTGTCGGCCGATCCCATGACTCGCGTAACGACCGCACCCCCTCGGCATACCATGACGGCAAAGTCGACGATACGGCCGCCCGCCGGATCTGCCTCCGTCGTCTCGATATCGATCACCGCCAATGTGTCGTGGAGCATCACAAGCGGGGTAGTATCGTTTCCAGGGCCCGCGATGGCAAGACGATCGGTGCCAAACACTATTGAATGATTGACAGCTACCCCGCCGGGTTGGAACATTGACCCGTCGAGATTGAAAGGAACGCCGATGAACATGACTCTCCTGAAACTGATTCCATTGACCCTGTGCCTTACACTCAGCGGCTGCGGCTACAACCGCATCCAGGCCACGGACGAACAGATCAAGGCGGGTTGGGCGGAAGTGTTGAACCAGTACCAGCGGCGCGCCGACCTGGTGCCCAACCTGGTCAACGTGGTCAAGGGCTACGCCGATCACGAAAAGGAGGTCCTCACCCGGGTGACCGAGGCGCGCTCGAAGGTCGGCTCCATGCAGGCCACGCCGGACCTGGTTAATGATGAACAGGCCTTCAACAAGTATATTGCCGCGCAGAAGGAACTGACGGGCGCCATCTCCCGCCTGCTGCTTGTTGCCGAGAACTACCCTCAGCTCAAGGCCGATGGCGGATTTCGCGACCTCCAGGCCCAGTTGGAGGGCACGGAGAACCGTATCACCGTGGCACGCAACCGTTACATCGACGCGGTCATGAAGTACAACGTCACCGTGCGCTCCTTCCCGAACAATTTGACCGCGAAGATGTTCGGCTACAAGACCAAGCCCACCTTCACGGTGGAGAACGAACAGGAACTCGCCAAACCGCCGAAAGTCGAGTTCAAGTAGACCCGCCTCCCTTGCATGAACGTTCTTCGCATACTGGCTTGCGTCCTCGCCATGGGCTGGACCGTGGCGGGCGGGGCGGTCGTCCCGGTGCCGCCCCTTCAAAGCCGTGTCACCGATCTGACCTCGACGCTCACCCCCGACCAGTCGCGGCAGCTCGAGGAATTGCTGGGCGCCTTCGAGGCCCGCAAAGGCGCGCAGATTGCCGTGCTGCTGGTGCCAACCACGCAGCCGGAAACCATCGAGCAGTACGGCCTTCGCGTGGCCGAGCAGTGGAAACTGGGGCGCAAGGGCGTGGATGACGGGGCACTCCTGCTTGTGGCCAAGGATGACCGGACCCTGCGCATCGAGGTCGGCTACGGGCTGGAGGGCGTGCTGCCCGACGCCATCGCCAAACGCATTATCAGTGAAATCATCACCCCGGCATTCCGGAACGGCGATTTCGCCGGCGGGATCGCGGCCGGCGCCCAGCGCCTGATCGCAGTGATCGATGGAGAACCGCTTCCGCCGCCAGCCCGCTCAGGCGCCAACGGGGATGCGAAGGGACTGCTCAACCTGTTGCCCATCGCGCTTCTGGCCATACCGGTGCTGGGCGGATTACTGCGCCTGCTGTTCGGCCGGCTGCCGGCGGCCGGCATAGGCGGCGCAATCGTCGCAGGCATCCTCTGGTTCATCAGCGCCCCGTTGGTTCTGATCGTGGTGATCACCCTCTTTGTTTTCATCGTCCTCCTGGCGGCCGAGGGCAGCGGCATCGGGCCCGGCCGCGGCCGATCCGGCAGATGGAGCACGGGGGCCGGCGGCAGTTTCGGCAGCGGTGGCGGAGGCTTCAGCGGCGGGGGTGGAAGCTTCGGCGGAGGCGGCGCCTCAGGACGCTGGTGAAGGACATACCAATCATGGAATTCACACGGCTTGTACGACACTTGTGTACGCCTTCCCGGGCGGTGCGTCGGGTACTGCCTGGGCCGGTCATGCAGACCATCGCCGATACCATCCGGCGGGGCGAAACCCGGCATCGCGGGCAGATCCGTTTCGCGGTGGAGAGTGCTCTCGACCTGAACCCGCTCCTGCGTGGGCAGTCGCCTCATGAACGCGCTTGCGACGTTTTCGCCCAACTGCGGGTCTGGGATACGGCCGAAAACAACGGCGTGCTGATCTATCTTCTGCTGGCTGACCGCCAGGTGGAGATTGTCGCAGACCGTGGCGTGCATGCGCGCGTCGGGACGACCGCATGGGAGGCCATTTGCCTGCGCATGGAAACCGCCTTGCGCAAGGGGCGTTTCGACGCCGCCGTGGTCGACGGTATTCAGGCCGTCACGAACGTCCTCATCCGCGAATACCCGGCTTCAGGACCCACCGTCAACGAGTTGCCCGATCAACCGTCGGTGTTGGGGTGACGGCCCGACGCCGGAATCCCGTCCGCCGGCCCATCCTCTTTCCACTCCATGGCTGAGGCAATCAGGGGGATCTCCCGGGCCAGCAGTCGGCGCACCTCAAGGGCGATATCCCGATGCTCCTTCTGGGCGCCCGGCGTCGTTCGCACCGCAAGGTAGTGAATCCAGCTCCGGATCGTCCCGTTCATGTACATGCGGCTCTTGGCCCCCACCGGAAGAATCATCCGGGCGCACTCTTTCGCGATGCCCTTGCCGACCGCCTCCTCATAGAGCTCCAACGACTGCTCAAACTGACGCCGGGCCCTGTCCTGGAACCACGCCTGTGTTTCGGGCGGAAGATCAGCGACTGAGTTCTGCCGGTTCTTTTGGTCCTGGCGCCGCGCGTCGACGGGCTCGAACCCGACCACCTTGGCATACCGCTGGCTGAATTCCTGAAACGAGAAGGACCGATGCCGGGCAATCTGGGCCGATATCGCGCGACTCGTCTCGATCTCAAAACAGGCATTGGCCATCTCGAACACGGACCAATGCCCGTTCCGCGCGCAGTAGCGGATCAGCTTCGCGATATCCGGATTCGATTGGTTCGCGGGGTTGCTGACCCGCGCGCAGTACGCAATCACTTCCTCTGCGCCGGGGGTTATCCATACCAATCTGACATGCATGGCTACTGTTCCTCGTTGATTTGCTCCATCAGGCGCCCGAGCAAGGCGGGCACCGCCTGTTCTGTCCGCAGAATGCGCCGCCCGAGACCCACAGGTTCGAATCCACACTCGACCAGCCTGTGCAGCTCATACGCCGTAAAGCCGCCTTCCGGCCCGATGGCCAGCGCCGCAGCCTCGCACAGGGCTGCCGGACACGGCGAGGCTGCCCCCGGATGGGCCACCAGCCGACGCGCCCCTGCCGTCAAGCCGGGCACCGCGTCCTCGACAAACGGCTTGAAAAGCGGGTGCATCGTAATCACCGGCGGCACGGTGTCGCCCGCCTGCTCAAGGCCCAGGATAACTTGCTCCCGAAGTTCAGCCTCGCCCAGCCACGGCGTCTGCCAGTAACTCTTTTCGACCCGGAACGCCCCGAACAGCGCGACGCGCTTCACGCCCATCGCCGTAATCCCCTGGATGAGCCGGCGCAACCCTTTCGGCCGCGGCAGCGCCAGCAGCAGGGTGATCGCAACCGGCTGCGGCGGGGACTGGGTGAGAGTCACATCGAGGTCCACCGAGTCTCGCTCGAGGTGCACCACCCTACCCTCCCCAAGCAGCCCGCCCCATTTCCCGACATGCAGCCGATCCCCGACCTTCGCGTTCAGCACCGCCGTGATATGACTGGCGCGGCGGCCATGGACCCGGACACGATCGGGGGCAACAAAATCATTCTCATGCAGGACGACGAGATTCATTTTATGAGACCGGAAGTTTACTCCGGGTTCCATGCCAGAGCAATCACCGGCTATTCAAGCACGCGAAGTCCTGATAGCGTGTAGGGCATGGGAGCGACAGCAGACAGGCATGCGACCCCGGCGGAGCTTGAAGCCCGACCCGAGGTTGCCGATATCGAAACGGCTTCGGCCGACTATGCCGCCCGTTTCAGCGGCACGGTCGGCGCGTGGATGTTATCCGTTCAGGAGCATGGCACCCTGAGCCTCCTGGCCGACCTGCCCGCCGCGACCGTGCTGGATGTCGGCGGCGGTCACGGCCAGTTGGCCGGGCCACTCTCCCAGGCGGGTTACCGGGTCACGGTCCTCGGCAGCGACGAGTCCTGCCGGGTCCGGATCGCCGACCTGGTGGCGTCCGGCGCCTGCACGTTCCGCACCGGCAACGTCATCGCGCTGCCGTTTCCCGACGGCGCCTTCGATGCCGTCGTTTCATTCCGGTTATTGACGCATTGCACCGCCTGGCCGGTGCTGGTCGGGGAGTTATGCCGCGTGGCGCGCCGCCGCGTGGTGGTCGATTACCCCACCGGCCAGAGTCTCAACGCCATCGCGCCCGCCCTGTTCGGCGCCAAGAAGAAACTCGAAGGCAACACGCGCGCGTGGACGCTGTTCCGCCACGCGGACATCGAGGCGGCATTTGCGCGTCACGGCTTCAAGCCGGTCCGGCACGCCCCCCAGTTCTTTCTCCCCATGGTGCTGCACCGGACCCTCAAGTGCCGGCCGGTCTCAGCCGCCCTGGAAACAACCTGCACCGCGCTGGGTCTCACCCGCCGCTGGGGTTCGCCGGTGATCGTCGCCATGGAGCGGGTTGCCGACGGCAATCCCGCTTGACGCCTCACCCCCGCAATACGCGACGCATCATATCCGCACCATGCCGCAGCATGCGTTCCGTGCTTTCCCACCCCACGCATGCGTCGGTCACCGACACCCCGTAACGCAGTTCACCGAGATCTTTCGGGATTGGCTGGCTGCCTTCGTTCAGGTGGCTCTCGACCATCATCCCGATGATCGCGGCGTTGCCGTGCGACCGTTGCAGCAGCACGTCATACCAGACCTGTTCCTGGGCCTCGAACTTCTTCCCCGCGTTGCCGTGGCTGCAATCGACCATGATCGCCGGGGCGAGCCCGGCGGCCTTCATGCGATTCGCCGCATCGAGGATGGTCTCCGCATCGTAGTTCGGCCGGCTCCTGGACCCGCGCAGAATGAGGTGGCCCAGGTCGTTCCCGGTCGTGCGAACGACCGCGATGTGACCATCGTCGTCGATCCCCAGGAAACTGTGGGGATGCTGGGACGAATCCATGGCATCGACTGCCACCTGCACGTTTCCGTCGGTCCGGTTCTTGAAGCCGACCGGCATCGACAGACCACTGGCCATCTGCCGGTGCGTCTGCGATTCCGTCGTCCGCGCCCCAATACCCACCCAGGACACGAGATCGGCCGTATACTGCGGCACGATCGGATCCAGCATTTCGGTCCCGACCGGAACCCCCATGCCATTGATCTCAATCAATAGCCGGCGCGCGGTGCGCAAACCGAAGGCGATGTCTGCCGAACCGTCCATGTGCGGATCGTAGATCATGCCTTTCCAGCCGATGGTGGTGCGCGGTTTTTCGAAGTAGACGCGCATAAGCACCAGCAACTCGTTCCCGACTTCGGCCCGCAGCTTCTTCAGACGCCGGGCATACTCAAGCGCGGCCAGCGGGTCGTGGACCGAACAGGGGCCCACGACCACCAACAGTCGGCGATCCTCGCCGGTCAGAATCCCGCGCACGGCCCGCCTAGTCTGCACCACGGTACGCAGCGCGGCCGCCGGCGCCGGCAGTTCGGCCTTGAGCATCCGCGGCGTGATCAGCGGCACCAGTTCGAGGACGTGGAGATTCTCGGTGCACACGGGGCGCGCGCCCCGCGAGGCGCGTTTCGAAACGGGGGACTTACATTTCATGGAGTGTCATATCGCGGCGCGGAGGCCGATCGGATCGCCGCGCGCGTCCTTTCTTCTCGGGCATAACGAACGGTTCCTCATGCTCAAGGCGGTCGCCGAGTTCGGCCTCGATCGCATCCGGCGACTCGCCGGCTTCGAGCCGGCCGAGCGCCTCTTTCATCCCGGGCCCCAGTTCCATCCCCGTCATCCGAGAGAACTGCCGCATCAGGCCGGCCGCCTGCCGCGGATCCTCCTCGCTGACGGAGGCAGCATCGCGCGCCAGGGCGTCCATCGCCGACTCCATCTTGCTTTCATCGATCGGCAACTCGGGTTCCGCGTCATTCCCTTCCTTGGCCCGCCCCGTGGCGGCAAAGAGCGACACTTGCTTTTCGAGCGTCGGCTTCCCGCACCCCGGACAACGCGGACACTTGTCCGGCTGAATGGTTTTCGACAGAAAACTGTAGAGGGTATGGCAGGTGCGGCAATAGAACTCGTAGATCGGCATACATCCCTCAGATTCGCGTGATGCAGCCGATTATGAGGGGAGGTCGCGGGCCCTGTCAACCCGCACGCCATGGGGGCAGCCATCCCCTCCTGCGAATGTCCGAACATGCGGCGTCACTTTGTGTTGCGATCGGGCATCAGACACCCTACATACTGTCGCATGCCATGGTTGACCCAGACTGCTGAAGGCGTTGTGATGGCCGTTCACGCCAGCCCGCGTGCCTCAAAGACCGCCGTGCAAGGCCTGCATGGAGCCGCCCTCAAGATCCGCCTTAATGCGCCGCCCGTCGATGGGAAGGCGAACCAAGCCCTGCTGGAGTTCCTCGCCAAAGCGCTCCACGTTCCCGTGCGTTCCTTGTGTCTTGTATCGGGCGAGACAAGCCGTCATAAGCGCGTGCTTGCCCGGGGCCTGACCGTTGACCAGGTCCGCGCCCGCTTCCCGGAGGCGCAGGACCTCTTCACCGTCGCCGGTACGCCAGCGGCGTCTGGCCGGTCCGCTTCTTGAACACTTTGGTGAAATAGCTCTGGTCAGCGAAACCGCAGGCCAGCGCGATTTCCGCGATGGAAGTGGTGGTGCGCGTCAACAGGCGCGCGGCATGGTCCACGCGGTACCTGGCCAGCAACTCGGTGAAACTGCTGTTCAGTTGCTCCCGGACCAGGTGCGAAAAATGGCTCGGCGATAATCCCGCCACCCGCGCCACCTGGTCACGCGTCAGCTCCTCTGTCATGTGCTCCTGCATGTGGCGCAAGGCACGATTGAGTAGAAGCACGTTCGGGTACCGACGATTATCATGGATCGCATCCATGACCCGTTCCAGCATGTCCGCCAGCCAATGCGTCAGCGCCTCGTCCTCACGGATCGCCGCCAGTTCATTCAGCCCGCGATAGTTGCCGCCCAGGATTTCGGCCGGAGAGGCGCCGGCTTCCACCGCCGCGCGGGACATCATGACCACCAATTCCAGCACCAGGCTCTTGAGCAGGTCGATCCGGTCGCGCCCCAGGAAGTAAATGCCCACCAGAACCCGGTTGATGATGTCACGGGCGATGCCGCGCTCCCCCTTGCGGATGGCCGCAATGAGCGCGGGTTCCTGCTCCAGGTAGACGGCGCGAATATGGTCATACTCGCCGCCTTTCGCGTCATGAATCGCCTCGGCTTTGTGCCGCTCCCGCTCCGCCTTGGCGCGGTGCGTGGCCAGGAGGACGGCATTGGTGAGATTCCGTTGCTCGGCCAGGGCCAGGAATGCGTCCGCCGCCGCCCGGACGGAGGACATCCCCTGCTCCCCTTTGGCGTGACTCGAGGCAATCCCGCCGCCCACCAATCGCTGATTCACCATCAGCGGCAATCCCCACAGCATATGCCCGCGCGGACACAAGTCCATGAAAGGAGCCCCCCAGCGCAGGGACTCCGCCACGAGGCGGCGCCGCAGGGCTTCACACCCGCCACCCGAACACCCACCGCACTCCAACGCGCCGGCCAGAATTCTTCCCTGGACATCCGTCACCACGGCGGCGAACCCGCTCGCCTTGCCGTAGTCGCGGATCAGGAGGCGCGCCGATCGCAGGTCAAGGTCCCCATAGGCCGGGGGCTCCGGCAACCGGGCCTTGCCGCATTGAGGCGTGCTTCTCGATTGACGCACTGTCTTGACCATGGCTGGAACTGTAGCCGCCGACCCACCGTCTGTCATCCCGCATTATGCAGAAGGCCTATGCAGAAGCGGCTGGCTAGGGCGGCGGCGTCCTCGGCGCACAGGACGCGCCGGGCACAGGCGTCGTAGAGCACATCCGCGGCGGGTGGGAACTCGTCGTCACCGGGACGATATACCAGCATCAGTTCGATGGCGCCCAAGGCCTGGATTACCGCCCGGAGCCCGCCATCCGGCAAGGGCTCCACCTGGACCGGGAATCGGCTCAGATGGTCCTTCAACAAGCCCAGATCGTTTCCCACGCGTCCGATCAGGGGTTTGATGGATCTTGAGAGGAACGGCTCCCAGTAGAACTGGCCGCCGGGAAACTCGCGGAAGGTGATCCACTCCCCGGCGGGCGACACCGTGAACTCGCCCAGCAGGTAGTGCAGGGCCAACAGATGGTCAGCCGGTTTGGGAGCCTTCCCGGACGGCACGACCGTCGCCTGGAATTCCGGCGGATGCAATTCCAGTGTCGAGCCCAGGACAGCCACCCTCAGGGCCCCGCCGGTCGTGGCGGGGTCCGGCAGCCCGAGCTGGAGACAACGGGCAGGCCAATTGTCCACCACCGCCAGTTTCCCGGAGGCCAGCCGGATCGCGTCCCTTTCCGCCTGCTGCTTGTGGGTCAAGGCCTGCATTTGCGGATCAACGCATGCACGTTGGGAAACTGATCGGGATCGGTGTGCGGCAGGAAGCAGGCGCTCGTGTATTGATCCATATACTTCGGGTCGGAACTCAGGTCGACGTACGTCATGCGCCGGGCCAGCTTGAGCTGGCGTTGCCGATAGTCCTGCGAGACAAGCACGATATACGACCCCATGAGCGAGGAATTCCCGATGTAGTGGAACTTCTCGCGGGGCAGATCGGGGATCAATCCGATGATGACCGCCTTTTCCAGGTTCAGGAACCGCCCGAATCCCCCGCCGATATACACGTTGGCCAGGTCGCCGAAGGTCAACCCGGCATGCTCCAGCAGGAGCGCACAGGCCGCATAGATCGCCGCCTTGGCCCGGATAATGTTCTCGATATCCAGTTCATTGATGGTAATCGCCCGGGTCAGACCACTCTCCCCTTCGGGCGCAATCACATAACGGGCGTGCCGCCCCTCGATCTGAATCGCCGGCGACGGCTTGACCCGATTGAGTTTGCCGGCGGCATCCAGCCACCCGGTCTTCAGAAGCTCGGCCAGCAGGCCGATCATTCCCGATCCGCAGATGCCTTTGGGACGGACATTGCCGATCGTCCAATAGAGCGGCACGCCCGTCCCGGGATCGACTTCCACACGCTCGATTGCCCCCAACGCCGCCCGCATCCCGCAGTCGATGCCCCCACCCTCGAACGCCGGCCCCGCCGAACAGGCGCACGTCATCAGGAATTCGTTGTTCCCCACCACCAGTTCCCCGTTGGTGCCGATATCGATGAAGAGATTGACGTCCGAGGTATCGGTCGCCAGGTCCGTGCACAACATCCCGGCGGTGATGTCCCCGCCGACATAACTGCCGACACTGGGGGAGAAGCAGATCCAGGACTCCGGATTGATGTGGATGCCCACCTCGGCGGCCGCCAGATACGGGGATTCGAGTACCGTCGGGGTGTACGGCTCCAGGCGGATGTACTCCGGCTGCAGCCCGAGCAGGAGATGAACCATCGTCGTGTTCCCGGAAAGCACGGCGTTGTCGATCTCGGCGGGGGCGACCCCGCTGGCGTCGGCAACCTGGAGAATCAGGCGGTTGATGGTCCCCAGCACGCGCACGCGGAGTTCCTCCAGCCGATCGGCACGGCGGGCGTAGTTGATCCGGCTGATCACGTCAAGTCCGCAGGCAATCTGGTCATTGTAGTCGCTCCGCGTCCCCGCGATCTCCGCCAGTGTCAGGTTGACCAACTGGACCGACACGGTCGTGGTGCCGATATCCACGGCAATCCCGTAGTGGCGCGTGGTCTGGTCGCCCGGCTCCACCCGGATGGCATGGATCCGCTCATCGGTCCGGATCAAGGTGACGGTCACCACCCCGCCCCAGGCACGGAGCGCCTCGGCAATCGTCCGGATGACCGACAGCGGGAAATGGACCTCGACAGGGCCCCAATCCCGCTGAATCCGGCGTGTCAGTCGATCCAGGTCCGAAAGTCCGTCCTCCGGTTTCGGCGCCGGCACCTCCACGCACCACTTGACGGACAGGGTGTCGTATTCCCAGTTCCGGGGCAGCAGTTCGCCCCGAACCAGGGCCGATTCATCCCCGGCCGCGATCTGGGCGCCCTTGCGGCCGAGCGACTCCGGGATCTCAATCGTCAGATCCGTTTCGGGAACACAGGTCCGGCAGGCGAGCACATACCCATCCGCCACGGCGGTGGCAGGCAACATGCCCAGGCTGGCGCTTGCATCCGCCTGGCCGGACACGATGCGGACAATACACTTCCCGCAGGTTCCCCGCCCGCCGCAGGGCGAGTCGATCTCCAAGCCCGCCAACCGGGCGGCGTCCAGGAGTTCCATCTTGGCCGGAACCTGGGCGCACTTCCCCGAGGGCTGAAACGTGACCAACGGCATGGGCGTCTCTATTGCAGCCGCGCCTTGATGAAGCTTTCCAGATCGGCAGCCTCCTGGGGCCCCACGAGCACCTTCCAACCGGGCAGGCTTTCCTCCAGTTCACCGCTGATCTGCGCGACGTAACCCGGAATGACGATCTGCCGGGTCTGAACCTGCTTCTCAAGACCGATTTCCTTGATGAACTTCCCGATCCCCGCGCCGGAGAATTTCCCGGCTGCCCAGGCGGTCAGCACGCTCATGCCTTCGCATTCCGGCACCACCAGCCAGGCGCTGGTTCCGCTGTTCTCGATTTCACCCGACACGATGAAATAGGTCAGCGAGAAGTTCGTGGTCACGAATACCGGCGACGTCGCCGTGGGTTCACCGATCGGGTACACTTTCGGCTCCACCTGGATCGGCTTCTGCGGGTCGGTATAGATATTGAGGCGAAGCGTCATCAGCGCCGACACCAGCGCCGGGTCCAGCGCCGGCAGGACACAGATGCCGCCGTACTTGCAGATCTCCGTGATCGCCTCGACCGCTCCCTCCAGCAACCCGGCAGACTCGACAAAACGCAGGCTGGGATAGCCGAGCGGTTTGTATTCGTCCTTGATCGCCGTGCGCCGGGCAATCACGTTGGTCTGGAAGTGCTCAGCCAGAGACTGTGTCTGGAACTGGAGCACGAGGTCGTTGAAGCCGCCCTGCTTGAGCGCGGCCGCCGCCGGCACCAAGTCGTTCAAGCCCGGCGCCGTCAACGCCAGCGCATGCCCGTTATCCCTGGCGATGACCGCCATCTCCGCCGCCGTCTCAGGCGTGGCCGAAGCCAGCACACTGCCGGACCCCTTCACCGCCTCGGCGGCGGCCTTCAGGGACTCCACGGAAGCGGCACGCAACACGAGCGGCCGTTTGACCGTCTCCCATGCCTTTTGCGCCAGGGCGGCGAAGGCGGCCGCATCGCCGCCCTTCTGGGTCACGGCCACCATATCCACAACCAGCGTCTCGCCCACGCGCACCAGGACGTAATCCCGGATCGCGGCCAAAGTCGCGTCCACCGACGCCGGGGTGTCGGTATCGTTCACATTCACGGCAAGCGCCGTCTGATGCACAAACGTCTTCTCGTGACGATAGAGCACAGTTTCCGCACCCACCTTGAGGGTGCCCTTGGCCCCCAGGCTGATTTCCTTGACGGGCGGTTCGCTCGCCGCGCCAAGCACCCGCTTCGCCTCGTCCGAAGCGTAGGGGCACTCCGACAGTTCCGCCTTCTTGGCCGCGAGCTTCATCGCAAACGCCAGGCAGGTGTTCGAGCCGCATTCCTTGCAGTTCGTCTTGGGCAATAACTTCTGAATCTGTAATCCGCTTAAGGCCATGGGAAACCTCGTTCTCGATTCGTGGTTCTCGGTTCTCTGTTCGTCGTTTTGGGTCCTTCAGGACCTCTTTCCGTATGTCCAGGCTTCGTCATACATCGCGAGGATGTTCTCCACTGGGGTGTTCACCTGGAGATTGTGGCACGGCGCCAGAATATAGCCGGTGCCGTCGCCCGCCAGCGAGTCGATGCAATGACGCACTTCCGCGCGAACGTCTTCGGGAGTGCCGAAGGGCAGGATGCGCTGGTTTTCCACCGCGCCATGAAAACAGATCCGCTTCCCGAACTCCGCCTTCAGTTCCGCCATATCCATCCCCGGACAGGTCCACTGGATCGGATTCAGGATATCGATGCCCATCTCCACCAACAGCGGCAGGAACGGCCGGCAACTGCCGTCGTCATGATGGAACACCTTGATCCCGAATTCGTGGCAAAGGCCGATGAAGCGTTTGTGGTGCGGGGCGTAAAACTCACGATACAAGTCCAGGCCGATCAGGGGGCCGGTCTGGCTGCCAAGGTCGTCTGTCACCTGGGCCACGTCGATCAAGCCGTCGCAGGACTCGAACATCCTGCGATGGTAATCGAAGAAATAGTCCGAAACCCGCCCGACCAGCACATGGGTGAACTCAGGATCGAGGAGCGGATCGATGAGTGACTGTTCAAGTCCCCTCAGGAGGTTGTGCAGATAGAAGGGCGCCATGTAGCCGCACATCACCGCCTTGGTCTTGCCTGCCTCACGGGCCTTGTCACGCATCCCGGAGTAGTCATACCACTCCGCGCGAGGCCAGCGATAGGCGTCCAGGTCGTCCAGCGTCTCCGCGGCCGCGAGCGGATAGAAGTATTGCTCGCCATAGGCCCCGCCCTCATGCGGCACGCGTCTTGTCCGAATGCCCCAGGTATCGACCGACTCGCCTTCGGGCGCCTGAGGCAGGGATGGCCCTATATACTCCGGCCCCACCGACGCGAACCCGTCAATATGGAGCTCGGCGAGAAGGTCGGCCTTTTCGCCGAAATGAGCCCGCAATTTGGCCCAGACTTCCCCGGTGGCCCAGATGTCCGTCGGGATCCGGTCCACCGGTTGCCGGTTGATCGCGGCAAGCATGCGTTCTCGTGAGTTCATGGCTTGCGTTCCGTCGCAGGCCGGTCCATGAGTTGGTCGATCGCCGCCTTGAGTTCGCGCACCGCGTCCGGGTGGGACATGATGAGCAGATCGGCGCCGGCATACAGCAGGCCCAGCGCCGTGCTCAATTCCCACAATGCCGCCCGCTTGCCCAGGTCGCCCCATGCCGCGAATTCGGCCTCCGCGGCCTTGAATTCCTTGACCTTCACACACTCCTGGCCGGGCGCAACGATCAGCGGGCCGGCCAGCATTTTGTCGCCGCCCAGCCCGGTCTGCCGGATGCGCTCCATGACCGAGTAGGTGTACTCGATGCCATAGCCCAGGGCGCCCGTCATCGGGTCCATCACGATCTGCTCCAGCTTCATATCCATGTTCGTCAGCAGGATATTCAACTGTTTCCCGATGTTCACGTCGATCGGGGCCTGAGCCACCACGGAGTGCCCGTAGGCGATCGCCACGCCGGCGATGGTCCGGTAGTTGTTCTGTTCCACCCAGTTCAGGAGGAGGTTCTCGCCCGCACAGGCCTGCGCCACGGCCTTCATCACGTCATTGATCCGGTCAAAGTAGTTATGACCGGTGACGATCAGGGGCACGTCGACCGCCTTCAGGACGGACTTCACGACCTCGACCGCCTGTTCCGGCGTTCGGTTGCCGCGTTCCGGGTGCGTGCCATCGAGTCGGACACTGATCAACTCCGCGCCATACTTCTCGACACAAAGTCTGGCCATGTCCGCCGGGTTGTTGAGCACGGCGCCAAACCGCTCCCGCAGGACGGCCGGATACTTGGGATTGACCACATCGTAGACTTCCATCGCCACGCGCGGTCGGTTCGGCATCTCGCCTTCCCAGAGATGGAACGGCATCGCCCGCGCCCCGCCGATGGTATAGGAGCGGCCCCGTGTGCCGCCTTCCGCCTTCGTCGCGCCAAGCTTCACCGTCCAGATCGGGACGTCGCATGTCTCCTTCTTGATCTCAAAGACCTTCACCGCCTCGATCCGTTCCGCGGCTCGGGGACCCGCCTTCACGGGCGCCGCAACGGGGACAACCGCCGGCGCCGCCGACGCTGCTGGCGCCTGGACGCCGAGGAACTTCTGGCTCAGCGTGCCGATGATCTCCCGCACCACCTCCTGGGTAATGGTGGACTTGACCTCCAGCGCCACCTGGGCCTTGATCTGGGCGATCAGGTCCGCCGTCAGGGTCGCTGCCGCAGCCGGTGCCGTGGCCGCCTCGGGCTTGGGGGCGGGAACCGGTGTCTTCACGTCCACGGTCGCCGTCGTGCCGCCGCTCTCGGAGGCTGTCGCCGGGCGCGGGGCCGACTCGGCGTAGTTCGCCATGTCGTCCATCGTGACCGCCGGATGGCCGACCTTTTCCATGAAGGTGCGGATCGTGGCGCCGTCGCTGCCGACGGTTTCATCGGCGATCTTGTCCAGGAGATCGGGCGCACCCTGCTCGGCAAACCGTTTCTTCAGGTCGTCAGCCAGCAACGTCTTGAGCTCCTTCGGCATCCAGACCAACCGTTTGTGACCGCCCTCGGCAAAGAGGAATTTCCGCGAGGTCAGGAAGACCTTGCCGCACCCCATGAACCCCGGGGTTTGCTGGCCGCCGCCCACGTTTCCGGCCAGCGAGGAGAAGGTCATGCCCGCGGGCGTCTCGCCCTGGAACTCGCGATTCACCACCATGACGCCGTTGCATTCGGGCACATAGGCGACAATAGCCTCGAAGCACCCGCAACTGGTCATTGGCCGATCCATGATCGAGTAGGCGCTGAACGACTGGACGGCCTTGTGGCTGGTCGTGTAGACGAAATCGTCAATGCCCTTCCAGACACCCCGCACCGGATCCAGGCACTCGCCCTTCTGCACCGGCTGGTTCGGCCCGGTCTCGTCAATCTCGTAGGCCGCCTTGCCGTCAAGCCAGTTGTACGCGCCACATAGCCCCAACCGTTCCGGCGTGATGATGCACACGTGATTCGGCGCAAACGACTGGCAGAGCAGGCAGGAATAGAAGGTCTCCACCGAGTCGTCGGTCATGGACTCCAGGCGGCGATTCCGCTCGTCATACACCTTGCGCGCCACGGCGACCCGCTTTTCGACTTCCGCCTTGTCGGTGACCAGCGTGACCTTGACCTTGTCCACGATGGCGGGATACTCGGACAGCAGTTTGGCATGCAGGATGTCGCCGTAGTGACGCAGACGCAATCCCTTGGCGAATCCGGCCTTGGACACGCGCGTCCAGACGATATCGCGCTGTCCCATGTGCCAGATCCCCTCGGCGCCGTTGACCAGGTGATGGATCTGGCGTTCGAGAATGGGCTCGAAATCGGATTGCATCTTGCGCCCGGCCACTTCGACCCAGATGGCGAGCGGCATCACCGATCCGTCCGCGACCGTGTCGATGTCCGGCCCGATGAGTTCCACGTCGCCGTCGTTGATCTGATCCAGTCCGACGCTGGTCACGAACTCGAAAGCCGTGGAGCGATTGCCGCCGAATTCCACCTTCACGTCGGCCTTGCGGATGCGTTCGCCCTCGAAGGCGGCGCCGTACGGCACCGGGATGGGCACCTTGGTGATCTTGATCTTGCATCCGCGCACTTCCAGGGCCCGCTCGACCATCGTCTCGTGCGGCACGTTCGACACCACATGCTCGTAGGTGCAGACGCCCGTCGGCAGGATCTGCGGAATGTCGGTGTCGGCAATGACGGGGAACCCGTAGTTGATCGCGCCCGCCGCGGCGGCATACTTCTCCGGCGTCACCTCGCCCAGCGCGAGCACAAAGGCAAATACCCGGTCCTTGTTGTACCGCAGGTTCGCCAGCGAGTCGCCCGGCTTTACGCCGCCGAAGGAGAGCGCCGCGCGATTGGCGAAGCCCAGCGCGTAGATGGCGGCCGACACATCGCGCCCGAAGGGCACCAGGCGGGTCTCCCACCCCAGTTGCACGCCGGCCTCGGCCAACTGCTCGGCAAACTGCACCCCGCCGGTGCACCCGGCCATGAAGACATACAGGTTCTTCTGTTGCAGTTCGCGCGCGATTTTGACTGCGATGTCCTTGTTGGGCGCGGCGCCGACAATCGCGGCGAACCCCGGCGCGGTGCCATCCACGAATTCGATCCCGCGTTCGCGCATGATGACGTCGTTTGCGGCGCCCAGCCAGATGCCCTCCACCGGGTTCGGCCCGATGACGTATTTGCAGGCTTCGATGATCTCGCAGGCAAACAGCGTTGCCACACCGGCATCGAGTGTATTCCCCAGGTACGGCAGCCAGACCTTGTCGGAGGGTCGCGCCGGCAACAGCGCCTTCGCGCGTTGCAGGATCGGGCGCATTTCGCCCAGCGTGGTGACCTTCTCCCCGGTAAAGGAGTAAATCACCGGCAGGTAGTAGGCGGTGGACGGAAACGATACCGGACAGGCTTCGCCCTTGGCCTTGATCGCATCCGCCAGTCTGGCCTCCGCTTTCGCCACCCATTCGATTGCGCCGTCAATGGCGCTGCTGCAAATCACCTTAGACATTGGACCCTCTCCGATCTTTCATATCCAGCAGTTTGCGCTCGGTCTTCTGGTTGATCCCGAGCTTCTCGCGCTTCTCGTCCAGCAAAGCCAGGCACAAGGCGGCCGCGTCTTTGGCCGTATCGCAGACATGGAACGACCCGCCGAACAGCCCCTTGGTCTCCTCGTTCAGGAACTTGGTCACGTTGTCCGAGCCCCCGATATAGAACGGATGCCCGAGCACGACGTCCACGCCGGAGGCCACGAAATAGGTCCCGATGGCGACCGCCTTCTCGCTCATCCATTCCGGCGCCACGCCGACCACGGGGACCATGGACAGGTCGTCGCCGAGTCCGCCTTCCATGACGATTTCCGTCCCGGCCTCCAGCAGGCGCGAATTATCCACGCAACTGCCCATGTGCAGGATCGGCGGAATGCCCACCGCCTCGCACACCTCGCGCAACCCCGCGCCGGCGTGCTGCAGCGCCGTCTCCGGCGTGAGCCAGCCACGCTTGCCGGAGGCGATGGCCGAACAACCGGTCTTGAGCACCAGCACGTTCTGCTTGATCAGCTCCGTAGTAAGATCGTTCGTGTATTCGTCGGTCTTCGATTTCGGGTTGTTGCACCCGACAATCCCGACCACGCCCCGGATGCGTCCCGCGATGATGGCATCGTTCAGGGGGCGGAAGGAGGCGCGATAGGTGCCGCCCAGCATGTACTTGATCGCCTCCACGCTGAATCCCGCCACCATGGCTTCTTTCGCCTTGGGGATGAGCACCTTCTGCGGATCGCGATTCTTGTAGTTGTCGATCGCCCGCCGGATGATCGCCTTGGCGGAGCCCATGCCGTCGTGTTCGTTGAACGCCATGTGCGTCGCGCCGATGGTCTTGGCGATATCCGCCGTCGAGACGACTTCGGTGTGATAGGAGGCCGCCACATCGGGCAGGCTCGGCATCACGCACTGCACATCCACGACCATCATTTCCACGGCGCCGGTGATGAGGGCCAGTTCCTGCTGCAGGAAGTTCCCGGCAATCGGGATGCCGTGGCGCATGAGAATCTCGTTCGCCGTGCAGCACAGTCCGGCAAGGGTCACACCCTCCGCGCCGGCTGCCTTGGCATACGCCTTGATATCCGGATCGTTCGTCGCAATCGCGAGCATGTCCGAGAGTGCCGGTTCGTGGCCATGCACCACGATGTTGACCGTCTTCTCGCCCAGCACCCCGAGGTTCGCCGTGCTGCGCACCGGCGTGGGCGAGCCGAAAATGATGTCCGACACAATGGTGCCGACGCGCGAGCCGCCCCAGCCGTCCGCCAGCGACGTGCGCATCGCGTGGAGCAACAGGTTCTTGTAGTCGTGATCCACCCCCATGTGAGTGCGATGCATGGCCTCGACCACCATGCGATCCACGCCCAGCGGCATGATGCCCTGCTTCTCCCAGACCGCCACCCGCTTGGCGGGCGCGAGTTGCAGCGTCTTGAGCGGCTCTTCCTGCGAGGTGAACTCGCCGAGAAACAGATTCGCCAAGTCGAGCGCCACGGCCTCGTTCGTGCGTCCGGCTTCCTCGACTTTGTAGAGCTTCGCCGCATAGCGAAGGGCCTTCTCATCCTTGATCCCGTAGCCCCCCCCATGCCCCTCCGCCACGCTCTTCAGGAGCAGAATCAAGTGCCGCGCGTGGTCGGAATGTGCCGACGCGCCGCCCGCGACTTCGCGGAGGTAGTTGCGGGCCACCACGGTGTCCGCATCCGCGCCGCACACGCCGCGCGGCGACTTCGGGGTGATGCGGCAGGGCCCCATGTGGCAGATCCTGCAACACAGCCCCTTCTTCCCGAACGCACACTGATTCGCCTGCGTATCCATCCGGCTGAAACAGGTGTCGATGCAGTCCCGCCCCGCCTTCTCGATCATGGCAATGGAGGCGTCGTCCCTCGCCCGGTCAGCGGGCATCTTCCCCGCTTTCGCTTCGGTCGTCATGTTGTTCACCTTTCTCGATTTGAACCCAGAATCTCGTTCAGAAAACCATCCACCCGCCGGACCAGTTCATTGTCCGCCGGCAGTTCCATCACCGCCCCGCCCCGCTCCGCCAAGCCCGCGGCCGCCGCATTGTCGGGCAACCCCAGCACAAACCGGGCGCCCGTTTCCGTGCGGATCGCGGCCAGCTCTGAGGGCAGAGATTCCATCCTGAGCCGGTTCACCACGATCGCCAGTTGGTCGAACGCTATGTCCATTTCCCGGGCCAGCGCATGCAGGCGGCGCACCGTCTCCAACCCGCGCCGGGACGGATCGGCCACCATCACCAGTAAATCCACCTTCTGGACAATCCGGCGCGACAGGTTTTCCAGCCCCGCCTCGTTGTCCAGAACCACGTACGGATAGTGCGTCGCGATTTCGCCCAGGGCATTCTTGAGCACGTTGTTCGCGTAGCAGTAGCAGCCCGGCCCCTCGGGCCGGCCCATGGCCAGAAAATCGAAATCGGCCCCTTCGACCAGGCTCTCCGAGATCTTCATCTCGAGCAATTCCTGCTTCGACACCCCCGCGGACATGCCTTTTCCGGCAATCTGACGGGCCTCCTCGCGGACCCCGCCGATCGTCTGCCGGATGGAAACCCCCAGCACCGAGTCCAGGCAGGTATTCGGGTCGGCATCCACCGCCAGCACCGGGCCGCACCCCCCGGCGATCAAGCGGCTCACCATCAGGCCCGCCAGGGTCGTCTTCCCGACGCCCCCCTTTCCTGTGATGGCAATGGTGTAGCTCATGTGGGAGTTCTTGGTGCTTCGTTCGTGGTTCTTGGTTACTCGTTGTTCCTGGCGGTCAACTCGCGGGATGTGGGTGGCCGCAGCCGTCGCTGATGCGGGTCAGTTCGGTGCGCGCCGCGGCGAGCTTTTCTTGAAGCGCCCGTACTTCGACGATGGGGGCCTTCCTGCTTTCCAGCGCCTCGACTTGGTCTTCGAGTTCCTCCACCCTTTCCATCAGGGCCAGGTACTTCTTCCGTTCGATTTCATTGGCAGTCACGCTGTATTCCTCCCAACCAAGAACAAAGAACCACGAACCAAGAACCAAGAACTAAGAACTCTTCTCCCCCAACTTCTTCAGAATCTCCTCAAACCGGCCCAGCAGCCCCGACGACATCCCGTCGAGAACCGAGCGGCCCTCGCGGTCCGCGCCCCGCAATTCCTCTGAGTACGGGATGATGCCCAGCAGTTCCCGGTCCGGAAAGGCCGCCCGCACGAACGCCTCGTCCGCCGGCGTCGCAATCTTGTTTGCCACCACGCCAAATCGCCGTAGACCGATCTGGCTGCCCAGTTCAAACACCCGCCGGGCCGTGTCCACTGAACGCTGGCCGGGCTCCACGACGACCACCATGAAGTCAACGCCCCGGGTGGTGCCCCGTCCCAGGTGCTCGATCCCCGCTTCCATGTCCATCACCAGGGCCTCGTCCCGGTTCAGGACCACCTCGGACACCAGCGCCTTGAGCAGCACATTTTCCGGACAGGCGCATCCGCCTCCGCCCCGTTCCACGGCGCCCAGAACCAGCAACGCCACCCCGTTGTGCCGTGAGGCAAACGTGTCGGCGATATCCGACACATCCGGATTCAGTTTGAAGACCTGTCCGGAGCGCCCGACCTTGGCGCCCGTGCGTTCCTCGATCAAGGCGATCTGACGGGCGATCGGGATCATCCGCCGGCGTTCGTCCGCCGGCACGCCCAAAGAAGCCGCCAGGTTGGCATCAGGATCCGCATCGACCGCCAGGACAGTCCGCCCCTGCCGCGCCAGTAACAGCGACAATGCCGCTGACAGCGTGGATTTGCCGACCCCCCCTTTTCCTGAAACGGCGATCTTCATGTGCTTATGGGTTCGTGATTCTTGGTTCGTGGTTCGTGGTTGTTGGTTGAAAAGCCGTTCTTTGTTCTTCGTCGAGGGTTCGTGGCTAGGATCGAATCCGTTCTTCTCCTACTGCAAACCAAGAACAAAGAACTAGGAACTCTTCTCCTTACCCAAACACTTGTTCGCTTCCCGGCACCACTTGGCGCACCCCAGATCCATGCGCGGATTGCGCACCTCGTTCTTGCAGGCCGAACAGATCCGAACGGGCTCATCCTTCCAGAACTCGATCTCGGCCTCGCAATGAGGACAGGCGGCCGTGAAGATATCCTCCGGCCGCCAATACCGCTGATCCTGTCCTGGACAATGAACGTCACTCATGGACTTGTTCTTGGTTCTTCCTTCGTGGTTGCCCGCCCCTCTTTGCCCTACTAGGAACACAAAACGGTGGACCCGGAACAATCCTCAACAACTACGGACAAAGAACTACGAACCAAGAACAACGAACCGCCTTAGAACTTGAATTGCGCCTTCATCGTCTTTGACAGCGCGCAGAGCGACTCGAAAACCTTCATGGCGTCCGCCGGGTCCAGCGAACCGGTGCCGCAGGACGGCGTGATCAACGCCTGCCGCGCGATCTGCTGCAGGTCAAGTCCCTTGGCCGCCAGGGCATTCATTCCCGCATTCAGTTTCGCCGCAAGGGACTCGACGGTTTGTTCCCGGATGGCCTTGGATGTCGGCACCACGCCCCAGGCCAGCATGCCGCCCCTGCCCAGGTGCGCTTTCACGGCGTCGGAGTACATGGCGATGGTGTGGGCGAATTCGAACGCGTCGAAATTCACAATATCCACGCCCGCATCGATCAGGATGCTCCATTCGGTGTTGCCGCAGCAGTGGACGCCCGCCAGGCCGCCCTCGGCGTGAATCGCCTGGACCAGTTCGTTGACGCGGGCCACCACATCGGCGCGTTTGACCGATACATAGGTCGAACTGCCGAACGCGGAGAGAATCGGCTCGTCGATGAAGCAGATGATCCGCTCGGCGTAGGGCCTGAACTTGCGGATCTGCCAGCGGCACTTGAGCGTAAGCGCCTTGACGATCATGTCGAGGAACTCCTCGTTGTAGTAGATCGCCCGCTTGTTCTCATCCACCAGGGTCAGGGCAAAACTGCACGGACCGGTGGTCTGGACCTTCACGACGGGGCGCTTCTTGCCCTCGGCCTTCAGGCGCTTCTCCAAGGCGTAGATCCCGCGCGAGAATTCGGGGCTGATGGCCACGAACTCCAGGTCGTTGCCCCCTTCTTCCACCGCCATGTACTTCTCGTAGAAGTTGGCGAAGCCCTCGGAAGAATCGGCGGCCGTATCGAAATACATCCGCTGTTTCTCGCGATCGATGACCGCGCCGGGCATGCCCTCGGAGTACTGGATTTCCATCTGCTCGTTCATCCCGAACTTGGGAAGCTGGGGCCAGATGGGCGCCTCGCCGATCGTCTTCAGCGAAACATCCACCGCAAATTCCGCGTTGTCGAAAGGCATGCTGCCGATCGCTGTCGCCATAAACTTGGGTTCAAAGCTCATTTTGTTCCTGGTTCTTTGTTCGTGGTTCTTGGTTCTTGGTTCGTTGTTGGTCGTTCTGCGTTCCAGTGTCTGGCACCCTATTCTCTGTTCTTTATCACTTGGTCCTGAACCACGAACCACGAACCAAGAACAAAGAACTCTTGGGCTACTTCTTCAGCCCCGCCACGGCCTGCTTAATGGCCGCGATATGCGCGGGGGTCGTCCCACAGCAGCCGCCGATGATATTGGCGCCCGCCGCGACCAGGGCCGGCACGCGGCCGGCCATGTCGGCCGGGGTTTCCGGGAACACATCCACGCCGTTGACGTTCTTTGGCAAGCCGGCATTGGCGTGGACCAGGATCGGGGCCGTCGGGGCCGCCTTGCGCATTTCCTTCACGATCTCGACCATCCGCTCCATGCCGTTGCCGCAGTTGGCGCCGATCACGTGCGCACCCGCCGCGACGGAGGCCTTGGCGGCCTCAGCCGGGGAAACGCCCATCATCGTCCGGTACTCGCCCTGGACGGTGCGTTCGAAGGTGAACGTGCAGATCACTTCGCACTTCGTGTTGTCGCGGGTGGCCCTGATGGCGGCTGCGGCCTCATCCAGAGCGCTCATGGTCTCCACGCAGATGGCGTCAGCGCCGCCCGCGGCAAGGGCCACGACCTGCTCCTTGAAGAAGTTGTAGAGATCCTGCTCGGTGACATCGCCCATTGCCGTCATCAGGCCCGTCGGGCCGACCGACGCGATCACCCACTTGTCCGAACCCGCCGCCTCCCGGGAAATCGCCGCCGCCGCCTTGTTGAGTTCCACGGTGCGGACCGCCAGCCCAAAATGCTCGAGTTTGCAGCGGGTGCCGCCGAAACTGTCGGATTCGATCATGTCCGCCCCGGCCGCGATGTAGCCCTTGGCGATATCCAGGACATCCGCCCGGTGCTCCACGCACCACAGTTCAGGACACTCGCCCGGCTTCATCCCCTTCTTCTGGAGGAAGGTGCCCCACGCGCCATCCGAAACCAACACCCGACCCGACTTGACCGCCTGCGCAATGCTCTGCTTCGCCATGACTCCCGTCTCCTTATATTTGCCGTTCAATTTCACCAGTTCATCCAAAAACGCATACCAGCCATCCATGCCCGCACCGGTTTCGGGTGCGACTTCCAGCACCGCGGCCTTCGGGGCTGCCTGACGGAGGTTGGACCGGGCTTTCGCCGCATCGAACCCCAACCCGCCGGCCTGATTCACCTCGTTGATCACCACCGCACGGGCATTGGCAAACAACAGGGGGAACTTGAGCGGTTTCAATTCGCCCTCGCGGACGGAGAACACCGCCACACGGGCGGTCTCGCCCAGGTCAAAGACGGACTGGCAGGCCGCACTACCCCCGTTTTCAATCAGGACCAGGTCCACGGGATCGAGGTCCAGATGGGACAATACGTGTCCGACCGCATGCGCGTCCACCGCCGCCGTCTCATCCGGGAGAGTCTCGTGGGAATGGTCGTGGGGATGGTGGTGATCGTGATGCGCGCCCAGCGCCTCCACATCCGCCGCCGTGATCACCGCGACACGCCGCCGCCGGCCGTACTCAGCAACGGTCCGCTCCACCAGGGCATGGACGTTCGAACGCGAAAAGGAGAGCAGATTGACTACGACTACGCGTTTGGCCAGGGCGTACCCCCGGTTTCGCTCGGCAAGCCGGTCGTTGTGCGACAATACAGCGGCGACACCAGGGGCCTGTTGATGCTCCCGCTCGTGGCTATGGTCCGCCGTGTCTGAACAACCGCACTTCTCACACATGATTCGGATATCCCCGCACAAGACCGGAGGCATGATGGCATCCGGTGGGCATCCCCTTCTAGTGATCCAGTGCTTGCTTTTGGTAATTTGGTGCTTTTCTGGCAGGGACAAACTCCGAGGTCGCGATTCCGTGTTCATCCATGACGGGCCATCACCCCTCACGGCCACGCGAACAAGGTGGCTGCATTTTGCACCGTCTGCCGGGCAAGGGTCTCCGCCGTCTCTCCGCGTTCCCGTGCCAGGCATTCGGCGATGGCCGGCAGGAATGCGGGTTCGTTGGGCTTGCCGCGATGCGGCACCGGCGCCAGGTACGGCGTGTCGGTCTCGATCAGCAACCGGTCGGCCGGCACGCCGCGCGCCACCGTGCGCAGCGGGTCGGCGTTCCGGAAGGTCACAATGCCGCTGAAACTGATCATGAAGCCCAGGTCCAGCAACACACGGGCAAACGGCTCGTCTTCCGTGAAACAGTGCAGCACGCCAATCCGCCCGGGATCCCCCGTCCATGACGCCGCATGCGACGTGAGGATCGCGATCATATCCGCATCGGCGTCCCGGCTGTGGACGATGACCGGCAGGCCCAACCGTCGCGCCAGCTCGAGTTGCACCTCCAGCAGGCGGCGCTGGGCACCCGCTGTCTCCGGCGAGTAGTGGTAGTCCAGGCCGATCTCCCCCACCGCCACCACGGCGGCGACATGCGCACGGATGAGTGTTTCAAGCGCCGGGAGATCACACCCTTCCGCGGCACAGTCACGGTCGAAGCCGACCGCCGCCCGCAGCATGGCCGGATGCGCGGCCGCCACCCGCAGGACAGCCGCATTCACCGCGGCATTGCCGCCGACCGCCACCATGCGATCCACCCCCGCCGCCCGGGCCCGGTTCAGCACGCCGGCCACGTCCTGCTCCGTGAAGGAGTGGACGTGCATATGCGTATCGATCAGGCGGGGCATACGCGACAATGCTCGGCGCCGACAATCGCGCGCAGTTGGCGGTAGGCCTCGTCCAGTTGGTCATTCACAATCAGGTAGTCGTAGTCGCGCCAGCATTCCAATTCGCTGCGCGCATTCTGAAGGCGCTGCTCGATCACGGCGGGCGTGTCCTCCGATCGTTTGCTGAGTCGTTCGCGCAGCGCCTCGATCGACGGCGGCGCCACGAACACATCGACATAAGCGCGCTTCAGCGGCCCCTCAGCCCCCATTGCCGCACGCCGGATCTGCGCCGCGCCCTGCACGTCGATATCCATCAGCACATCCCGTCCCGCGGCCAGCGCCTCCACCACGGCCTGGCGCAAGGTGCCGTACTGCCGCCCATGCACGGTGGCGTATTCCAGGAACTCGCCGGCCTTCACGCGGCGCTCGAATTCCGCCTCGGACAGGAAATGATAGTCCTGCCCATTCACCTCATTGCCCCGCGGCGCGCGCGTGGTGCAAGAGATCGAATAGACCATCCCGGGGCTCTCGGCCAGCAGCCGGTCGCACAACGTTGTCTTGCCCGCGCCCGAAGGCGCCGAGACAACCAGGAGCAAGGGGCGGACAATACGGGAAGGGATGGCGCTCATATGGCTCTATTCTCCAGCCAGCGAACCGTGTGATTCCTCACTCGTCACATGTCACTCATCACGTGTCACTCTTCACTCGATATTCTGAACCTGTTCCCGGATGCGTTCGAGTTCGGTCTTGAACCGGATCACATCGCGGGTAATGGCCACATCGTTGGCCTTGGACCCGATCGTGTTGATCTCGCGGAACATCTCCTGCGCCAGGAAGTCGAGCGGCCGTCCTGCCGGGTCCTTCGATTTCAAGAGCCCGCCGGCCTGTTTCAGATGACTGCCCAACCTCACCACTTCCTCGGAAATGTCGGCGCGCTCGGCAAACAAGGCGAGATCCTTCACGAGCGCCGGATCGTCAACCGCCAGGGACAAGCCCGCGTTCTTCAGTCGGTCCAGCAGCGCCAGACGGTATTTCGCGGTGACAGCCGGCGCCGCCAGCCGGATCACGCCCAACACCGCCGCCAGGCCCTTCAAGCGACCGCCGATGTCGCAGGCCAGGGCGGTCCCTTCCCGCTCGCGCATGGCGACCAGTTGTTTCAGGGCCCCGTCAAACGCGCGCTGCAGTGCCGGCCAGACGTCATCCGCATCCTGCTCGACATCCACATGCTGCACCACATCCGGCAGTTGCAGCAGCACCGACGCAGGCAGGTCATCATTCAACTTCAGTTCGGCCGCCGCCCGGCGCAGTTCCTTGATGTAGGCCGCCGCCAGGGCATGATCGATCCGTGCGTTCTTCCGCCGTGCCGCGCTGGACACATGCACCATCACACCGCCGCTCACCTGGCCCCGCGATACGCTCGCCTGGACCTTTTCAACCAGCCGCGACTCGAAACCGGCCAGGGACCGCGGCAGATTGAGGCGCACCTCCAACTGCTTGCGGTTTACGGAACTCAGTTCGGCCTCGACCCGGATGCCCCCGGCCGTCGCCTCGCCACGCCCATAACCTGTCATGCTGCGCAACATTGGATCACCTCAATCTCCCGGAAAACATCCAACGCCCAACATCCAACAACCAACGTCCAACGGAGAACGATACGAACTTGGATGTTGGGCGTTGGGCGTTCGTTGTTGGGCGTTCATTGGCATCTTGCACTGCCTTCCACCTCCCACCTTCCCCCTACCGGTAGCCCTGCTCGCCCGCCTTCTCCGCGGCTTTCATGTATTTCAGATACCCGTCGACAAACCGATCCAGCTCGCCATCCAGTACGGCTTCCACGTTGCTGGTCTCAACATCCGTCCGGTGGTCCTTTACCATCGTGTAGGGCTGGAGCACGTAAGACCGGATCTGGTTACCCCAGGCCATTTCCCCTTTTTGCCCATAGAAGCGTTCCATTTCGCGGCGCTTCTTGTCCAGTTCGAGTTCATAGAGCCGCGCTTTCAGCATCTTCATCGCTTTATCGCGGTTCGCATGTTGCGATCGCTCCGCCTGGCACGATACCACGACACCCGTGGGCATATGCGTGAGGCGGATGGCCGAATCGGTCTTGTTGACATGCTGGCCGCCTGAGCCGCTGGACCGGTAGGTATCGACGCGCAGGTCTTCGTCATTGATCTCGACCGCAATGTCGTCCGCCAGTTCGGCCACCACGTCCAGCGATACGAACGACGTGTGCCGCCGCTTGTTGGCATCGAACGGACTGATGCGCACCAGACGATGGACGCCGCGTTCGCACTTCATGATGCCATAGGCGAAGGGGCCCCGGACCGCCAGGGTGGCGTTTTTGATACCGGCCTCATCACCCGCCTGCAGATCGAGAATTTCGGTTTCGAAACCGCGCCGGGTCGCGTAGCGCTGAAACATGCGCAGCAACATGGAAGCCCAGTCACAGGACTCGGTCCCGCCCGCGCCCGCATGCAGGGACAGATAGGCGTTGTTCCGATCCAGGGGACCGCTGAGCAACGACTGGATTTCCAGTTTCTGGTAATCGCTTTCGGCCTGTTCCAGGTCGCGGGCGGCCTCCGCCAGCGCCTGCACACGTGCGGCGCCTGTCTCCGCTTCGGCAAGCTCCGCCATGATGACGGCGTCTTCCAGGCATTTCTGGATCCCGGCAAACGGCTCCAGGAACGCCTTGAGTTCGTTGATCCGGTCGAAAAGGGCCTTGGCCTTGTTCTGGTCGTCCCAGAACCCCGGGATGGCAGTTTGCGATTCCAGTTCCTTCAATGTCGCGGTGCGGCGCGCGACGTCAAAGATAACCTCGCATGTCTTCGGTCTTTTTCCGCATCGCGTCGAGGCGGCCCTGAAGGTCTTCGTTCATCCATTCATCTCCGTTTGACCATTAAGCGGGAACTATTTTCCGCCTCGCCGCAGCGAAGGCAAGCACAAAACCGATTCCGGCCACGGCCCCGCACGGCCAGGCGAACAACCGGTCCCCATGCCGCATGTACGCGGTCGGCGTCCATTCCGGGCCGGGGACGCCCACTTGCCATGTGACGACTGTCGCCTGCGGCGGCTGCCGCCACGTGTTGAGGGTCGCATCCACCACCCTCCCGTCGGCCCTCACGAGGCATGTGATGCCCGAATTGCCGACCCTGACCAGCGGCACGCGCGTCTCGACCGCGCGGAATACGCTGTGGCTCATGTGTTGCAGCGGGCCGCCCGTACGATCGAACCAGGCGTCGTTCGTCTGGTTGATCAGCAGGCGCGCCCCATTGAGCACACAGGCGCGCGACAGGGCGGGCAGGATATCCTCGAAACAGATCAGGCACCCGAAGGGCGCCGGCGGGTCGCCGATTTCCATGACGGTGGCGGCCCTGCCGGGCGTGCAGTTCCAACCCATGGGCGCCAGTTTCGCCAGCCAGGGGAAGACGCCGCTGAGCGGAATCGTCTCGCCGAACGGAACCAGATGCCGCTTGTCGTACCGACCGCCCACCTGGCCGTCGGGGCCGAACAGGAACGAAGTGTTGTAGCAAACGAATCCCTCGGCGCCCGCATCAATCACATCCATCGAACCCGCCAGCAACGGCACGCCGTGGCGGGTGAGGTCGCGGACCAGTTCCAGCGATTGGCCTTCGGCCGTGACCACCTCCGGCGTGGCGGTCTCGGGCCAGATGACGAGATCCGGCTTGTCGGCCGCCGCCATGACGGGCTCCGTCAACGTGCGCAGCCGCGTCAGGATGCGCTCGGCTTCTCCGTCCTCCCATTTCTTCAGTTGCGGAATGGCCGGCTGAATGGCCGTCACCGTCACGGTCGGCAGCAAGCCCCCCTGGCTTCGCACCCGGTCGACGCCAAACAGAAAGCACAGGACCGTCACCATCAACGCCGCAAACAGTTCGACATGCGGGCGGTAGCGCGGCCACGGGCGTCCCGGCCGGTAGCGCCGCAGCGTGAAGGCAATGCCGGCATTCATGAAGACCACCACCGCGCTCACCGCCGCAACGCCGCCCCATTCCGCGCATTGGATCAGCAGCAGGTTGCGGTACTGGGAAATGCCCAGCGCATTCCACGGGAAGCCCCCGAAAAGAAATCCGCGCCAAGTCTCCCCTCCCACCCAGACCGCCACGGCGAGCACTCCCAGCGGCAACGTCTGCCAAAGCCGCTCCGCACCGATCCGGCCGGAGAGCCAGGCGAAAGTGAGACCAAACGCCGCCGGGAACAGTGCGCAGTAGGCGGTCAGCAGCACCCAGGCCAGCAGGATCAGGGGAAACGGAGCCGGCGAGGTCTGCAGCAGGCGGAGCAGCCACGAGAGTCCCACGAGCCAGAAGGTTACCCCGGTCACCCAGCCCAGGCGTGCGCCCTGCCGGGGGGCGACCCCGATCAGGGCGATCAGCAGCGGCACAAGGGCCACCCACGCCAGGGATGCCATCTCGAACGGGGGAAAGGCCAGCGCCAGCAGCACGCCCGAAAGCAACGCCGCGACCGTCCGCCAGGCCGGTCGGCCAATGCCGCACACCCAAGGCCTGTCAGGCGCCGGCGCTATCCCGCTCGACGGGTGAACCGTTGAACCCTGAACCATGACCCCTCGCACCCTTCAGGCCTCGTTGGCCCCGCAGCACTTCTTGTACTTCTTTCCGCTGCCGCAGGGGCAGGGTTCATTGCGTCCGACCTTGGGCATTTCACGCCGGACCGGGGTGGAGGCCGCCTTGATCGCGGCCTGCATGACGGCTTCGCCGCCGCGCACCGCCGACGGGGCCGCCCCCTGCGGCTGGCCGGTGTGGCCGCCGAGCATGCTGACCTCGTCATGCACCGCCTGTCGCGGCAACTGGCTCATGAAGCGTTCCAGGGACAGCATCTGGCTCGACGCGCGGAAGATCTTGGCGCAGATATCCTCGCGGATGTCGTCCATCAGGTGGGCAAACATGTCGAACGCTTCGCGCTTGTACTCGACCAGCGGGTCGCGCTGGCCATAGGCCCGCAACCCGACCCCCTGCCTCAAGGCATCCATGCTCCTCAGGTAGTCCTGCCAATGCGTGTCGATCGCCTGCAAGATGACGTTTCGTTCGACCGCTCCCGCCAGGTCCCCGGTCCCGCCCGACACCTTGGCTTCATAGGCCACACGCACCTTCTCGAAGATCGCGCGCGCATTGGCCTCGACGGTCTCCTTCCCGGTCTGCAGTTCTTCGCGCTTCACCGACACCGGGAACGTCGAATGCAGCCAGACCAGAAAGGCATCCAGGGCATCCGGCCCGGCCGCCATGGCATCCTCGACACGCCCGTAGATGACGTCGTACATGAGATCGTAGAGCTGCTCACGCGTGTTCGAACTGCGGACGATCTCGCCGCGGAACCCGTAGATCACGGTCCGCTGCGTATTCATCACGTCGTCGTACTCGAGCGTGCGTTTCCGGATGGAGAAATTCTGCTGCTCCACGCGGCGTTGGGCGGTCTCGATCGATCGGTTGAGCCAGCGGTGTTCGAGCATCTCCCCTTCCTGCATGCCGAGCCGACCCATGATACTGGCGATGCGGTCGGACCCGAACAGACGCATGAGGTCGTCCTCAAGCGACACGAAGAAGCGCGATGATCCCGGATCGCCCTGGCGCGCGCAGCGGCCGCGCAACTGGCGGTCGATCCGCCGCGATTCATGCCGCTCCGACCCCATCACGTGCAGCCCGCAGGGTTTGTCGAGGAGCAACGCTCGCATCGTCTTGCCCTCGATCTTGTCCTCCAGCCGCGTCTGCGATGTGATCGTCTCGCGCGCCACCCACACCACCCCCTCGCCCAGCTTGATGTCCGTGCCGCGGCCGGCCATGTTCGTGGCGATCGTGACCGCGCCCTTCTGCCCGGCGCGCGCCACAATGTCGGCCTCGCGCTCGTGATTCTTGGCGTTCAGCACACTGTGCGTAATATGCAGGCGGTTCAGCATGCGGCTGAGCAATTCCGAGGTCTCGACCGAGATCGTGCCAACCAGGACCGGCTGCCCGTGCTCATGACACGCGCTGATCTCGTCGATGATCGCCTTGAACTTCTCGCGCTGCGTCTTGAAGACCACGTCGTTGCCGTCCACGCGCCGCACCGGGCGGTTTGTCGGCA